>JASJAX010000003.1 GCA_030066755.1 Acidimicrobiia bacterium
CGTGGGAGTTCGCTTTGCGAACTCCAGACGGACTTGCGTAGCAAGTACGCCAGCACTCGTCGATCACTGATCGCACACTCTCACTACTCAGTACTCGGTACTCAGTACTGCGGCCGAAGGCCACCAAGCCGTTTGGGCGACCGGATGACCGTGCGGCTAGCGTTCCCTCATGCGATTGGAGTCACTGGTCGGTGGCAAGGCCACGATTGTGGGCCCCGAAGCGACACTGGCTGAAGCCGCCGAGCACATGGTGGAGACCGGTGTCGATTCCGTGGCAGTCGTTGCGGAGCGAAGCCTGGTCGGCATCCTCACCGAGCATGATCTCGTCGTTGCCGTTGCCGATGGGGCCGACCTCGAAGACGAGTTGGTCAAAGACTGGATGACCGAGTCGCCCGACACCATCGCCCCCGACATTCGGGTGCGAGAAGCGGTGATCTGGCTCATGCAGACCGGCTACCGGCACCTGCCGGTCGTCGACGGCTCAGAGCTGCTGGGCATTGTCAGCGTGCGCGATCTGCTGTGGGCGATCGCCGGAGACGAGTAGTCCCGGGCGGCTCGTTCAGAGCACGCCGACCAAACGACGGTTGATGGCATCGAGCACGGCCTTGACGGTCGCAGCCGCCTCATCGTTGGTGCCGATCAGTGCGCTGCCCACGAGAGGTTCGTCCGAGCCGTCCATCGTGACCTGGGCCATCGCAACCTGTGCTGAGCCCAATGGGGTAGTGGCGATCGCCGCCAGCCCGAGCTGCACGCTGTTGTCCGTCACTGCCTCGACGGCTCGCAGGGTCGCTTCGCCGATGAGTCGCGGGCGATAGCTCCAGCCGGAAGGACCGGAGGCCTCGCCGACGTATTCCGCATCCTTCCACGTGAGGGCGATGGAGATACGGATGTCCTCCCCCGCCTCAGTCTCGTTGATGCTGACGATTGCTGGCCGCTCGCTCATACCGTCAGGCTAGCGCTCGGGAGTCCCGATCGTGGTGACGAGGCGGATCAGCGTCCCACCGGCACCCACACCAGCGTGAGCTCGTCGACCTGGATGTCGTCCTTCTCGAGCCCGACCTCGAGCGGCTCGATGGCGGCCGCAGCTTCCTCCCATCGGTCGTTGATCTCCTCGAGTTCGTCGAGGAGATCCTGCTCGAGGTCCGACATGGCCTGCCACGCATCCTGGACCTTGCCGTGGGCACTCTCCAGGCGCGCTTCCTTGGAACGTCGGGAGGCACGCGAGCGCGACGATCCGGTGATCGAACGCGTCCGGCGGCGGCCCCGCAGCATGTCGAAGATCGCTCCGGCCGAGTCCAGCAATTGGTCCTGACGGGCCCCCTGGAGGTCGGCTTCGAGCTCCGCGGCACGACGCTCGGCCTTGTCGAAGTCGGTGCGGAGACGCTTCATGCGGGACTCGTACTTGTCACGCAGCGATGCCGCTTCCTCGTCGGCGCGATCCTGGGCCGCGCCGTCGCAACGCCGGGCGAACGATGTCTCGTCCTCATCGACTCGGGCGACGAGGTCGAGTTCCGGGTTGCGGAGCAAGGTGATCGAGTGGTCCCGGTACAGGTACTTCTTGATCTCCGAAGCGGCCGTGCGGAAGAACGCAGCTCCGTCGATCTTCGCCTCGGGGATCACGTACGTAGCCCCCGCCGGAGCATCGGTGATGAAGTCGCGGTCGTCGTGGTCGACGTCGTAGCGGTCCTCCTGATCGAGGCGTTCGCGCAGCGGCATGAAGAACGCCTCCCACTCGTCCTCGTGGACCAGGTCGGCGTGTCGCTCATCGAACGTGACGTGAACCCGGGCGGCGAGTCCGGGCTCGAGCAATGTGCTCCCCGGCTCGGCCCCAACCTGGCCGGACCATGGGGCCGAAGCACTCAGATAGCGCACCGGGACACCGTCGGCGACGCGTGGCATCACCGGCGTCTCGTACTCGCCGAGGTCCGGGGCCGGCGCGGCTTCCCGGGCGATCTCGGCCGCCGCCTCCGCCCCGGCATTCGGGATCGGTGCTTCGTTGATCGCTTGCGGCGTTGCCTTGCGCGCCGGAGCATCGGCGGTGAGGCGTCCGATCTGCTCCTTGGTGAGCGGGCCCCGCAGATAGGACAGTGCCCAGCGAGTGCCGAAGATCTGCGGCGCAGGCTCGTGCGTGTTGTGGAGGAGGAACTGGCGCTTGTCGAGGCCCGAGATCGACGCGTCGAGTGCCTTCACGTCGACGTCACCGCGGGCGGACTTCAAGGCTTCGACGATGCGGGCTTTGTCACGCTCTGTTTGCAGCCGCCCGACGCACCACGTGCCGGCATTCGACATCGCCTTGTAATCGAGATCGACCGGGTTCTGGGTTGAGAGCAGGAGCCCGACTCCGAACGCACGGGCTTGCTTGAGAAGCGTCAGGATCGGTTGCTTCGCGGGAGGCGAAGCGGTGGGTGGCACGAAGCCAAAGACCTCGTCCATGTACACGAGCGCGCGGAGGTCGCCGGTGCCGGCCTGACGGCGCATCCAGGTGACGACCCGTGACAGCAGCAGGGTGACGATGAACTGCCGTTCGTTTTCGGAAAGGTGCGCCAGGTACATGATCGACGCCTGCGGTTTGCCGTCGGCGTCCCACAGCAGGCGCTCAATGTCGAGATCCGGCCCTTCGGTCCACGAGGCAAAGGCCGGCGATGCAATCAAGCCGTTGAGCTTCATCGCCAGCGCCATGCGGTCCTTCTCGGGGAAGAACGTGTCCACCTCGAAGACACCGAGCTTGCGCATCGGGGGTGCCTGGATCTGCGCCAGGAGGGTGGCGAGATCGAGGTCGGTTCCACGCCGCCATCCGTGTTCGATGAGATTCGACAGGAGGATGTGCTCTCGGGAGGAGATTGGGTCGGCATCGATGCCGATCAGCCCGAGGAGCCCGGAGACGAATCCTTGGATCTCCTCGCGAAGTGCCTCGGCTTCGGTGTCCCAATCCAGTCCGGGGTTGGCGAGCGACCCGACGATGTTGACCGGGACGCCTGAGGTGGATCCCGGGGTGTAGATGGTGAATCCCGCAGCCGACTCGAGCTCAGCGATGCGCGATCCGTCCTGATCCCACCACCCGAGACCCTTACGCCAGAGCTCAGCGGTTTCGGTCGCGAGCTCGGTGATCGTCTTCTCTTCCTTGCGCGCTTTCGCTTCGTCGATCCACGGCTCGAAATCGCTCGGGAGCAGGTCCGGGAACGTGAGCAGCAAGTTCGTCATGTCGCCCTTGGGATCCAGGATGAGGGTCGGTATCCCACGCAGGAGGGCCTCTTCGAGGTAGATGATGCCGAGGCCCGTCTTGCCGGACCCGGTCATCCCGACGATCACGCCGTGGGTGGTCAGGTCACCGGGGTCGTAGTCGATGAGCTCATCGGTTCGGTCGCCCGTGGCGGGATCGACGACTCCACCGAGATAGAAGCCTTCCATCATGTGTCCTCCTGCTGCGAGCCCCGCGACCAGGCCCCAGGTTGGTCCGTGGGTGCCGGCGGTGTCTGACGGTGCAGGGTACCGCCGTTGCCGTCACGGAGGCCCGTCGCCGGAGGTTGGCTGGTGAGCTGCTGTTCTACGGCATCGACGGCAGCCTCGACGCCATCGACACAGGTGACGAAACCAGCGTCGGTGTCGAGTGTGGCCGCAAGTTGGGAGACCAGATCACGCCACACGCGTCCAACGGCGACAACGGGGTAGTCCGCGGTATCGCCGAACTGCGCGACGAACGCGACGTTCCAGGCGACGAGCAGCTCGGTGACCGTACCGATGCTTCCCGGTAAGGCGATCGCGGCATCGGCGCGATCGACCAGCTCGTGGATCCGTTGGGTGATCGTGTCGGCTTGGATCTCCTCGCCAACGTGGCGATTGGCGCCGTGGCGACCACGGAAGACGCTGGGTGCCGTCACACCAATCACCCGACCGCCGGCCGATGCCGCGCCGGCAGACACTGCCTCCATCATCCCGGCGTAGCCACCGGTTGCCACCGTGAAGCCTCGCTCGGCGAGCATCCGTCCGCAGACGACACCGGCGGCGTATGCGTCGGTTCCGGGGCTTACCCCCGATGCGCCGAAGACGGCAACGATCTTGGACTCGTCCAACACGGGCTCCTGGAGAGGCGGCGGCGCAGTCTACGGGGTGGCGCCAACGCGGCGGTGCCCCTCATGGAGGGGCACCGGCGGGAGGAGGATCAACCCGTTGGAGCGGGAGGGAGTTTCTTGACTCACCTCCCACAACGAATCTGGGGCGGCTTCTGTTCCCGCTTCTTCGTCGATCGGGGAAGTCGTCAGGACGCTGGTCCTGCGTCGGCGTCGGCATCGTCGGATTCGACGGGCTCGGCGTCGCTTGCGGGCTCATCGGTCATGTCGTCGGCCGACTCGTCGAGGTCGGCTGAGGGGGCGGCAACGGCGTCGCACACGAGCATGACGTCGTCCTCGGTTGCGGTTGCACGGTCGACACCGTCCGTGACGACGAAGCGCAGAGCGCCCTCGGCGCATCCCCGCCGTACATGTTCGTCCCTATGCCACACCTTCAGCCTGACCGGGATCTCCAGCTCGTCGCCCCCGGGGATCTGATCGACGCCGGTCTCGCGGACTTCATCGGCCATCAGTTCCTGGATCGTCGGTCTCGGTGGCAGGGATTCCTCGAACTCCTTGATCTTCGCCAGCTTCCGCTCCCGGGCGCTCATCCGCTTGGGGCGTTCGATCCGGAGGTCCTCCTCAGTCGGAGCGTGCTGCTCCTCACGGGATTTGAGCATCCGCAAGAACAAGACCCCGGCAAGCGCCATGAACCCAAGGAACGTCATTACTGCAAGCACTACGTTGTTCTCCTCGACCGATCGTCGATGCCGCCGCCGACCTGAACGGCGATGACCACGAGCGGGTCGTCGTGACGGTTCGCCAGCGTCCACTCACCCGATGGTGGTGGGGTGAACGAGCTCCCGACGGCGACGTTTCCGCCGTGCGATGTGACGGCACTTCCGGATACCACGACCCAGGTTTCGGCACGATCGGGACTGGACTGCAGCGCGATCTCCTCCCCGGGCGCAATCTCGAGACGGCGGACCTCGTGGTCGGTATCGCGTTCCAGCGTCTCCGATCGGCCCCAGGCGGAGATGTGCCCGAGGTGTTCGGTGGATTCTCGTCGTCCCTCAGCAGCCAGAGCCGCAACGACGTCCTTCACACGCTGCGCTTCCGCCTTGGGAACCACCAGCACCGCATCGGCCGTCTCGACGATGATGAGGTCCTCGACACCGACTGCCGTGACCAATCGCGCCTCAGACCGCAGGTAACTGTTGATCACGTCGATCGCGAGCACATCGCCGGTGATTGCGTTCCCGGCGTCGTCGTGATCTGCGAGGTTCCACAGCGCCGACCAGGAACCAACGTCATCCCAGCCGGCATCGAGCGGCACGACCATGGCGTCGTTGGTCTTCTCCATCACCGCAAAGTCGATGGAGTCCGCCGGGCAGGCGGTGAAGCCATCACGATCGAGGTGGCGTACGCCGGTGTCTCGTCGGCCGGCCTCGAGCGCGTGTTTCGTTGCCGAGACGATTTCGGGAGCGTGCCGTTCCAGCTCGGCCAGATACCGGTCCGATCGGAAGACGAACATCCCGCTGTTCCAGAGGTGGTCTCCGCCGGCGACATACGTCTGTGCAACGTCGAGCGGGGGTTTCTCGACGAACGCAGTGACCCGACGCACCCCGGGGCGTTCCTCGGATCCGGCGTGGATGTATCCGTATCCGGTCTCGGGATAGGTCGGAACGATGCCGAAGGTCACGAGATGGCCGTCGGCTGCGACGGGCACGGCGCGCACGATGACTTCGTGCAGCGCAGCAACGTCGCGGATCACGTGGTCGGCCGGCAGGACGATCAACACGCCGCCACCGTCGGCCTCAGCGATCAACGCCGCAGCGGCGACGGCCGGCGCGGTGTTCCTCCCGGTCGGCTCGAGGATCAGCTGTGTTCCATCTGGGGCCTGCGACGCCACCAGATCCCGGTGGCTCTCGGCGCACACGATGATCGGATTGCTCACGTCGGGGATCCCGCTGAGGCGATCGATCGTCGACTGGAGCATCGTCCGCTCGTCGAGCATGGCGAGTAGCTGCTTCGGTTCTTGGGGCCGCGACATGGGCCAGAGACGGGTTCCGCTTCCGCCGGAGAGGATGACGGGGATCAGACGCGGTGGTGCCATGGACCTGAATGTATCGGTATCGACTTGTCCAGGCCAAGCATGCTCAACGTGGTGGCTCGTGCCGGATCACGCCTCGGTAGAACCGGGGAACCTCGAACGGAACCCAGGCACCGTCGGTCTGAGCCAGACGATCGGCGATGACGTAGACGGCGGCCGGATTGAATCCGAGCCCTGTGTGGCTCCCGGCGACCCGCAGGTTCTCGGCATTGGGCGCCGTTTCGATGACGCACGTTTCCCAATGGACGATGCCGTCCGACCGGGTATGGATCGCCGTGACCGGGACCTCGAGTGGAGTACCTTCGTCGAGCAACGGGTGGCCGGGCGTGTGGACCGGAGCCAGCAATCGAAACAAGCCGCTGGCGTTGCTCGCTTCGGTGACATCGGACCGCACCGGCGTACCGAGCGTGACCACCGTCGCGACGAGGTCGGGGCGCCGCGCTGCGAGGTGACGGGCGTACACACCGCCGAGGCTCCATCCCACGAGTCGGACCGGCTGGTCGGCCGCATCGGCGAGGGCGGCGAGCCGTTCGGGCATCTCCTGGGTCACCCGTTCGGTGGGGCCTACGTTGCGCCCGAGTCCCCACCCGTGAACGTCGTAGCCGAGACTGGCGAGGATGCGGCGCATGGGACCGGTCGATCGATCGGTCGCCATGAACCCCGGGTAGACGATGGCCGGCCCGCCGTTTCCGCCGGGGAGTCGGGACCGGAAGGGCAGCAGTCCCATCGAGGTTGCGAACTCTCCGGATGCCCGAATCGGGTCGACGATGGCGCCGATGATTGGAGGTCGTTTCACGCTTCCTCACTCATGTGAGGCGGTCCTCCAGGGCGGCGAACTCGTCTCGAACGTACCCCATCACATCCCAGAGATCGGGGATGAGTTCGCGGTCGGCGACGAGGCCGAAGCACAGCATGCCTCGGTAGCTGTGGAGCGTGATGTTGAGAGCTGCTCCGTCGATGATGGCCGATACCGGGTAGTGGCCTTCGAGCTGAGCTCCTGCGAGGTAGAGAGGGAAGTTGGGCCCCGGGACGTTCGAGATCACGAGATTGAACGGAGTGATCCTGCCGGCGCGTCCGTTGCGGAACACGAGACGAGCTGCCCGGGCGGCGACCGCCGGCGGGGTGAACTCGGCGAAGTCGCGCAGCAGGGTCGCCGGCGTGGCCTGGTGAGTCTCCTTGGCGACCTGCATCGTCTGGTGCACGAACTCGAGACGTTCGACCGAATCCTCGAGGTGAGTGCCGATGGGAGCGATCATCGCCGAGACCTTGTTCCCGATGTCCCCTTCCTCCGACTCGGTGCGAATCGAGATCGGGACCATGGCTTGCAGCGACCGGGTGGGGAGTGCGTCGTTCTCGACGAGCCAGCGACGCACCGCTCCCGCAGCAGTAGCGATGACGACATCGTTGACCGTGACCCCGGCAGCGTCCTTGATCGCCTTGGCTGTTCCCAGCGCGATGTCGCCAAACGCCCATCGTCGATGGGGCGTAATCGGAGCGTTGAGAACGGTGTGCGGCGCAACGAGGCTCGGCCTGGAAAGGAGCTCGTCCCGTTCCCGGCCGAGCCCGACCAGCGCCGGCAGCGACTCGAGGGGCTTGAGACCGGGGATCGACCGCGCCACTTCGTAGCCGAGACGGAACGCCTTCGCCGGACGGACGGCAGCCGAGAGGGCGCTTCTCGCCAGAAGCTCAACCTGACCCGGGACGCGGGTTGCGCGCTTCGTTTCGCGATCGGGGGCGTGGCGAACCCCAATGTCGTGATCGTCCGGCGAGGTATCGAGCAGGATGGTCAGAATTTCAGCGCCGGAGACGCCGTCGACTGCGGCGTGGTGCAGCTTGGTGTAGGTGGCCACCCGACCGCCGTCGAGGCCCTCGATGACATACATCTCCCACAGCGGCCGGCTGCGATCGAGCGGTCGTTCGTGAATCCGAGCAACGAGGGTGGCCAGGGTCTCGGCATCGCCGGGCGACGGGACGGCGATGTGGCGCAGGTGGAAGTCGAGGTCGAATGCGTCGTCCTCGACCCAATACGGGTGATCGATGTCAAACGGCACGGTGACGAGGCGGCGGCGGAATGGCGGCAGCAGATGGATCCGGTCCTGGATGAGTGCCCGAATCGTGTCGTAGCCCCAGTCGTCGGGCGCCGTGGACGGATCGACGATCACCACTCCACCCACGTGGCCTCGCTGAACCGGCGTCTCCATGTTCAGGAAGCCAGCGTCCATCCCGTTGAGCTGTTCCATGGGCGAGAAGAGTACCCGGTACCCGGTGTTTCGACCCGAGCAGGCTCGGGTCGAGTTTCTCGTCAGCAGTTCCCAGGCGGGAAGTGCTTCCTCGTAGTCGTGCGGCCTCTCGGCCGCCCTCATTGTGGGATCGCACCGCGCAGGTCGCCGCGACCCCAGAGAGCCGGCACAAAGGCCGGCCAGACCGCGTCCAGCACCTTCTGACTTGGAACTTGGAACTTGGAACTTGAAACCTGAGACCCGAGCCCCGAGCCCCGAGCCCCGAGCCCCGAGACCCGAGCCCCGAGACCTGAGACCTGTGACCTGAGACCTGCGACCTGAGACCTGAGACCTGAGGCGCCCCGCCCGGTCGTAGAGTTGTGGATCACCGAACCGTTCCGAGGAGGCCGCTGGTGGCATTCGATCCGACCCCGTTCCGGGCGCAGTTCCCTGCGTTCGACCGACGTTTGGGCGACCGTCCGGCCATCTACCTCGATGGCCCCGGTGGTACCCAGGCTCCCGAAATGGTGATTGATGCAATGGCCGGCGTCCTCAGACGCGGGATCAGCAACCACGACGGTCCATTTGCGCCGAGCCGGGAGTCCGGCGAGATCCACCATGGGGCGCGAGTCGCCATGGCCGACCTGTTCAATGCCCAGCCCAACGAGATTGCGTTCGGGCAGAACATGACGAGCCTGACGCTTTCGGTCAGTCGAGCGCTCGGCAAGACCTGGGGACCCGGTGACGAGATTGTCGTGACCCGACTCGACCACGACGCAAACGTCTGGCCGTGGGTCATCGCAGCCGAAGAGTCGGGAGCAACAATCCGCTACGCCGACTTCGATCCCGACAACGGGTGGGTCGTGACGGTCGACCGAGTCCGTGAGGTGCTGAGCGACCGCACTCGGCTCGTTGCGTTCACCCATGCCTCGAACGCAATCGGCAGTATCACTGATGTTGCCGCAATCACTGCTGCAGCTCATGAGGTCGGTGCGCAGGTGTTCGTGGACGCGGTGCACTACGCGCCGCATGGGCCGGTGGACGTCGCTGCGACCGGGTGCGACTTCCTCGTGGCGTCGAGCTACAAGTTCTTCGGTCCGCATACCGGTGTGTTCTACGGTCGCCACGAGGCCTTGGAGGCACTCGATGCGGTGAAGATCCGCCCTGCGCCCGACGACGCCCCCGGCAAGTTCGAAACCGGCACGCAGAGCTTCGAGAGCCTCGCCGGTGTCATCGCGGCGATTGAGTATCTCGCCTCCCTCGGAACGCATGGCGAGGATCGAAGGTCAAGGCTCAGGTCGGCGATGGAGATCAGCCGCGACTACGAGGCTTCGCTCAGCACGCGCTTCCTGGCAGGTCTCGCAGAGATGCCGGGTGTCACGCTCTACGGAATCGACACGGCTGCGGGCCGGACCCCGACGTTTGCGATCGATGTTGCGGGGATGTCGGCCGACGAAGTGTCGTCACGACTCGGAGAGGTCGGGATCTTCACGTGGGCCGGCCACTACTACGCCCTCGAAGTGATGGATCGAATTGGCAAGCTCGACTCCGGTGGACTGGTTCGCATCGGCTTCGTCCACACGACGACTACGTCGGAGGTCGACGTGACGCTGGAGGCTCTGGATCGCCTGGCCGCGGGCCACACGCTCGATGGGCTTCCAGTTCCCGGGTGAGGCGTCCCAGGTCTCAAGTCCCAAGTCTCAGGTTCCAAGTTCCAAGTCAGAAAGTGCTGGACGCGATGAGGGCGGCCGGGAGGCGGCACGAACTACGAGGGGGCCCGGTGGGCCGACGAGAAACTCGACCCGAGCCGGCTCGGGTCGAAACCCCGGAACCTATCCGTCGTTGGCGAACGGAGAGTCCGCCCGCAACTGTTCCATGTCTTCGAGCACGTTGCGTTCGCCTTCTGCACCGAGATGCGGCAGGTTGGCGGATCGTTTGACGTAGAAGGAGGTGTTGATCAGGTCGTGGCGAGGATCGTCGTCATCGGGGAAGAGCACCACGAACCCCTCGCCTCGGACGTCGATCGTCACGTCCCGAGCCGGTGTGTCCGGGGGGTTCATCCTCACCTGCCTGTTTTGGGGGGTAGTTTCATTGTTCCACGAGCGTCGGGTCTCGGGAATGAGTCGCCCGACCTGTAGATATATCGGGCGTTTCGGCAGGTTCCTGAGGTTTGAGCGCGCGACCTGACAGGGCACCGTTCGCGCTGCGTCCTACCTCGGCGTGGGTACGGATCTAGCGCTGAGCGCTCATCGAGCGATGCTCCATCTCGAGGGCTTCGAAATCGGCATCTTCTCCATCGGCCCGCGGGTGCAGGACGGTCTGATCTTCGGACTCGCCGGACTCAGGCAATGGTGAGGTCCAGGGCTCGCGTTGAGCCTCCGGCCCCGGCTCGAGCGGTTTCGGGTCGGTCATGTCGGCTCCTGTCGGAGCCCCTACCTCCAGTGGCACTCCAAGTATGCAGCAACTTCGGCGAACGGTCTAGGAGTCCGGGTCGGCGGCCGCAAACCGGCTGGTCAGGATCCGACCTCGATGTCGAGCGCAACGTCGAGGTTCGGCGCACTGTGGGTGAGCCATCCCATGGAAATCACATCGACCCCGGTTTCCGCAATGGCACGGACCGTCTCGGGGGTGATGCCTCCTGACGCCTCGAGCACGCACCGTCCACCGATCGTATCCACCGCCGATCGCAGCTCGTCCAGCGTCATGTTGTCGAGGAGCACAACGTCGGCGCCGGCGTCAACCGCTTCGTCGAGCTGATCGAGGCGGTCGACCTCTACTTCGATCGACACCAGATGGCCGACGGCCTGCCGAGCTGCGGTGACGGCTGCCGTAATCGACCCGGTGGCTGCGATGTGGTTGTCCTTGATCATGACGGCATCGTCGAGCCCGAATCGATGGTTCATCCCGCCGCCGCATCGCACGGCGTACTTCTCGAGTGAGCGAAGGCCCGGAGTCGTCTTGCGGGTGTCCGCGATCTGGACCGCAAGTCCGGCCACGGCGTCGACCACCTCGGCGACCTGAGTGGCCACGCCGCTCAGGTGACCGAGCACGTTCAAGGCCGCCCGCTCTGCGGCGAGCATGCTGCGAGTGGGGCCGTGCACCTTGGCCAGAACCGTCCCCGTGTTTACTGAGGACCCATCTGCGACGAGCAGCTCGACATCGATGTTCGGATCGACGTACTCGAAGACCCGGGCTGCGATGTCGAGACCGGCGATCGTACCGGCGCGGCGAGCCACGATCCGTGCTCGGCTCGTGACGGCAGCCGAGATCACCGCGTTCGACGTGATGTCGCCGGCGCGGCCGAGGTCTTCTCGCACAGCCCGCTCGATGAGCGCAGCGACCTCGGTACTGGGTGGGGGCAGCACGTTCATGCCACAACCCGCTCGGCGAGACCGATCACGACCGTCGGTTCCGGCCCCGGCATGATCTCGGTATGGCGGTGCCAGGTCGAGTCGAGCGAGGGATAGTCCGAGCGGAAGTGCCCACCGCGACTCTCGGTTCTGGCCTTGGCGGCGCCGACGACGGCGTTGGCAACCGTGGCGAGGTTGCGGCTGATCGGGCCCACGCCGGTCCTCGGGGCGAGGCACTCGAGCGTTGCAGCGGCCTGGTCGAGGCCGGTCGCATTGCGGACGACACCGACGTGATTCCACATCGTGGTCCGCAGCGCAGTCATCGTCTCCGCGTCGTCCTGTGAGTCGACGTCGAATGTCGATTGGGGGACCACCAGCGGGGCTCCGGAATCCATCGACTCGTGCAAGTCCCGGGCGTCCGCGGCGACACGAGCTCCAAAGACCAGACCTTCGAGCAACGAGTTCGACGCAAGTCGGTTCGCACCGTGCAGCCGAGTCGCCGCCGTCTCGCCGACGGCATAGAGGCCCGGTCGCGACGTGCGACCATTGGAATCAACGGCGATGCCACCCATGTGGTAGTGGGCGGCGGGGGACACCGGGAGGAGGTCGGTGCGGGGGTCGATGCCCGCCTCCATTGCCGACGCAAACACGGTGGGAAAACGATCCGGGAACGTGGCGCCGAGATGGGTGGCGTCGAGGAATACCGAGCCGCCTTGGTTGCGCCGATGCCAGTTGGCCCGAGCAACGATGTCTCGGGGCGCGAGCTCTGCGTCGGGATGCTCTCCGACCATGAATCGCCGACCGCTCTCGTCGACGAGCACCGCCCCGGCGCCACGCAATGCCTCGGTGAGGAGCGGCATCGGATCGACCGGCGAGTCGAGCGCCGTCGGGTGGAACTGGACGAACTCAGGATCAACGATCCGGAGTCCGGTGCGAATGGCCATGGCCAGCCCATCGCCGGTGACTTCGGCGGGATTCGTGGTTCTGGAGAAGATGCGTCCGATCCCCCCGGTTGCAAGCACGACGGTGGGTGAGGAGATCGCCGTCAGCCGACCGTCTCGGGTCCGAACGACCACGCCGGCGACCCTCGAGCCGCGGCGCAGGAGATCCAGCGCAAGTGTGTGGTTCCACACCTCGATCTCGGGACGTTCGGTCACCGCAGCGCGGAGTGCCCGCATGACTTCCGCCCCGGTTCCGTCGCCGTCGGCGTGCACGATGCGGTGCCTGCGGTGGCCGGCCTCCCGGCCGAGCGTGAGGGCCCCGTTGCTGCGGTCGAAGCGGGCGCCGAGGGATTCGAGCCATTCGATTCGCTCGGGCGCGGAGCGGGTGACGAGCTCGGCGACGAGCCGGTCGCCCAAGCCACCCGAAACGGCAACCGTGTCGGCGGCGTGGAGCGAAGGGCTGTCGTCGTCGCCGACGGCCGCGGCGATTCCGCCTTGGGCCCAACGGCTGGACCCTTCGGCGAGTTGGCTCTTGGTGATGACGAGGCAATCGCCGAGCCCAAGTGCCGCAGTCAGTCCGGCGATCCCGGAGCCAACGACCACGGGGCGCGAGGTCTCGAGGTGGATGATGTTCATCACTTCACTCCTGCGGGCGCCGTGACCCGGAGCATTCGGTCCACGGCGCGTCGTGCCCGCACGGCGACATCCGCATCGACGACGACTTCGTGCTCCATCGTCTCGAGCGCATCACGAATGCCCTCGAGCGTGATTCGCTTCATGTGCGGACAGAGGTTGCACGGGCGCACGAACTCGGTGCGTGGAGCCTCGACGGCGACGTTGTCGGACATGGAGCACTCGGTCACCATGACGACCTGACGCGGGATCTCGGTCTTGACGTAGCTGATCATCCCGGAGGTACTGCCGACGAAGTCGGCCTCGGCGAGAACGTCGGGCGGGCATTCCGGGTGGGCGATGATCTGGATGCCGGGGTGGGTCGCCCGGTAGCTCCGGAGCTCGTCGGCGGTGAACCTCTCGTGGACCTCACAGCTGCCTTCCCACAGGATCACGTCGATGTCTGTCTGGCTCGCGACCCACCGGCCGAGGTACTGGTCGGGGAGGAAGATGACCCGGTCGGTGCCGAGAGACTCGACGACCTGGACGGCATTCGACGACGTACAGCAGATGTCGGATTCGGCCTTGACCTCCGCAGAGGTGTTGACGTACGTCACCACAGGAACGTCGGGGTAGCGCTCCTTCAGCAGTCGGACGTCGGCTCCGGTGATCGACTCTGCGAGCGAACAGCCGGCTCGGAGGTCCGGGATCAGGACGGTCTTGTCCGGATTGGTGATCTTCGCCGTCTCGGCCATGAAGTGAACTCCCGCCATCACGATCACCTCGGCGGAGGTTTCGTTTGCCATTCGGGCGAGTTGGAGGGAGTCGCCTCGCAGGTCGGCGACCCCGTGGAAGATGTCGGGCGTCATGTAGTTGTGGGCCAGGACGACGGCGTTGCGATCGGCCTTGAGGCGTTCGATCTCCTCGATGATCGGCTCGAGAACTGCCCGCTCGACGTCCGGCACGATTCCTTCCAGCCGATGCTCGATGGGCCCCAGCGTGAGCGCAGTAGTGGTGGTCATGGTGGTTTCGTTCTCCCTTTATGCTCTATATGAGCATTACTAGAAGAACACGATACCACTTGTGCTTATTCCGAGCAATAGTAGAGAGAGTCGTCAGTCGTCAGTCGTCAGTTGTCAGCTGTCCGACTTGAAACTTGGAACTTGAAACTTGATACCCGAAACCTGACCTGAGCCCTGAGACCTGAGACCTGCGACGAGGCGCCGTCGAAGACGGCGCCTACCGGTAGGGCACTCCCAGGCCGGGTCGGGGGCGTTCGAGGATCACGTCGGGCCGGAACCGGAACAGCTCGGCGGGTCGGCCGCCGGTCGAATCGGCTCGTTGGCCGGTTCCCTCGACGAGTCGGTTGCGTTCGACGAGTCGCCGGAAGTTCTGCTTGTGGAGTTGCACGCCGGCGAGTGCCTCGACCGTCGTCTGGAGCTCGAGGAGGGTGAACTCGTCGGGGAGCAGCTCGAAGACCAAGGGCCGGTAGGTCAGCTTCCCCCGGAGGCGCCCGAGGGCCGTTGCGACGATGCGGCGGTGATCGCCGAGCATCGCGGTCGATCCGGGCAGGTCGTCCGGTACCGCAACGCCGTGATCGGCGTAGCTCTCTGCGACGAGCGCAGCCTCGTAGAGGAGTTCGTATCGGTCGAGCACCCGGATTCCATCAAAGCCGGGAGCGTCGCCGAAGACGGCGGCAACGCGGTTGGCGCGGTCGGGGTCATCCGAGACCCAGGCCGCGAGCGCCGGCTGGATGCTGGCGTCGAAACTCGGCGGGGGTCCGGTGCGCTGGTCCTCCCAGGGAAGGAGTTCGTAGCAGTCGAGCCAGGCGGCTCCGGGTGATGGCGCCGCTTCGTGGACGAGCGCCAGGTAGCCGACGGCGACGTTGCGCCACCCGGCGGTGAAGCCCCGGTCGCGGTCACCGAAGGTGTAGAGCTGCTCGACGTAGCCGACCTCGATGCCGGCCTGGTCCCGGATCCAGTGCCGCAACGCACGCTCGAGGGTTGAATCGTCATCCGACAGCGGCCCGCTGGGTATGGCCGGTCGACCATCCGGGCCGGTGACGGTGAGGACGCGCGGCTGCCCCTCGGTGACGGCGACGATCACCGCAGCGAGATTGAGCGCAACGGGTTGCGACATAGGGGAATGGTAGGGCCGGCTTTCGCCGGCCGTCTCAAGTCCCAAGTCTCAAGTCCCACGTCCTCTCGAGGCGGCGCGGAGCTATGTTGCCTCGTCGTCGACGGGGTCGAGGGATTGGCCCTCGAGGACGTAGGCCAACTCGACTCGGCTGTCGGCGGTTCCAAATGCCGTGATGACGTCCTCGGCTTCGAGGACGGTATTGCCGTGGGGGATGATCACCCGGGCCTGTCGGCGGATCGACACGAGGGTGGCCGCCTCGGGCCATTTGATGTCGCGGACCCGTTGGCCGCCGATCGGTGAAGCGTGGGGGACCGGCACTTCGTAGAACGACGCTCCGGGTTGGGTTCGCTGGCGAATCCGGTCGCGGTAGAGGTGGCGTCCCGTCGAGGCACCGAGGGCGTGGTGGTAGGCCCGGACGACACTCTCGCGGCGGAACATTCCGACGAGCTCCGTCGGACTCGACTCGGATACGACGGGGAGTCGCCCGAACCCGAGTGCTGCCATGCGGGCGAGCGCCGCAGAGACCGGCATCGTCGGCGTGACGGTGATCGGCCGAGACGTCATGACGGCGCCAACCGTGACGTCGTCGCTAGGTCCGCCGGCACGAGCAATGTCTGAGACGGTGATCACCCCTTGGAGTCCGGCGTCGTCGACCACCGGCATACCGTGATGGCGCTCGGCACTGAGCACACGATCCGCCTCCGCCGTCGACATCGAGGGACCGACGACTGCTCCCGGCCACTTCATCACTTCGCCCACCGTGATGGTGTCGAGGAGATCGATGTCCTCACGTTTGAGCAGGTGGATGCCGCGTCGCTTGAGGGGCATGGTGTAGGCGCTCGCCGGCTGGAGCCGGTCGCCGAGGAAGGTTGCCAGCGAGGTTGCCAGCATGAGCGGTAAGACGAGTCCGTAGTCGCCGGTTATCTCGAACACGATCAGGATCGCCGTCAGGGGGGCTCGTCCGACCACCGCAAACGTCGCGGCCATGCCCACCACCGCGAAAGCTCCCGGGTCGATGTCCGAGAAGCTCCACACGTCTTCCACGATGATCGCGAGGGCCGCGCCGATCGATGCACCGACGAAGAGACTCGGCATGAACGTCCCACCCGAGCCGCCACCTGAGCGAGTGAGCGCGTTCGTGAACATCTTGGCGATCGCCACGAGCACGAGCGCCCACCACGCATCGTCCCGCTCGGTCGCCAGGCGGAGGAGTCCGGCAACGAAGTCCTGGCCGGTGCCGAGGGCGTCGGATTCGAGTAGGCCGATGAGCCCCACGACGCCACCCATCACCAACGGCCGAACCCAATCGGGGAATGCCGCCCGGTTCCGCAGCTGTGCGACCTGGTCGAGGATCTTCAGAAACATGACACCGAATGCCACCGCCGCCAAACCGAGCAGTGCGTAGAGCAGCAGCTCCGCGGGATCCTCGAGGCGATGCGGTGGCGCAGTGAGGATGCGTTCCTCGCCGACGATGCTCTGGGTCGTGACCGCCGCCGCAACCGAGGCGATGACGACGGCATTGAGGTGTCGTACGGCGAAGTTCTGCAGGAGGACTTCGAGCGCGAACAGCATTCCTGCGATCGGTGCATTGAACGATGCGCCGACGCCGGCCCCGGCGCCCGCTGCGATCAGGCTCCTCACCTGGTCCTCGCCAAAGCGGGTGTAACGCGCCAGCGATGAGCCGATGGCTCCGCCGATCATGACCGCCGGGCCCTCTCGACCGCCCGATCCGCCGGTACCGAGGGTGATGGCCGTGGCGGCGACCTTGGGGCCGATCGTGCGGGTTGGCAGGTAGCCACCGTGAAGTGACAGGCCGACCATGGTCTCCGTGACGCCGCCGCTCTCGATCTCGGGAGCGAACCGTCGAGCGATGAGCCATGCGAGGAACAGGCCGAGCGGAACAATCACGAGGGACGCCCAGGACCCCCATGCGTCTCCGACGGCTCCCGCAATGTCGGCGAACCAGCCGACCAGCAGGAACAGCGCCGCAGCCGCGATCCCGACGAGCACCCCAACCGTCAATGAGGCGATGAGGAACGCTGCAGCGCCGCGCTTGCGGAGCGCACCACGGATCCGTGCCCAGAACGACGCCATGGGCGCCAGGCTATCCGCTCGAACCGATACCCACGTCCTTGTCGGCGCGCATGTCGCTCGGCGGCGGTAGCGTCGCACCAGATGGATCGGGAACCGACCTACACCGTTGGGGAGCTCGCGACTGCGATTGGTCGCGTCGTCGACCGCGCCTTCCCGGATGAGATCTGGGTGCAAGGCGAGATTCGGGACCTCAGTCGGCCGGCGTCCGGCCACGTCTACTTCTCGCTGGTCGATCCGGGGGAGGATCCGAACACCGTCTCGCCCCCGACCCTGCCGGTCACCCTGTTCGCCTCGGACAAGGTGGCGATCAATCGCGTGCTGCAGCGCAGCGGTGCGGGCCGGTTCGGCGATGGCGTCGCCGTCAGGATTCGCGGACGTCTCAGTCACTACGGCCCACGAAGCACCGTGCAGCTTCGCATGATCTGGATCGACACCGACTACACGCTCGGCAAGCTCGCCGCCGAACGCGCTCGGGTGGTACAGGCGCTTGCCGAAGACGGATTGCTGGACGCCAACGCACGACTGCCGTTTCCCGCTGTCCCGCAGCACATTGCCCTCATCACGAGCGAAGGCAGTGCGGCGCATGCCGACTTCATGGAAGAGCTGGCAGGCTCGGGTATTGGGTTCGATGTGACCGTGCTCGACACACGCGTCCAGGGCCTCGAGGCCGAGCCGTCGCTGCTGGCCGCACTCGACGCAGCGACCGGCGCCGAAGTCATCGCCATCGTGCGCGGCGGCGGTTCACGCAGTGACCTGGCTGCCTTCGACCGTGAGGCCGTCGCCCGCGCCGTTGCCTCCGCACCGGTTCCCGTCGTGGTGGGCATCGGACACGAGATCGACGAGACGGTGGTCGATCGAGTTGCCGCGAGGTCGTTCCGCACACCCACGGCCTGCGCTGCGGGGCTGGTCGCCGAGGTGAACCGCTTTCTCCAGCGGCTCGACGCGGTGGCAGGAGCGATCGGCAATGCCACCCGCCGAAGGCTCTTGCGGGTCGACCGTGACCTGGCCGCTGCGGGAACGCGTGCTGAGCAAGCGGCATTGCGCCGGCTCCGGTACGCCGCGCTGGCCACCGGCCGGCTCGAAGCCGCCGTCGATCGTGCTGCGCGGCGATCCCTCGACCAAGCGGATGCGCAGACGCAGTCGACTGCACGACGGGTCGTTGCTGCGGGGGATCACCGCGTGGCGCAGGTCGACGCCGCGCTCCGCCTCGCCCAGTCGCGGCTCAGCGCCGCCGACCACGCGTTGACCCGAGCCGCCGGCCGGATTCGAACCGTTGAGGCCACGGTGGCGGCGCTGGATCCGGCTCGCGTGCTGGCACGAGGCTGGACGCTCACCACGCGCACCGACGGCCGCATCGTTCGCGACCCGGCTTCGCTGGAGATCGGGGACGGACTGGTCACGGTGTTCGAGTCCGGCCGTGTCCGTTCAACCGTCGATGCCGTGGCCGCAGGTGAGCCCGATCCAGACCAAACTGAACTGCAAGCCGACGAGACGTAGAGGAGCCTTCATGACCGAGTCGAACTCGCTCGGCTACACCGCCGCAATGGAAGAACTCGAGCAGATCCTCCAGGAGATCGAAGCCGACGACGTCGATGTCGACGTGCTGACCGATCGCGTCGCCCGTGCTGCGGAACTGATTCGCACGTGCCGGGAACGTATCGCCTCGACCCGCACCGAGGTCGAGCGAGTGGTTACCGAGCTCGATGGAGAAGGAACGTGACGACGACTCCGCATTCGGTCATGCGCCGCTGGCGATGCCGTTGGGGATATCACTACGAAGGGATCCGATCATGAGTGACGAGGCAACCCACACGCACACGACCGCTCGGTACGGGTTCTTTCCGATCGTTGCCGCCGATTCGGTCACCGTTCGGCAGGCCGGCGTGACCGCCGCCCTGAGCTCGGGCGACATGTCGATGATCCAGGGCGGCGGCAACTTCGCGATTGCGGGCGGCAACCTCGCCATCACGATGGGTGGTTCGAATGCCCTCCTCGCGGGCGGTGATGTCTCGATCGAACAGGGTGGCGCGCTCCTGATGGGCGCCCGATCGGTGTCCGTACGCCAGGGCTTCGTTGGCGCCGTGGTGGCCGCCAACGTCGAGCTCGAAGAGAGCCGGGTCCTGCTCACGACCCCTCAGGCCGCCGCCCTCGGCGCCGCCTTGGGGTTCGTCGTGCTGTTGCTCGGTCGCCTGTTTCGTAGGGGTTAGGAGAGCAGCTTCGAGCCCGGACGCCGTTCGGATCCTGGTCTTGGGACGCCGCAGAGCCGAGCGGCGGCGGTGGTGAGGTCGAGCCCCGAGCCTCGAGTAGAGGGTTGACGCAACTGTCCTCAGGCGCGGCACGCTCTCGTGGCTCGTGGCTCGTGGCTCGTGGCTCGTGGCTCGTGGCTGACGACTGACGACTGACGACCGGCGGCCTTCCGGCCGCCCCCATTCCCTGCCGCCCTAAGCTCAGCCCATGGCCTCCCTTGGCTTTCGGCCGGAGATCGACCCCGATACCGGGGAGTCGTACCTCGCCGTCGAACAACGCGGCGTCGACCTCCTCAAGAATCCGCTGCTCAACAAGGGCACGGCCTTCTCTGAGAGCGAGCGTGATGACTTCGGCCTGTGGGGATTGCTCCCGGCCCACGTTTCGTCGATCGATGAGCAGGTCGATCGCTTCATGGAGCAGTACTCGCTGAAGACCACCGATCTCGGTCGCAACATCGAGCTCAACGGTCTCCTCGACGCCAACGAGACACTCTTCTATCGCGTGGTCAGCGAGAACCTGGAAGCACTGGTCCCCATCATCTACACCCCGACGGTCGCCGCTGCGTGCGCTCGATGGAGTCGCATCTTCCGGCGGTCGCGCGGGATCTACATCACTCCGCGCGATCGGGGTCGCATGGTCGATGTGCTGCGGAGTCGCCCCAAGTGGCCACGACCGGTCATCGTCGTCACCGACAACGAACGGATCCTCGGGATCGGCGACCAGGGCGCGGGTGGCATGGGGATCCCGATCGGCAAACTCGCCCTGTACGCCGCAGCTGCGGGAATCCACCCGGCGCGACTCGTCCCCATTTCGTTGGACGTCGGCACCGAGAACGAGGAGCTCCTCGACGATCCGCTGTACCTCGGGTGGCGCCAGCGCCGTCTCCGGGGTGACGAGTACGACGCCTTCATCGCCGAGTTCGTCGATGCCGTGAAGGAGGCCTATCCCGGGGCCCTGCTGCAGTGGGAGGACTTCGCCAACCTGACGAGCTTCAAGAATCTCGAGACGTATCGTCACGACGTACTGTCGTTCAACGACGACATCCAGGGCACCGCCGCAATGGTGGTTGCAGGTCTCCTCGCAGCCACACGCCACATCGGCGGCAAGCTCACGGATCATCGTGTGGTTGTCGTCGGCGCAGGATCGGCCGGGATCGGCATCCGTGACCAGGTCGCCGCCGCCATGGTGGCCGAGGGGGCGGATCCGGATGTGGCGGCCGGGCGCATCTTCGTGCTCGACTCGCGTGGCCTCATCGTCGAAGGCAGGCCGGATCTGTCGGCAGCCAAACAGCGCCTCGCCGTACCGACCGCTGCGATCACGAACTGGCAGATCTCCGACCACCCGATCGGCCTCTCCGACGTGGTCCGAAACGCCAGGGCTTCCGTGCTGATCGGTGTGAGCGGCGTCGCCGGCATCTTCAACCAGGAGATCGTGGCCCGTATGGCCCGCTACGTCGACCGGCCAATCATCATGCCGCTGTCGAACCCGACGACGCACGCCGAGGTCACGCCCGAGAACGCTCTCGCGTGGACCGGCGGCCGGGCCGTCGTGGCGACGGGGAGTCCGTTCCCGGCGGTGACACATCGCGACCGCACGCACCACATTGGTCAGGCAAACAACGTATTCGTCTTCCCTGGTATGGGGCTCGGCGCACTGGCCGTCGGGGCCGGCGAGGTCACCGAGCGGATGTTCCTCGCGGCGGCTCGAGCGTTGGCAGGAACGGTCGGGGACGAGATGTTGTCCACCGGTCGGATCGTTCCGCCGATCACGGAGGCACCCGAGGCTTCGCTCGTCGTCGCTCGGGCGGTTGCCGAGCAGGCGGTACGCGATGGGGTCGCCGAGCCATCTGAGGACCTCGAAGCGCAGATCCATGCGGCCCACTGGACGCCCGAGTACCTTCCGTACCGACCCGCATGAACGAATACGAGATTCCTCAACCGAGTCCCCTCCGTCGCATCCACGCCAACCGCACGCTGAACCTGCGTTCGATCCGCGCCATCGGGTACGACATGGACTACACGCTCGTGCATTACCACGTTGATCAGTGGGAGCAACGGGCGTTCGAACATGCCCGTGACCGCCTCACTGCGGACGGGTGGCCGGTGGAGGACCTGCAGTTCGACCCGAGGGCGGTCATTCGGGGTCTGGCCATCGACCTCGAGCTCGGCAATCTGCTCAAGGCGACCCGGTTCGGCTACATCATCCGAGCAGCCCACGGCACCCGGTTCCTCGACTACGACGAGCTCCGCAACGTCTACAGCGGCACGCTCGTCGATCTGGCCGAGGATCGGTTTGTCTTCATGAACTCGCTCTTCTCGCTCTCGGAAGCGAGTCTCTACAGCCAGCTCGTGGATCTGCTCGATGCCGGCAAGCTTCCGGGACGGGTCGGGTACGCGGACTGCTACCGCCGGGTCGAGGCGGTGATCGACTCGGCGCACCAGGAGGGCCAGCTGAAGGCCGAGATCCTGGCCGATCCGGAGCGGTTCATCGACCTCGACGGCGACATCGTTCTCGCGCTGCGAGATCAACGCAACGCCGGCAAGCGGCTGATGCTGATCACGAACTCGGACTGGGACTACGCCCAACGCATCATGACCTACAGCTTCGACCGATTCCTGCCGGCTGGCGCGACGTGGCGAGAGCTGTTCGACACCGTGATCGTGTCTGCGTCCAAGCCCGACTTCTTCACGTCGGACCTGCCCCTCTACAAGGTCGAGGACGAGGCCAAGGGACTGCTCCGACCACACTTCGGTCCGATCGAGGCCGGAGGCGTGTTCTTCGGCGGCAACGCCCGCCAGGTAGAGCGGAGCCTGGGTCTCTCGGGTGACGAGATCCTGTACGTCGGCGACCATCTCTTCGGTGACGTGCACTTCTCGAAAGCACTCTTGCGCTGGCGGACGGCGCTGATCCTGCGTGAGCTCGAAGGCGAGGTCCGGTCGCTCGTCGACTTCCTGCCCGGCCAGATCGAGCTCGACCGACTGATGGAAGACAAACAGCAACTCGAGGCGGAGCTCGCCGCCCTTCGGGTGAGCGATCAACGAGTGCGATTGGGATACGCCGATCCGTTCGTCGACATCGACGATGTGAAGGGTCGGATCGAAGCGACCCGGGCGGCGATTGCGGCGGTCGATGACCACATCGCCCCGCTGGCTCGTACGTCG
This sequence comes from Acidimicrobiia bacterium, assembly GCA_030066755.1. Classification (GTDB taxonomy): domain Bacteria; phylum Actinomycetota; class Acidimicrobiia; order Spongiisociales; family UBA5794; genus JASJAX01. The sequence continues at coordinate 22,923 of JASJAX010000003.1, forward strand.
GGCAGCTTGCAGAATGACGCCTGGGGTCCGCTCATGCGCGCCGGGCAGGACAAGAGTCTCTTCGCCCGCCAAGTCGAGCGGTACGCGGACATCTACACCTCGCGTGTTTCGAACCTGCTGTATCCGACGCCATTCGCCCTGCTGCGCGCCGCTCGACTCGATCTCCCGCACGACCCGCACCCCGAACACGAGGCCCAAGACCCGGCCCAGTGACCCGTGTGCCGCCCGTCGAGCGATCGGCGATGGCGAGTCGTCGCGCCGGGTCGGATACCCTTGGCACCGCAACGAAGCCGAGGCTTCGCGTGCACCCGACCGGCAACGGCGGGCCAGCCCGATCATCTGACGCAAGGAGGCCCGAGTTGAGAGATGCGCTCGACACTCATCGACGGTGGACGGCCGAAGGCAAGGACGTCGCCGTAGCGACGGTCGTCAGCGTCCAAGGCTCGGCACCCCGACCCGAAGGATCCAAGTTCCTCGTGTCCTCGGCCGGGGACATGGCAGGTTCGGTGAGCGGCGGGTGTGTCGAGAACGACGTGTTTCTCCACGCCCAGGGAGTCCTCGAAACGGGTACGCCGAAGCTCGTGACCTACGGCATTGCGGATGAGGATGCGTTCGAGGTCGGGCTCACGTGCGGTGGGACGATCTCGGTGTTCATCGAACCGTGGTGAGCGAACTCCTGAGCGCCGTCGATGCAATCGTCGAGTCCGAACGACTCGGGGCGACGGCCACGGTCATCGACGGGCCCGATGTCGGCACCAAAGCGCTCATCGACGCCGAGAACGGCATCCTCGCCGGGGAGCTGCCGGAGGACATCGTGGCTGCGGTCCTGTCGGATGCCGGCGAGCTGATGGAACGGGAGCAATCGCGCACCCTCGGCTACGGGGATCGCCGGGTCTTCATCGAGACGATCGCGCCGCCGCCGGTGCTGCTGATCTTCGGCGCCGGCCACGTGTCCCAGCCTCTGGCCCACATGGCGCAGGTTGTCGGGTTCCGTGTCATCGTGGCCGATGCCCGCAAAACGTGGGCTACACCGGAGCGGTTCCCCGACGTCGACGAGCTCATCGTCGACTGGCCGGATGTCGTCTTCGAGCGCTACCAACCCGATCGGCGCACGTACGTCGCCATCACGAGCCACGACCCGCGGTTCGAGGATCCAGTGTTCCCCGCTCTCCATGGTGCTCCGATCCGCTACCTCGGAGCGATGGGCAGCCGCCGTACGCACCGGGCCCGATTGGAGCGGCTCGCCGCCGCCGGCTGGACGCCGGAGCAGCTTGCGACGATTCACGGACCAATCGGCCTCGACCTGGGGGCTGAAACACCGGAAGAGATGGCGATCTCGATCCTCGGCGAGATCATCCAGGTCCGATACGGCCACGGCACCGGCCTCTCACTCCACGGAACCGATGGCCGAATCCATGCCCAACGGGGCGAGGAGGAAGGCACTACCTAGACACGGACTCGCAGTGTGTCTGAGTGATTTGGCGCGCTGACCCCTCAGACCAACCACTGCAGCAGCCACAGGGAACCCATGCCGACGACGATCGCCCACGACACGGACTTGAAGCGAATCACAACGACGGCTGCTGCCAGCGCGGCGAGGAACCGGGGGTTCGAGGCTGGAGCCACATCGAGTGCTCCATCACGGAGCAGGACCGCCGGCAATACCAGTGCCGCAAGGACGGACGGCGCAACGTACTTCAGCGGGCGTTCGGCCCAGACGGGCATGGCTCGACTCCCGAGCGCGCCGACGAACGACAGTCGTGACAGGTAGGTCCCGACTCCGATGATGACGACGGTGATCCACGGGTTCATGGGTTCAGCCGTTCCGCGACCACACCGGCGACGATGCCGCTGGTCGCACCGATCATGAGCCCGAGGTTGTAGGGGACTTCTGCACCGGCGACTGCGATGGCCCCGGCGACGATGGCGGCAACGAGTCCCGGGCGGTTCGTGACCGCCGGTATCAGGAGTGCGAGGAAGACCAGCGGGATCGCGAAGTCGAGTGACCACGACGCCGGAACGCTGGCCCCGGCGAGTGCCCCGAGCCCGGTCGTCGACTGCCACGTGAACCAAAGACCGAGCGCAGCCCCGAGGTAGAAGCGGCGTTTGTAGTCGGGATCGGAGACCGCCTCGTAGCGGGTGATCGAGACGGCGAACGCCTGATCGGTCATCACGTACGGGAGCATGAGGCGCCACACGGTCGGGAACTCACGGAAGTGAGGAGCCAGCGCCGCGCTGTACATCAGGTGGCGCGCGTTGATGACGAGCGCAGTTGCGATGATGACGGCAGCAGCCGCTCCTGCGTCGAACAGCTGTACCGCGGCGAGCTGAGCGGCGCCCGCGAAGATGATCTGAGACGTGGCGAATCCCAGTCCGGCGCCGATCGAGGACTGACCGGCGGCCACCCCGAAAGCGAGGCCAAAGGGCGCGACTCCGACCAGGAGGGGTGCGACTGCCGTGAGGCCGTCGCGGTATGCCTGTCGTTGCGGTTCGCTCATCGTGCTGCCTCCGGCGAGCACGCCACGATACCGAGCTTGCATCCGGCGCTCGGCGCCTACGGCCTATCTGTGGGTCCCGGGTAGCCTGCGGGGGTGAAGGTCAGGCTCCCTATCGTTCGCACCCTCGCCGTTGGTGCCGTTGTGGTTGCGCTTGCCTCCTGCGGAGGCGACGGTGAGCAGGCGACGACGACGTTGGCCGACCCCGTGACCTCGGTTCCGCCCGTCACCGTCGCTCCATCCACGACATCGCTCCCGGCCACGTCGAGCACGACGACAACGGCGGCACCGACGCTGGCCGATCCACCAGAGTTCGATCGGTGGACGACGATCCTCGCCTCGCTTCCCGTCGACGAATGGGACGAGACGGCGGCCACCGAAGAGGCGTTCACCATGGTCGACCTCGGTACCGGTCTGCTGCGCTCCGAGGACTACCCGTCGTTGAATCCGGGGTATTGGGTGGTCTTCTCCGGGGACTTCGCCACGCAGGAAGAGGCGTTGGCGCACTGCCGTTTGCTTCAGGAACAGGACGTGGGGTGTTACCACCGATTCCTCGGAGAGGCCCCTGTGATCGTCGCCGGGCTCAGTGAACGCACCATGGTGGCCTGGGTCGACTCCGTGTTGGCCGTTGTCGATGTCGACACTGGCGCTACGGTTCACGAAGTCACCGACTTCTACGCAGGCGGTGGCGTCTTCCCCGGGGCGCTCCAACTCGGAAACGACGGGACTGGTGTCTTCTTCGGTGTCGGCTTCGAGGACTTCTGGTACAGCTGCGACGCCAGCGTCGGTCGGATCGACTACGTGGACCTCACCACAGCAGAACGCACCGAGGTCGCGGCTGGGGCCGGTCCGAGCCTGAGCCCCGACGGTTCGCGGCTTGCCTACGTGGCCTCGTCGATCTGCATCCCCGATCCGGATCGAGAGAACGAAGTCATCGCGTTCTTCGATTCCGTTGCGGTCCTCGACCTCGTGACCGGTAGGACCCAGACGTGGGGACCTTCGCCGGGCACTGCCCAGACCCCGCAATCGGCGGTTGCGTCGCTGGCTTGGGACACCGACGGCAATCGCATCTTCGTGGCGATGGAAGAAGGCAGCCTCCGCGTTGTCGATACCCGAGTCGGCGCAGCCCTCGATGCCACCACGTCGGTTGGTTCCGGACGCACCGACACCGGTTTCGGGACGTGGGTCCTCGAAGGGGTGACCGACACCGGAACCCTCCTGCTCACGGAAGTGGACTACGCAACCAACACGTCGCGAGTGATCGAAATCGATCGATCGAGTGGATCCGTCGTTCGGGCGGACTCTTGGCTCGACGGCTACTGGACGGTTCGGCTCGATGCGTCCGGCTCGGCTCGGTTGCTCAACAGCCTCACCAGGGTGTCCGGCCTTCCGGCAGGCGACCTCGGACCCGATCCGGCCTACTCCGGCGCCGACTGGTAACCGAGCCGGCGCCGTCAGTCGACCAGCGGCAGTCGCATCGTGACGGTGGCGCCACGAGCATTCGGCGGCGATGTGATCAACCATCCGCCGGCTGCTTCGGCGGTGCGACGTGCGATGTCCAGCCCGAGTCCGGTGGATTGGCCCCCGCTGCGACCGCGCGTCATCACGTCGGCCGAGGCGAATCCGGACCCTTCGTCGCTGATGACGATGTGTGCGTCACCATCGCGTGCGTCGAGTGTCACGGAGTAGCGGACCCCATCGACGGTGTGCGAGAAGACGTTGCCGATCAGGGCGTCGAGAGCAGCCTCGAGGTCCGAGCGATCGACGACACACCACATCGGCGCGGTCGACGCGATGAACACCTCGGTGGGCCGGCCCTGCTCTTCAGCCAGCGCGTGCCAGAACGCGGCACGCTCCGCAACAACCGAAGCGATGTCGACACGAGTCGTCGAGTCGAGACCCGGGCGGCGTGCTTCTGTGATCACGTGGTCAACGGTTCGCTCGAGTTCGGCCAGGTCGTCGAGGAGCCGCTCGCGCATCTCCCCGGCAGGGAGGCTCTCTGCATTCAGCCGGGCCGCCGTCAGCGGCGTTCGCAGCCGATGGGACAGGTCGGCGGCCGTCTCGCGCTCCTGCTGCAGCAATTCCGCGACACGCTGAGCGAGATGGTTGAACTCCGCACCGACGGAGGCCAGCTCGGGCGGTCCAGACGGCTCAACCCGTGCGTCGAGGTCGCCCGCTCCGAGCATGTTGGCTGCACGCGAGAGGTCCTGGACCGGTTGCACCATCGAGCGACCCAGCCAGTTCGCGACACCAACTCCTGCGCCGACCAACACGAGTGCCAGCGAGACCAGCGTCAGCCATGTGCGGCCGACGTTCCTGTTGAGGTCTGCGTCCGGGACGAAGTTGCGGACGACCAGGGTCTGCCCGTCGCTGGTGAGCACCGGGACGTAGACGGCGACACCGCCGTCGACTGCCTGACTGCCGGCAGCGCCCTCGCGAGGGCCGCTGAGGTCCTCGGATGCCGGGACCGCCTGCCCTACGACCTCCCCGTTTGGGAGGATGAGCGACAGTGAGGTGAGACCCTGTTGGGCGAACGCTTCGGCGGGGCTTGCCCCGACCGAGGCAGACAGGAGGCGCGCCGCCGTTTCGGCGTCCTGTTCGGCGGCGAGGACGGCGCGGTCCGCAGCGAGGTCCCGAGTGAGGAGCATCAGAGGAACGAGGAATGCCAGCGCAACCATCGACGTGACGGCCAGCGCAACGACGACGAGCCGGAGTCTCACGGACCGGGCGGGAGCAGCTTGACGCCGACGCCGCGTTTGGTGTGGATGTACTGAGGATCGGCCGCGCTCTCGCCGAGCTTCTTGCGCAGCCAGGACAGATGCACGTCCACGGTCTTGTCGGCACCTCCGTACGGCTGGCGCCAGACTTCGGCCAGCAGTTCACGCTTGCCCACCATCGTGCCGGGCCGCTCGGCGAGGTACACGAGCAGTTCGAACTCCTTGTTGGTCAGGTCGAGTGGTTCCTCGCCGAGGTAGGCCTCGTGGGCACCGGGGTGGATGGTCAAATCACCCACGGTGATCGTGTCGGTCTCCTCACCGCTTCCCGAGCGGCGGAGCACCGCTCGGATCCGAGCTTCCAGGTGTTCGGCGGAAAAGGGCTTCATGACGTAGTCGTCGGCGCCGTGATCGAGGATCGACACGATCTCCCTCTGGTCGGCCCGTGCCGTTGCGACGATCACCGGCACGGCACTGACCGAACGAATCATGCGGAGCACCTCGGTGCCGTCGATGTCCGGCAGGCCCAGGTCGAGGACAACGACGTCGAAGCCGCCGGTGACGGCGGCCTCGACTCCTGCGATGCCGGACGACTCAGAGCGGACCTCGTGGCCACGCTCCGCCAGCACCCTGGCGAGGGCGGCGCGGATCCGCTGGTCGTCTTCGATGAGCAGGACGCTGGCCATTGCCGACACGATACCGACGCCGGCCAGGATGGCCATGGTGCTCACCGACGTTTGTGCGTGGCTTAACCGACGGTTATCCATCATTCCGGGGTGATGCGAGACAATGGCGCCATGCAACGCCGACTCGCCTTCGTGCTCGCCTGGGTGGCCGTCACCGGTGTGTCGGTGTTCATTGCGACCCAGGCCGTCGGAACCGTCCGGGATCAGGTGACCGACACTCCCGCCACATTGCCCACCTTCCAGGCGGCTGCAACCCCGACGACCACGAGTGCGTCGATCCCCGTTCCATCGAGCACCGTTGTCGATACGACGAGCGCCACCACGCTTCCTTCGACGTCAGTCGATCCGGTGCCGACGACCACCGTACCGACGACGACCGCACCTGAGCCCGTATCGACGTCAACTACGACGACTCCGCCTGTGACGAGCGCACCGACGACCACGGTCGCACCACCGGCGATGGAGACGGTCACCTATGAGTTGACCGGAGGGTGGGTGCGAATCCGCTACGGAGGGGGTGAGGTCTACCTCGTCGACGCTGCGCCCTATGCCGGCTACACGATGAAGGCGGAGAAGACCGGGCCCGACTATGTCGAGATCGAATTCGAGGGTCCCGGGTACGACGGGTACCTGGAAGCGGAAATGGACGGTGGCAAGCTCGTCGTGGAAATCGACGAGAGCGACGGCGAGGACGACTGACGCCCTCGCCGCCGTTCGGCTCACACAGTGACCGGGGCTTCCTCGAGGGCAGCCGTCAGCACCCCGTCGATGTCCGCAAACGTGAAGAAGGTCATCTCGTCCTTCACTTGATCGGGCACGTCGTCGAGATCGTCGACGTTGCGCTCCGGGAGCACGACTTCGGTGAGTCCTGCTCGATGCGCGGCGAGGACCTTCTGTTTCACTCCACCGATTGGGAGCACACGTCCCTGGAGGGTCACCTCACCGGTCATGCCGATGGTGCTCTTGACGCGGCGCTCGGTCAGGAGGCTGACAAGTGCCGTCACCATGGTCACGCCGGCCGATGGGCCGTCCTTGGGGATCGCTCCTGCGGGCACGTGCACGTGGAACCGTTGCTGAAGCCGTTCGGGGCTGATGCCCAACTCATCGGCATGGGCCCGGACATAGGAGAGCGCAATGGTCGCCGACTCCTTCATCACGTCACCGAGCTGTCCGGTGAGTGTGAGTCCGGGCTCGCCTTCCATGACCGATGCTTCGACGAACAGCACGTCCCCTCCCGCACCGGTGACGGCGAGTCCGGTGGCGACTCCGGGGAGTTCCGTGCGGTCCGCCGCCTCGTCATGGTGCACGGTCGGTTTGCCGAGGAGATCGCGTACCTCGCCGGCGTCCACGACGATCGGTGTTGGCTCTTCTGCCGCCACCTTGGTCACGATCTTGCGCACGAGCTTGCCGATCTGGCGTTCGAGCCCGCGCACCCCGGCCTCGCGGGTATAGCCGTCGACGATCGACGCCAGGGCATCATCGTCGACCTCGACCTCCTCCGGTTGCAGCCCGGAGCGTTCGATCTGGCGGGGGAGGAGGTGGTCCCGTGCGATCGAGACCTTCTCCCGGTCGGTGTAGCCGTCGAGGCGAATGATCTCGGTTCGGTCGAGAAGTGGTGCCGGGATCGTCTCGAGCATGTTCGCAGTCGCGATGAACATCACGTCCGAGAGATCGAGGTCGAGCTCGAGGTAGTGATCCCGGAAGGTGTGGTTCTGCTCGGGGTCGAGCACCTCGAGCAGCGCGGAGGATGGATCGCCCCGCCAATCCGAGCCGACCTTGTCCATCTCATCGAGGAGGAACACGGGGTTCATGCTCTCGGATTCGATGAGGGCACGGACGATCCGTCCGGGGCGGGCACCGACGTACGTGCGCCGATGTCCGCGGACTTCGGCCTCGTCGCGCATCCCGCCGAGTGCGACCCGAACGAACTTGCGGCCGAGCGAACGTGCGATGGATTCGCCCAGGGACGTCTTGCCGACACCCGGCGGCCCAACGAGGAGCAGGATCGCCCCGCTTCCGCGTTCCCCGCTGCCGGCATCCAGGCCGCGTTCGGCTCGCAACTTGCGGACGGCGAGGTGCTCGACGATTCGTTCCTTGACGTCGTCGAGCCCAGTGTGGTCCTCGTCGAGGACCGATCGTGCGTCGGCTAGGTCGAGGTGGTCCTCAGTGCGGTGCGACCACGGCACCTCGAAGATCGTGTCGAGCCAGGTCCGGATCCACGAATGCTCCGGGCTCTGCTCGCTCATGCGCTCGAGCCGTTCGATCTCGCGCTCGACCGCCTCGGCGACGCTCGCGGGCACGTCGGCGTCGGCGAGCTTGGCTCGGTACTCGGATGCCACGTCGCCGTCGGAGTCGCCGAGTTCCTTTCGGATCGCTTCCATCTGCTGGCGCAGCACGTACTCGCGCTGGCTGCGGTCGATACGTTCCGATGCCTCCTCGCGCACCTGGCGGCGAATGGTGATGTCGGCGAGGATTTCGTTCATCCATCGGAGGACCAACTCGAGGCGCTGCGGTAGGTCGATCGTCTCGAGGACCTCGACTTTCTGGGCGATCGACAGGTCGGGGGAGTACACCGCCATGTCGGCGAGCTGACTCGGATCGTTCACGTCGAGAATCCGATCGGCGGCGGCTCCGATGCCGCGGTGTTCGAGGATCTCGCCGACGACCGCCCGATACTCGCGTGCCAGCTCGGCAACGGCGGCGTCGTCAGATCCCACATCGTCGGGGATCGGTTCTGCGTCGACCCACAGCACCTCGTTGCTGCCGGGGACGCCGGTACCGATCCGAGCGCGGGCGACGCCGGCGATCAAGGCAGCGGCTCGATCACCGTCGGTGACTTCCTGGATCTCGGCGATCGTTCCCACCGTGGCAAACTCGCCGTCGACCCGTGGCACGAGCAGCAGTCGGCCTCCGGTTGACTCGGCGGCGGCGATCGCGCGCCGTGCCTCGTCGGACTCGACCGTGACGGTCACGACCATGTGCGGGAATACCACGCCATTGCGCAGTGGGAGCACCGGGAGGGTGGTGGTGGAGAGTTCCACGGTTGGTCCTTTCGAGGTTCGACGGCACGTCGGTAGTCATGTAATGCTGTAATCCCGGAGTATATTCCCAACGCAGCGGCAATCTGCTAACGAATGACTCAGATTATCGAACTCCTGCATCTATCGATCGTCCCGTCATCCTCCGGCTGAAACGGTCCCGTATGCTCGATGGGGAATCGCAGTCGCCGTCCGGTGGTTGCCCCCACAGCCACCTGCCCCGGCGAAGGAGCCCGTCGAATGTCCCACTCGTTCCGTCTCACCTACGACTACCTGTGCCCGTTTGCGCGAATCGCAAACGAGACCGTCGTTGACGCACTCGAAGCCGGCGCCGACTGGGATGTCACCTTCCACCCGTTCTCGCTGTCCCAGGTGCACGTGGATGACGATGAATCGGCCGTGTGGGATCGACCGCTCGGGTCGCGGGGGACCCGCGGTACCCGAGCCCACGCATGGGCGATTGTGGTGGCCCAGGACGACCCCGCTCGTTTTCGCGCTTTCCATCGTGACCTGTTCGCCGCCCGCCACGACGATGGCGCAGATGTCGACGACGTCGCCGTGTTGCGTCGTGTGGCCGAAGAAGCCGGACTGGATGCAGCGAAGATCGAAGCAGCGGTCGAGACCGGAGAACCGCTCGACGCACTCGCTCAGGCTCACCAGGAAGCGGTGAAGCGCTGGTCGGTGTTCGGAGTCCCAACATTCATCAAGGGCGACACCGCTGTGTTTGTCCGCCTCATGGACCGCAATCGGATCGACGATGTCGAGCGCGTGCTCGACCTGCTCGAGTGGCCTTCGCTCAACGAGTACAAGCACACCACGATCCCTCGGTGACGCAGCGCGGGTCGGTACCGCATCCCGGCCCGTCCACCAGAATGGGCGGCGATGGAGACCGCTCGGGCCACCCGCACGATGGCGATCTTCCTCGGCGCGATCGTGGCGGCCGTTCCGCTCGTCGTTGATCCCTGGGGATTCGCCCCATTCGGTCCGATCAAGTGGGCGACGCTGACGCTCCTTGCAGCTGGGATCGTGGTGGTGCTCTCCTTGAACGGGCGCCTCGTGGCTCCGCGCCGCTGGGCTGTCGGCTGGCTGGTGTTCCTTGCGTGGGGTGCGATCGCGTCGCTCCGCGCCGTCGATCCCGTGTACACGTGGGTCGGCACCCCCGATCGCCACCTCGGACTTCTGGCCTGGGCGCTCTTCGCCGTCATGTTCTTCGCTGCGGCGACGCTCAGCGACGACGTGGTGCCGCTGCTCCTCAAGGCAGCGGTCCTCGCTCTCGCAGGGATTGGTGGCTACGTGGTGCTCGAGCTCTTCGGGCTCGCTCCGGTCGAACTCGCCGGGTCGAGTGGCCGCCCGGGCGGTCCCTTCGGGACGCCCGCCTATCTCGGGGCGGCGTGCGCCTTGCTGGTACCGATCGGCATCGGTGCCGCGGTCGACGGCCTCGGATCGACGGTGTGGCGACGTGTGGCGATCGTTACGTCCACCGTCGGAGTCCTGGCTGCAGCGGCATCGCAGACCCGCGCCGGATGGTTCGGACTCGCGGTAGCCGTGGTGATTGCGTGGCCGGCGATCGCACCGTGGGTGCGTGTCCGCCGGGGGCTCGTCGCCGGGTTCGTTGCCGTGGGCGTCGTGGTTGTTGCAGTCACCCCGCTCGCCGGCCGAATCACCTCGGCGCTCGACTTCGAGTCGGGTGGGGCCCGTGGCCGGATCGACGAGTGGGAGGTGGGTATCGCCGTGCTGGCGGGCCATCCGGTGACCGGCCTGGGGTTCGAGGGCTACCGAATCGGCTTTGCCGAAGGGGTCGATGCCGAGTACGAACGTCGGTACGGGCGAACGTTTACGCCGGATCGTGCGCACAGCGGTGCGCTCGACGTTGGCGTGACCACCGGGATTCCGGGCATGGTCGTGTATCTCCTGGGAGCCGGAGCTTTGGTCGTCGCTGCGACCCGAGGCGTACGCCGCGGTGTGCCGTGGCTCGCTGGTGTCGCCGCTGGTGTTGCTGCCTACGTGGCCCAACAGCAGTTCCTCTTCCCGACCGTCGAAGGGGACGCAGCCTTCTGGGTGTTCGCCGGGGTGCTGGTCGCCGCAACCACGAGGTCGGCGGTTACGCACAGGGTGCCGCGCGGGACATGGCTCGTTGGTCTCGTGCTCGTTGGGGCCGTTGGCGTCGCCGGCGCGCTCGACCTCGTCGCCGATCACGCCGTGGCGAACGCCCTCGATCTCGAGCGTGAAGGGCGTCGGATCGAGGCCAACCAGCGAGCGAGTGACGCCGTTGCGCTCCGGCCCGACTCGATCCGATACGGCTTCATTGCTGCGTCGATCGCAGGCCGGGACGGCACGACGCTGGGATCGGCTCGTGCCGTCCAACTCATCGATGATGCGATCGTTGTGTCGCCACGAGATCCCATCCTCCTGGCGGCGCGTGCCGGGTACCGACTCGACCTGGCGGTTGTCGAGCGTGAGCGGAGCATCCTCGATCTGGCCATCGGCGAATGGGAAGCGCTCGTTGCACGCGATCCCAACCACGCCCAGTTCCAATTGGAGCTCGGGATCGCGTACGCCGTTGCCGGTCGGGGTGACGACGCAGCAGATGTATGGCTCTTCGCCGCCGACCTCGCACCGTCGAGCGGTGCACCGTGGGCCAATCTCGCGTCGCTCGCCGTTGATCGAATGGACCCTGAGGCGGCCGAACGGGCGCTGGCCGAGCTCGAGTTGCGTGAGCCAGATTCGGACCTGATCGACCCGCTGCGCGACCGGATTGCTGTGCTCCGGCGCGACAATGGTTGAAACCTCACAACGGCATTCGAACGTTGTATCAGGGGACGGACCGCAACGAGGGTGAACATGGACGCAGACGGCGGCTCGGAGCGCTGGGGCGGCGACATCGATTTCAACGAATGGTCGCCCGCGGAACCGACCACGGGAGACGGTCCCCGCTGGGAGCCGACGCCTCCGTCGCGCTGGTCCGGCAGACGGATCGGGTGGATCGTGGGTGGCGCCCTTGCCGCGACACTCATCGGCGTCGGCGGTGTGCTGGGCCTCCTGGCGCTCGTCGGGGGTGACGAGGATCCCGGCGGATCCATTGCCTCCGGGCCGACGACGCAGGATGGAGGTACCGCCGCTGTCGGCGGCGGCGGCGCCGACGCTCCGCCACCGGCCGATCCGGCCTCGCTCGAGTGGTATGCCGTCGACGGAACGCTCGGATTCGTCGAGCGGATCGCCCTGGCGCCCGACGGCACGATGTATGCGCTCTCGACCGCTCCCGGCCGCGGGCTCAATGTGTGGCCGCCGCCCAAGGCCATCTATCAGTCGGTCGACGGCGAAGCGTGGGACTTCGCTGTGCTCGCCGACGACATCTCGGGCGCCGACATGGCCCTGCTAGGCGACACCATCTATCTGATCGGCACTGCCCCCAGCATTGGCGGTGGTTTCGATGAGGTCCCCACGATCGTGGTCAACTCGTCGACCGATGGCGGTGTTTCGTGGGACCAGCAGTCGCTCCCGACCGTCGCAGCACCACCGGCGGTGCCGACCGACGGATGGACCGACACGTCGATGCACATCGCGGCGTCGTCCGGTGGCATGGTGGCGGTGGTGCAGACCAACTTCTGGATCGACTACTGGTCGCTCGTGCCCCAGGAGTTGCTGAACGAGTTCAACGACGTCGTTGCGACCGAGACGGGCGTCGACATCGTCGACTATTCCATCTTCAACCAGCTCGAGGAGGAGTGCGCGGCCGCCGGCGGCTTCGGTGGGGGGTCCGGCGACGGGTTCGGGGAGGAGGAGGAGGTCCCCGAGCCGTGTCGGCGACTCATGGAAGGCGACGTCGAGCCTGCGGTGGTGGAGTCCCTCACCTGGGAGGACCTCGGCGTCGAAGGTGGTCAGCCGAGCTTCTCGGAGATCTTCGTTTCATCCGACGGCGCCCAGTGGGAGGCCATCGAATCCCCGTTCGACCCAACCGAACGGCTCGCGCAGCTCTACTCGACCGGAAGCGGGTACATCGCCACACAGTGGGGTCGGTTCGGCGGCAACCGCATCTGGCTATCGCCGGACGGACGGACTTGGGAAAAGGCGGCGGACTTCCCCGCATTGGACTGGGTCGCAGCTGCAGGATCCGTCGGCGGGGATGCCGTGGTGCTCGGATCCAGCCAAGGCCAGCCGGTAGCTGTGTGGGCGGATGGGCCGGATTGGGAGACGTTGAACATCTCGTCGCAGCTCGAGGAGCTACCCGTTGGCCGGCAGATGTGGCTGTCGGCCGGAGCCGTCGGTCCCATGGGGGTCGTGGCCATCCTCCACTCCGAGGGTGAGGGAGTCGGCCCGGCCGGCCCGACGCTCCTCCACGGTACGGCGCCGGACATGTGGAACCAGATTCCGCTCGACGGTCTCGTCGGTCAAGGGTTCGGATACTCCGACTGGGCCGTCGTCGGGCCCTCCCAGATCCTCGCTCGATACGTCGAGTCGGGTCCGCAGGGGGAGATCAATCTGCAGCTGATCGGGACGCTCGACTAGACGCCGCGCTGCCTCGGCTCAGCAGTCCACCCAGGCGAACGCAGTCAGGTGGGGGTCGCCGCCCATGGCGTCGCCGGCGACTTCGAAGCCGAGCGTCGTGAGCACCAAGCGCATGTCCTGCGGGTCGATGCCTCGACTCCTGCTTCCGTAGTCGCCCACGATCAACCGTCCGCCGGGGCTGACCCAGCCTTGCAGGCGACGGAGGAGGTCGCCGAGCAGGCCGACAGGAGCGATATGCGACAGCGTGTAGACGTAGTCGTACGTGCGGGGAGGTTGCCAGGTCCAGACGTCTCCGTGGTGCAACTGGGCGGCGTGGGCCGGCAGCCGGCGCCGCGCCGTCTCGATCAGGCGTGATCCCAACTCGAGGCCGTGCGGAGTGAGTTCGAGGCCGGCCTCGGCCGCCCACGTCACGAGACATTCGAGGAGATAGCCGTTGGCGCAGCCGACGTCGAGGAAGTCGCCGGATCGATCGACGGCATCCAGGATCGGGCCGCGCTCCGCTCGCCAACGCTCGGCGCCTCCGCTGAACCCTGACTGCCGGATGGGGTCATCGGAAGCGAGGTATGCCGCTTCGAGGGCCTCCATCTCCTCCATGAAGTCGCGGTCGGGCCTTTTCATGGTGTCACCGTAGCCGGTGCTCCTCGCCGGGCTTAGGTCACTGTGGTCAAGTAGGTTGGCGGTCGATGCCATGGCTGCCAGAACCCTTGCACTCAGACCGGTTGATGGTGCGCGGCCTCAGCGACATCGACCGGCCGCTGCTCACTGCGCTGATGCGCAGCCCGGACGTTCGTGCGTTCCTCGGCGGTGCGATGACCGCCGAACAGGTCACGGAGACGCTGGCCGGACCGATCGGCCGACAGTGGGGCGTCTTCTGCGTCGTGCGCTCCGACAGCGCCGAGCCGATCGGGACGGTCACCCTCTCACGTGATCGGGGTGAACTCGAGATCGCCTATCAGTTCCTCCCGGAGCACTGGGGCCACGGGTTCGCCCGCGAAGCCGTGCAGATGGTCGTCGACTGGCTCTGGGACGCCGCCGCCGACGACCGGGTGATCGCCGTGACCCAGGCCGCACACGATCGGTCACGAGCGCTGCTCGAGGACCTCGGCATGCGAGTAGTCGACGAGTTCGAGGAGTTCGGCGCGTTGCAGAAGGTGTACGAGCTTCGACGGCCGGGAGTAGCGAGTAACGAGACTTGAGACCTGGGACCTGCGACTTGAGACCTGTCACTCGCATGCGACCTGAGACCTCCGACCAACTTGCGCCGCGCGCCGTGAGACTTGAGACTCGCCCCCATGCCTTCCGACCCCGTTGTTGCTCGCGCTGAGATGGAACGGTTGCTGGCGCCTGGGCGGGGTACCACGCGGGACCCGCGTTGGTTCCGGTTTGGGGAGCACACGCTCGAACCTGACGAGGTCATCGACCTGCTGCGTCCCTTTCACACGATCGAGCGTGAGGCTCGCATCGATGAAGTCCTGGCCGACCGCACTCGTTCGCTCGCGGTGGTGGTCGAAGGTGTGGTCGATACGGGCAACATCGCTGCGGTGATGCGGACGGCAGACGGCTTGGGGGTGCAGGAGTTCCATGCGATCGACACCGCCGGGAGCTACAAGCATTCGAAGCGGACCGCGCAAGGCAGCGAGAAATGGCTGGACCGTCGGAAGTGGCGGTCGACTGCCGATTGTGTCGCGTACCTACGGGCAACGGGGTACCGGATCGTTGCTGCGCACCTCGACGACAACGCGGTCCCGATCGAGGAGATCGACTTCACGGTGCCCACAGCGATGGTGTTTGGCAACGAACTCGCCGGACTCTCCGATGAGATGCTGGAGGCCGCCGACATGACCACGGTCATTCCGATCACCGGGTTCGTGCAGAGCTTCAATCTCTCCGTAGCTGCGGCGTTGACCTTGTACCGCGCCCGAAACGACCGGCAGGAGCGGCTTGGACAACACGGCGATCTCGACGCCGCAGACCGCCTGCGAACCAAGGCCGTCTTCGTGATGAAGAGCGTTCGGCATCACCGCCGCATCATCGAACGCCTCATCGCCGAGGGTCGGCTCGATCGAGAGATTCCGAGCTGATCAGGGCCCAACTCGCCACACGGTGGGGTTCGAGCCTTCGCTGACGGTGAGGTAGGCGGTGCCGTCGGCGGCAAAGGCGATCGATTCCCCCTGAGTCTCCTCGGTCGCCGGGGCGAGGCACGGATCGGTGGTGAAGGCCTCGGCCAGCGATCGATCGTTGCGGGCCCACATCCAGACCTCGCCGTATCCGCGGAGCGCAAGCATGGTGCCGTCGGGGCTGATGTCGGCCGCCGTGACGAACGAGCCGGCACCGAGCTGCAGTCGGGCGATCTCGAACAGCGGGATGATGGGTTCGCTGCCGACGGTGGTCGCTTCTGCCCGGAGGACGATCGAGTCGCCCGTGCTCGACTTGGTCACGATCAGGAGGTCGCCGTCGATCGGGTCGACGAGCATGGCCTCGGCGTCGACCGGAGGGATCGGATAGACGAGCCGAAGCGAGACGGCGTCGGCTACGACGCCACTCACAGACGGGTCGGGCTCGGCGAAGCGGTAGACCGTGACATCGGGCCGAAACGCCAGGTTGTCACCGATGTCGCCGACATAGAGATAGTCGAGTCCCGGCTCGGGGCCCGGACCGATCGCGATGTCCTCCCAATCGAGCGCAAACGTCCCGTCGAGCGTCCACACACCGAGTGACGCACCGGTCTCATCGATGGCGTAGACGGCGGCGTCACCGCCCGAGTCGTTGTGAGTCCAATAGACACCCGGATGCGCGCGGCTCGCGACGATGCCTGAGGCCTCGGTGATCTCGGCTGCAGCAACCGAGCCGACATCGGCGACCGTGGTGAACCGATCACACACCGTGGCTCCCTCGGCAGGCGGGTTGGGTACGAAGCGGGTCTGCGGGGTTGTTGGTGGCACGGACGTCACCGACGGCAGCGACGTCATCGCCGAGTCGGTCGCAGGTGCAGACGAGGACGGAGCCGCCGGTGTTCTGCCGGCGCAGGCGGTCGCAATCAGGGCAACGGCGATCGCCGCCGCAAGGCATCGTGGTGCAGTACCGGGAGTGCGCGTCCGGGGGATCAAGCCGGTTCGGCGATGAGCCGGAGTGCGATCGCTTCCGCAAGAGCACCTCTGCGCAACTCGTTGAGGTCCTGGCTCTCATTGGGGCCGTGGGGGCGGCTGCGGTGATCGGCAACGCCCGTCAGCAGGATCGACGCATCTGGGTACTGCTCTGAGAAGGCCGCAACGAACGGAATCGACCCACCAACCCCGATGTCGATCGTGTCGACGCCCCAGGCCGCTGCGAATCCCGTACGAAAGGCGTCGTACGCCGGTCCGGTCGTATCGAGCGCGAACGCATCACCGGAGGCGCCGCGAGCCACCGTGACCTGAGCTCCCCAAGGCGCGTGAGCTTCGAGATGGTTCACCAGCGCGTCCATGGCACGGCCCGGGTCGTCGCCGGGAGCGAGTCGAAGCGACACCTTGGCACGAGCGACCGGTACCAGCTGGTTGATGGCCTCGGACACGGGAGGTGCGTCGACCGCAAGAATCGAGATCGCCGGCTTCATCCACATACGGGCCGTGAGCGACCCCCGGCCGATCAGTTCGACGCCGTCGACGACCCCGGCCTCTTCCCGCAGCGAGACGTCGGTCATGTCGAGCGGATCCGCGTCGCCGCCGACGAGCCCTTCGATGGCCACGTTGCCTTCTGCGTCGTGCAGGGTGGCGAGGAGCCTCGCCAAGCACGTGATGGCATCCGGAACAACACCGCCGTACATGCCGGAATGAACGGCATGATCCAGCGTGCGGACCTCGACGGTGCAATCGACGAGCCCTCTGAGTGATGTCGTGAAGGACGGGACTCCGGTTCGCCAATTCCCCGAGTCGGCGATGACGATGACGTCGGCGGCGAGCAGCTCGTGGTACTCGACGATGAACTGCTCGAGGTTGGTGGAGCCGATCTCCTCCTCACCTTCGACGAAGACCTTCACGCCGACCGGCGGTGCTCCATCGTGAGCCAGGAGCGCACCGAGATGGACGATGACACCCGCCTTGTTGTCGCTGGACCCCCGCCCGTAGAGCCGGCCGTCTCGTTCCACCGGGCTGAACGGGTCGTCCATGTCCCACTCGGAGGACGGGCCCGGCGGTTGCACGTCCTGATGGGCGTACAGCAACACCGTCGGGGCCCCCGGCGGTGCCGGGATCTCGCCGAAGACGGCCGGGTGGGCTCCCTCGAGTTCGAGCAACCGAACGTCTCGCATGCCGACCTTGCGGAGCAGTTCGGCCACGGCCGCGGCTCCGCGGCGGACCTCCGTCGGGTCGTACCCGGGAGCGCTCACGGACGGGATCCGGACGAGGTCCTCGAGGGCGGCTCGCATGGCCGGGAAGTGGGTGTCGATGGAAGCGGCGAGATCGTCGTGCATGAGGGGGAGGCTAGGCGGAACGGCGGCTGTGCAGCCCAGTTGTCGGTCGTCGGTCGTCAGTCGTCAGTCCGAACGGGCGTTGCCAACGGGATCCGAACGCTCGAGCTCCTCACTGACTACTGACTACTGAATACTGACTACTACCCACTCAAACCTTGTGCAGGACCTGCCGATTGAATCTCACGTCATTGGAGGCACGCAATCGGGGAAAACCTCATCACCGACATGTTGAGCAGTTGGGTGTTCTGGCTCATCAGCTCGGTCGCTACCAGCCTGCTCGTGCTGTATGTGACCGTCGTGGCGCCGGCTGCGGCCGGTCAGCGGGCGCGTCGCGGCGACCCGCCGCCGCCGTCATTCGAGCGTGATCCCGACGAGCCCGTTGAGCCGCGTGTCGACACCGAGAAGGCGATGGTGGCGGCGATGTCGGTCCACGGCGATCGGATCGAAGCGGCCCAGAAGCAACTCGTCGAGGCACGAGTCGGTACCACCCAGGAACGGCTGCATTCGCTCGATCGTGCCCTCGAGCTCTTGACGGAAGCGACGATGGCCCGACCGGACAGCTACGAGGCGGCGGAAGCCCGTGCGCACGTCCATCTCCAGCGCGCAGATCTGGTCGACGACGAGGCCGAGCGCGACGCTGCCCTCCGACAGTCGGCCGAGGCGTTCCTGGAAACGAGCGAGCTACGCCCCCGCGAGTTGGACGCCTACCTCGGAGCGGGTGCGGTGTGGCTCCGCTTGGCGGGCCGGTGGTCCGGTGATGCAGCCGTCGACGCCGTTGACGTCGCCGCCGCCACCTATGAGCGGGCTTTCGACCAGGCGCGCAACAACGTGGCGTTGATGCGGGCGTGGGGCATCGCCATCGATGGACTGTTCAGACGCGACGCGGCCTCGTATGGGTCTCGACGCGCCACCTTCGACGCTGCCCTGCAAACTCACCGCGGCGGTGATCACGATCTCGCCGAGTGGTTGCGGACCGTCATGTCGGCGCCTGAACCTCCGGCCGCCCCGGCGGTCGAGCCGCTGACCATCCGCAATCGCATCGGGTGACCACCGGCGGGCCGCCGCGGAGGAAGCGTCTAGGGTCCACGGGGCGCTCATCAGGGCTAGCGGGCGTAGCGAAGCGGTATGACGGAGTCTTCGGGGCAGATCATCATCCTCAATGGGACTGCGAGTTCCGGTAAGTCGTCCATTGCCAAGGAGCTGCAGCGGTCCTTGCCGGGGTACACCCTGCACACCGGGATCGATCATTTCGCCCAAACGTTGCCAGAGGACTTCGTTGTGCTCGGTGACGGGATTGATCCCGCCGCCGTCGAGGGGTTGCTGTGGGTGACGACCGACGACGGCGAGCGCGTCACGGAGTTCCGACTCGGACCGAAGGCCGTGCAGCTGAAGGAGAGCATGTATCGCTCGGCGCAGGCGGCTGCGGGCACGGGGTTCAATGTGATCGTCGACGACGTCATCATGGATGAACGTGTACTCGCGATCATCGGTCGGCTCCTGGCCGGGAAGGCGTACTTCGTCGGTGTGCGCTGTCCGAAGGATGTGGCCAGTCGTCGACACGAGGAACGTGGTGACCGGTTCCCGGGATTGGTCGAGACGCAGTTCGACATCGTCCACAGCCACGGCGTGTATGACCTGACCGTCGATACCCACGCCAACTCCTCAGTCGAGTGTGCCGACGCCATCCTCGAGATGGTCGGCAAGGTGCCGCACCCCGGAGCCTTGAAGGTGCTCGATCGCAGATTCACGGGCGGCGAGTGATCTCGATCGTTGAGTCGGAATCCATCGAACGATGGATTGAGTCCTCGCTGGTCCATCCGTAGCTTCGGAGCGACGCAAATCCAACACAGGGAGGCATCGTGGGAACACTCGCTCTGATCATTCGCAGCACGGCGCAACCGGGGCGACGCGAGGAGATCTACGAGGCATATCGAAGCGTCATGGCTCCGCGGGCCGAAGCGAACGAGGCCCAGGAGGTCGTCGTCTGGTGCAACGATCTGGCCGATCCGGATCGGTTCACGCTGTTCGAGATCTACCGCGATCAGGCGGCGTTCGGTCAGAACGCCGAGGCACCCTGGTTCGGCGAGTACATGGGCAAGGTCGGTCCCCTCTTGGCCGGTGAGCCCGAGGTCACGATGGCAACGCCCGAATGGAGCACCGGTATCGGCGGCTAGTCGGCTGATGGGGGATCGCCGTCGCCGCCGTGCCACGCCGCGGCGATGGCGGCGCGATTCGGCAGCTTCGTCTTGGCCAGGACCGCATGAACGTGGTCCTTGACCGTCGCCTCAGAGATGAACAGCTTGCGGGAGATCTGGCGGTTGGTCATGCCGCCGGCGACCAGTTCCGCGACTTCTCGTTCTCGATCCGAGAGGGCAGTGAACCGGCGGGAGCGGGCCGGTCGAACGAACACCACCGGTGGATCGTCCGTACGATCGACGGTGATGTGCTGGTCGGCGGAATCGGCGAGCTCGATGAGTTCCCGCAACGGCACCTTGCCTTCGTGGCGGTCCATTCCCGACAGCAGATCCCGCACGTCCTTCCTGGTACGGTCGTCGGCCATGCGCACCACCGTACTCAGCAATCGTCCGACGTGAGGAGGCGCCGTGGAGGAACGTGACGTTGTTGAGCGGTACTTCGCTGCGATGCGGCGAGGTGCCGAAGCCGAGGACGAGATGATGGCCTTGTTTGCCGACGACGCGGTGTACGTCGATCCGTTCTCCGGAGAGATGCGAACGTCGACGGGTCGTGAGGCGATTCGGGCGACGCTCCGCAGCGGGTGGGAGACGCCACTTCCCGATCTCAAACTCATTGTCGACGAGATCACGATCGAGCCCGGGCACGCCGCCTCGGTCTGGACCTGCGAATCGCCCGCCTTGCCGGGGCCGATTCGTGGGCGCGATCGCTATGTCATTCGTAACGGCAAGATCGCCCGGCTCGAAGTAGAGATCCTGCCCGACGAACCGGAGTAGGCCCGCGGCGCGAGCTACGCGTTGGCGGCCAGAAAGCCGAGGACCCGTTCCCACGCATCTGCGGACGCAGCTGCAAACTCGTCGGCCTTGCGGTCGAAGAACGAGTGGGGTGCCCCGTCGTACACGATGATCTCGTTGGTGACGTCGGCTTCCGTGAGTGCGGCTCGGAATCGGTCGACTTCGGCGACGGGGATGCCCGGATCGGCGCCACCCATGAGACCGAGAATCGGGCACTCGATGGCGTCGACCACGTCGATCACGGCCGCTGCTCCGGGTGGGAAGCCGTCCGCGGTGGGATGTCCGTAGAACCCGATCGCTCCGGAGAGCCCATGTCCTGAAGCTGCCTGCGTCCACGAGTTGCTGCCGCCGTAACAGAAACCGATTGTGAAGACGGCACGCTGCGGTTCGTCACGACGGAGATGCGCAACCGCAGCGGCAGTGTCGAGTCGGACGCCCGCGGCGGTGGTTTGCTCGATATGTGGCCAGAACTCGAAGTCGTCGCCACGCCGGCCGACTCCGGCGGTACGCCCGAAGTAGTCGATCGCAACGGTGTCGTATCCGTGTTCGGCGAGCCGCAATGCCAGCTCCTCGTAGAAGCGATACAGCCCACGCACGTCAGGCAAGACCACAACCGCCGGACCGGCCCCGGGCCCGATGGCATGGAATGCCGCGAGTTCCGTCCCATCGTCAGCGGTCAGCGCCAAATGCTCGTGATCGACGGCCGCCCCAGAGACCGCCGGTATCGGCGGCGAGGAATCGAGATCGAAACACATCGGCGGCCTCTTCTGTGGACGGTGACTACGTCTGAACCGTAGTGGTGCGGCGGCGCAGCCGCCGAGTCGCCAGTACGCTCGCTGCGCTCGCTCCCAGTCGCCAGTACGCTCGCTGCGCTCGCTTCCAGTCGCCAGTCCGAACGGGATTGCGATCCTGGAGCGAACGTGCGATGTCCTCGCCGGCTACTGGCTACTGGCTACGGGCTACTGGCGTGAGGCCTCCCAGCCACCGAACGTGCCCGGCTGCCACTTCTAGTGACCGCATTTACCAATTCTTGACTCATGTTGTGGTCGCATGGGGCCGA
>JASJAX010000164.1 GCA_030066755.1 Acidimicrobiia bacterium
CTGCCGGAGTTCTTCAACGATCAGGGCATCGCTGAGATGACGGACGAGATCCCGCGCGAGCAAGGTGCCGTCGCCGAGATCGATGGTGAGCTCGTCGGATTTGTCACGTGGGTCATCCACGAAGGGATCGGCCGGATCGGGTGGATCGCCGTCTGCGGTGATCACCATCGACGAGGGATTGGGCGCCGACTCGTCGAACACGCCGAACACGACCTACGAGCCGCCGGGATCCGTGACCTCGAAGTCGACACACTCGGCGAGTCCGTCGAGTACGAGCCCTACGACCGCACCCGCGCCTTCTACCGCAGCGTCGGCTTCACGGATCTGAAGAGCGTGATGCTCGACAATCCCGGCATGCCCGAGATGCTCACGCTGCGCAAACGGATCTGAGGTCGTCTGGATCCCCCGCCCTCGTAGGGCGGGGACAGGCTGCGGAGCAGCCAGGGGCGGTATCTACGGTTCTGAGCGCCGCCGCCAAGGCGGCAAGTGGCCTGATTGACGGGTGCCACCGTGAAACAGTTGAGATGGAGAGACCCTCCCCGACCTCCACTCCGTGGAGGCCACCCCTCCCTGAAAGGGAGGGGGATCCTTGAGCACCGCCAGCTAGTCGTCTGGGAGGTAGCCGGTGGTGGTGTCGATCAGCTCTCGGATGATGTCCATCTGGCCTAGGTGACGGGCGGTCTCGTCGATCATGTGGGTGAGGACCCAGCGCAGTGATCGCTCTCCGCTCTGGAGGGTGCCGGTGACGTCGAGACTTTCGGCGGCGTCGATGACCTCGTTGGCGGCGGCAACGCAGTCGGCGTAGAACTGCGAGATCGACTCGACGGTCTCGCCTGCTTCGATGCGCCAGTCGGCGTCGGGGTCCTCGTCGCTCCACGGGTAGTCGAACGATTGACCCCCGATGAAGTCGCAGAACCACCAGCGCTCGACCCATGCGAGGTGTTTGACGACACCGAGCAATGTGGTCGCCGACGGCACGGTCCGTGCTGTGGCTTGCTCGGTGGTCAATCCCTCGAGCTTCCAGAGGATCATGGCGCGATGAGAGTCGAGGAAGCCTCGCAACGTCTCTGCTTCCGACGCCGTACGCGGCGGGTGTTCGTAGGGCAGCATGCACCAACCCTACGCGACGTCGTCAGACTCACTTTCCGACTCGTCCGCCGTCTCGGCATAATGCACAGCGGACCCAGCACGACACAGGACCATGACCGGCAGCACTCGCTTCCCCACTCCGGCTCTCGGCGATGCCGACACTGTGCCGCGGTTTGAGTTTCGGATCTGGGGCGAGGACCTCTCGAGCGTTGCGAACGACATCGTCGACCTCGGTGGTCCGCCCCGAATCGGCGAGACGATCGAGCTGTATCTCCTGGTCAAGCGGGCCCTCGACGTCAACCCGAAGATCCGGCGATCGGTGTTGGACGTGAAGGTCCTGATCGACTCCGTCGATGACTTCGAGCGCTGGGAACCCCAACTCAAGTGCGTCATGCCGGTCGGCCTGGCCCAGCTGGTCGACGAGTTCTTCCCGCTGATCGAAGCGGACCCGCCGAAGATGGCCCAGTCGTCCTATTCGGCCGACGCGCTGGTCGCCGAGATCGTCGAGCCGCATCCAGCGCTCGATGCGGTCGTCGTGATGAAGACACGTCATGTCTACCGGATCGACCGGTGCACGGCCGAGGTCAGCCACGTGGGGCTCGGCCAAACGACACGACAAACCGTGGCTATCGAGTCGACCCACCTCGAGGAGCTCCACGACCTTCGCGAACGCCTCGGCATCGACCACTACAGGAACTACAGCTATCCACGAATGATCCAGTCGCTCAAGGGTTGGATCCAGGACTGAGGAGGATCGGTGGGAACCGAGATCGAACGGAAGTACCTCGTGGTGGGCGACGCCTGGCGGGCGCTCGGACAGGGCATGACGTTCCGCCAGGGGTACCTCTCGACGGTCAAGGAACGTACGGTCCGAGTCCGGGTCGTCGGCGATGTCGGGACCCTGACGATCAAGGGCTTGACCGTCGGAACGACCCGCGCCGAGTACGAGTACCCGATACCCGTCGACGACGCCAACCAGATGCTCGATACGTTGTGCGAGGAGCCGGTCATCGACAAGACCCGCTTCATCGTCGAACACGACGGCATGACGTGGGAGATCGACGAGTTCGACGGCGCCAACGCCGGACTCATCGTTGCCGAAGTCGAACTCGACTCGGAAGACCAGACCATCGAACTCCCCGAGTGGATCGGCGACGAGGTCAGCCACGATCCGCGCTACTTCAACGCGAATCTCATCGCTCATCCCTACACAGAGTGGTGACCCGCACCGGACGCTGAATCGCGGCGAGCAAACCCGCAATCGCCTCTTTCCACGAGGACCCGCGAGGTGTATCGCGGAAGGTGAAGGACGTTGCGATGCACATCGCCCTGATCGCCCTCAGCGGAGTCCGGGCCCACAACCCCGAGTTGACGGCCCTCGGTCTCACGCTGCCCGGTTTTGTTGAGCGCGGCAAGACTGTGGCATCGCTCCCGAGCCTCTCGCTCCTCACACTTGCCGCGCTCACCCCCGACGAACACGACGTGTCGTATCACGAGGTCGACGACATCACCGACGTCGATGAGTTACCGGAATGTGATCTCGCTGCCCTCTCGACCTACTCAGCCCAGGTGCTCGACGCCTACGCACTCGCCGACCGTTTCGAGGCAGCCGGGGTCCCGACCGTGATCGGAGGACCGCATGTCACAGCGCTGCCCAACGCGGCGTTGCGACATTGCACTGCGGTCGTCGCCGGCGAAGGAGAGGTGGTGTGGTCCAACGTCCTGGCCGATGCGGCCGCCGGCAGTCTGGGCGGGATCTACGACGCACGAGGCCACGAGTACGACCTCGCCGAAGCCCCGGTCCCTCGCTTCGACCTGCTGGAACCCGACCGGTACAACCGGGTGACGGTCCAGACGACCCGCGGCTGTCCGTGGCAGTGCGAGTTCTGCGCGGGATCGATCCTCCTCACCCACCGGTACAAGCGGAAGCCGCCTGCCAACGTCGTCCGCGAGCTGCGCAGCATCAAGGACGTCTTCGGGCGACCGTTCGTCGAGTTCGCCGACGACAACACCTTCGTCGGCAAGGCCTACGGACGTGCCTTGATGGACGCCATCGGCGGCGAAGGTCTCCACTGGTTCACCGAGACCGACATCTCCATCGCTGAGGACGACCAGCTCCTCGCCATGATGAAGGCCGCCGGGTGCGCCGAGGTGCTGATCGGATTCGAGAGCCCGACACCCTCGGGGCTCGATGGCATCGAGTTGACGCGCAACTGGAAGCGACAGCGGCTCGACCGGCACACCGAGGCGATCCAAACCATCCAGGAGCACGGCATCGCAGTGAACGCATGCTTCGTGCTCGGACTCGACGGCGACGGCCCCCAGGTGTTCGACGCAGTGGCCGCGTTCGTGGAACGCACCCATCCGTTCGACGTCCAGATCACCGTGCTGACCCCGTTCCCCGGCACGCCGCTCTACGAGCGACTCCTCGAGGCCGGTCGGATCCTCCACCCGGGCGACTGGTCACGGTGCACCCTCTTCGACGTGAACCTGCGGCCGGCGAGGATGACGGTGGAAGAACTCGAGCACGGCCTCGTCGACCTGGGGAGGCGGCTCTACAGCGAGGAGGCAACGAGCCGGCGGCGCCGCGGGTTCAAGGCCGACTGGCGGCGGGGACGGAACCGGGCTCGATCTGGATCGCCCGCATGACCGTATTCTCTCGGGGCGCACCCGGCGTCGAGCTGACCCACGACCCACCGTTCGAAGCAAGGATCCGTCGGCTCTCCGTCGTCAGCCTCATCGCCCTCGGCGCGATCACGGGACTGGCCATTCGAGATGGTGCGTCGACGACCGTCGTCCTCCTGCTCACCACCGGATGGGTGCTCATGCCGACGGTGCTTCGAGCCAGCCTGCGTCGACCCGGATTGCGCTACGCGTTGAGCATCCCGGCGACGCTCGTCGCCGGAGGGCTCACGCTCTTCAGCACGACACTGTCGGGCAACGGCGACCCGGCGGTCGTCGGCTGGTGGATGATCACCGTATCGCTGTGGTTCGGGGCGGCCCTCGGCATGTGGCTGTGGTACCGCTGGATCCCCGTTCCGAGGTGGCTCGACGCCCCCTTCGGGCTCGGGCGTCTCGTACTCGTCACGCTCCACATCGGAGGCGTGCTCATCGGCATCGCCTTCGTCATTGCCTGAGCAGGCCGTTCGCTCCGATCAGGCACCCGAGGGCACGACAGGTCTCGATGCGGCCTCGCGACGCACGACCAACCAGCACTCGAGCATCAGGACGAAGAACACGACATCGGCGATTCCGAACACGGCGACAAAGGCGACGTGTGGTACCTCATCGAACGCCCAGACCCAGAAGCCGACCCCGCTGTAGGCGAGCTTGTACAGGGTGCCGATCGCAATGAGATCCCGGTTCTCGACCAGATCCCCGCGATAGATCAGCCAGTACGCGATGCCGATCACGAGGAGGAACGCGCCGATCAGTGGCACATAGCCGCCCTCCGGCATCTCGTCCCGGATCTCCAGCAGATCGAAAGCCCAGCCGGCGAAGAACAGGAAGACGACGCCGAGAACGACGTCGTAGATCGTCGCGGTGAGAAAGAGACGGCGGTACCACCGTTCACGTGAAGGAGTCACGGTCACCTCCTTTCTCCCTCCATCGTCCGCCTGTCAGCTGCATCGTTCAAGTCGGGGCCGCAACGCTGAAGTAGCCTTCCTGGAAATGACCTCGAGCCATTCCACCGTTCGCCAACGTTTGCCCGTCGACACGACGCTGAAGGGCATCGTCGTGCTGTTCCGAATGCTCGGCTGGGCGTGGATGCTCCTGCTGGTCGTCCTCACCCCGTTCGGCGATCCCGATGCCAACCTCGTGATCGTCTTCGGGGCGATGGGCCTCGCAACGGTGTGGACGGCGACCACGTGGTGGGCCGCCGGAAACGCCGATCAACTCGGGCGGCCATGGTTCGTCATGAGTGACCTGACCATCGCCCTGATCGTTGGGTTCGCCAGCACTGCCGCCGGTGCCGAGGACCTCTTCCACGGTGGGTATCCGATCTCCACACTCGCCGTGATTGCCTTTGCCACCAGCATGCGAATCACGATCTGGGCGTCGCTCCTCGTCGGATTCGAGCAGGTGATCGTCCACTTCGTCGACGAACGGGGCGGTATTCCGGCGGCCGGGTCGGTGGTCTTCCTCGTGTTCGGCACGCTGCTCGGCTGGAGTTTCGAAGCGCTGCGCGATCAGGAACGTCGCCGGCTCGCGGTCCAGGCCGACCTGGATCGAGCGGAGGCGACGCGAGTTCGCCACGAGGAGCGGATGGACCTCGCCAATCGCCTCCACGACTCGGTCCTCCAAACCCTGACGGCGCTTCGACGCGACGCCGACGACCCGAACCAAGTTCGCTACCTGGCCCGACGGCAGGAGCGGATGCTGCGGCGCACGATCTCGGAGTACCGGTCCGAACACGAGCACAGTGCCCGGGCGGAGATCCAGGGCATGTGCGACGAGATCGAGGATGTGCATCGCATCGAGATCGACACCGTGGTCCGGGGCGATGCTGAGGTCGATGCCGCCTTCGAAGCGGTGCTCGCCGCTGCCCGCGAAGCGCTGACGAATGCTGCGAAGCACTCCGGGGTCGATGTCATCGACCTCTACGCAGAACTCGAACCCGGTCGGATCGAAGTCTTCGTGCGCGATCGAGGTGCCGGCTTCGACGCGGCAAGCAGCCGGAGCGGGCGCGGACTTGACCACAGCGTGGTGAGACGAGTCACGGACATCGACGGTGAGGCAACGATCACCAGCGAGGTCGGTGTTGGGACCAGCGTCGAGCTTCGGTGGCCTGCTTCATGAGCGAGCCGAGACGCCTCTTTCTCGTCGAGGACCACGAACTGACCCGCGCCGGGGCCCGCCACTTCATCGGTGATCGCTACAGCATCATCGGCGAGTCCGACAACGTCGAGGAAGCCGTCGCATCGATCACGGAGCTCGAACCGGATGTCGTGCTGCTCGACATCCGAATCCGGGGTGGATCAGGCGCCGACGTCATCGAACAGGTCCGCGCCACACATCCGGACATCGTGTTCCTCGCCGTCACTGTCTCGACCTCGCGCGACGACGTCGTTCGCCTCTTCGAACTCGGCGTCGACGGATACCTCACGAAGACGGCCGTTGGCGTCGAACTCCCCGACCTCATCGACAAAGCGATGCGAGGCGCCAAACCAATCTCCCGCCAGGTCGCCGCCTACCTCCTCGACATCGACGAGGACGTCACCGACGAGTCCGGCATCACCCGCCTCACCAACCGAGAACGCGACGTCGTCGCCCTCATCGCCCGTGGCTACACCTACCGAGAGACCGCCGAAGAACTCGGCATCTCCGTCAAGACCCTCGAGAACCACATGGCCAACATCTTCTCGAAGCTCGGCGTTGCCAGCAGATACGAGCTCGCAGAAGTAGCCAGGCAGACAGGGTTTGTTGAGGGATGAGGCGGCCTTCGCCGCAGTACTGAGTACCGAGTACTGCGTACAGAGAGCGCGCGAATCACTGATCGACGAGTGCTTCCCCCCTACCCCGAGCGGCCTTCGGCCGCAGTACTGAGTACCGAGTACTGAGTACCGAGAGCATGCGATCAGTGGTCGACGAGTGCCTCTCCCCCCTACCCCCAGGCAATCGGCCTGGCGGTACTTTCCCCCCTTTGGGGGGACTGTTCGCAACCGCCCACACCGCACGCGCCCGAAGCGGCTTGCACGGTGCCGATGCCGAAGGCGAGGCTGGGGGGAGTCTGAGGGGGGCGGCTCCGCCGATCCCCC
>JASJAX010000030.1 GCA_030066755.1 Acidimicrobiia bacterium
TCTCGATCCCGGACGACCGATTCATGATCTTGCCGTGCGGCATCGATCTCCAGGAATTCCGCCCAACGGAACAGCGACGGATGCGGGACAAGTATGGGCTCCCAGACCGATACGTCATCTGCCCTGGTGCAATCACCGAGCTGAAGGGTCCCCAGAACGTGGTGGCGGCAAGCCCGTACTACGCCGACCTGGCGCCGACGGTGTTCATCGGAGATGGCGACCTCCGCCAACAGTTGGAAGCGGAGCTCGGCGGCAATGGACGGTTCTTGGGGTTCGTCTCGGAGCGCGACAAGGCAGGATTGATCAACGAGGCGACGATCCTGACGGCCGCTCCCATGAAGCTGGAGCATTTCGGGATCATCTACGCCGAAGCGCTGGCCGCCGCTACGGTTCCCGTCGCTTATCGCGGCGGTGGCGTCGATTCGATCGTGACGGCACACGTCGGCACGTTGACCGAGCGGACCCCCCAGGCACTCGGCGAGGCGATTCGCGACCGACTCGAGAACCCGGTGCGGACTCGACTGATGGCGACTCAAGCGCGGCGTCGAGCGACGACTCACTTCGACAACGACACCTTGAGCCGCCGCTTTGCCGAATGGGTGAGCGACGTCGCAGGATTCGACTCTTCGCCGTTGAGCGCCGCCGGAGCATGACGCAGTAGCGTCTCCCCCAGGCGAACTCGAGAGCGGAGGAGCAGCGATGGGTGATGCGGATCGCACCGAGGCCGAGGTTCTGCAAGAACTCGAGCGTATGGTGGATGCCGGTGAACTCGTCGGCCGGGGCGACCGATTCATCGACATGGCCGGGGGCCTCGTCGACCGCTTCCTCACGACGGGAAGCTTCGGAATCGCCGAGGATCCGTTCGGGGGTAAGGACGCGTCGCTGCTTGCGGACGACCACGCCTACTACCTGATGCTCTGGCGGATCTTCGATCGAACTCCGGCTGCGGCGTTGGCCGACTTCGCCATCAAGGTGCGTCGCATCCTCGCCAAGCGAATCTTCAAACGACTCGGCGAGGGTGTCATCTTCCACCACGACGTATACATCCTGTCCGGACAGAACACGAGCCTCGGGGACGGCGTGTTCGTGAACCGGGGCGCAACGCTCGACGATCGGGGACCGATCACGATCGGCGATCACACGATGATCGCCGCCGGCGCGATCTTGACCACCCACGGACACATCCTCGACGACTTCTCAAAGCCACTCCCATTCGGGGGCCGGACCAAAGCGCCGATCACGATTGGGTCCAACACCGTGATCGGGTTCCGGTCGGTGGTGATGCCCGACGTGACGATCGGCGACCGTGTGATCGTGGCGTCGAACAGCGTCGTCACCTCCGACATCCCCGACCGCTGGGTCGTCGGCGGCATGCCGGCGAAGAAGATCAAGGAGCTGGTCCCCCGCGACTACACGGGGATGGACATTGCGGACGCGTGAGGATTACTTGGTACCACGTACCACGTCGCCCGAAAGAGCCCGGGTCGTCGGCTCAGATCTGCTCGAAACGGCGCCATAGGACGGCACTTGCCGCGATGGTCAGCGCTACACCGCCGAACACGATGGGCCACATGGGGATGCCCTCGCCACCGGGTTGGTCCTCCGGTGGACTCGCTGCGAATGGTGACGTGCCGGGGCCGTGAGCCGCAAGCAGTGCATCGGCGCTCCAAACACCGCCGCAGATGTCCGTCGTCAGGTTCCCCGGCTGACCATTCGCGACCACGCCGATTCGTCCGGCCGCGGAGAAGTCGTAACCACAGTCGCCGCCGTCGCGACCCGAGCCGACCACGAGGACGTCGGGTAGATCACCGGCGAGGACGGTCTCAACCTCGAAGGTCCATTGCATCGGAGCCAGCCAATCACCGTTGGGAAGGCGGCCGCCGTCACCGAGGTCCTCGACGGCCACCGCAATCCCGACGAAGGCCGCTGGGGTGGTCGCATCGATGGCGTCCTGGACCTGCATCTCGATGCAGCTGCATCCAAACGCCGGGGCCGCACGCACCGCACCAAGGGCGAGCGACAGAAGGCTGAGGACGAGAATGGTGAGTGTGGTTCGCATCGGTGGTTGGACGACACCAACACACGAAACGGTTCCGGACGCCAGGGGGCGAACCCGTCGAGTAGCGTCGGCAGCACGATCCGGCCGGGGGGTGTGTGGTGCAAGCGAGCGATCCGTACGTCAAAGGCGCACCTCCGTCGCGCGAAGGCGCACGAGTCACGGAGCTGATCGTGCACGGCGTTGGCGGTGCACCGCCGACCGACCTGCTCGACGATTTCCATCCGGAGCGGGTCTCTGGCGATCGCCATGCGGGCTTCTATCGGCCGAAGGAGCCGCCGGAGCGTGATGGCCTGGATCCCGAGCAGTATCCCCGCGAAGCCTTCGCCTGGGGCGGCCTGACCTCCGGCGACTCCTCCCGGGCGTTGTGGTTCTTGCTACTGCCGTTTGCCCTGATGAACGCTTCCGGATGGATGCATCCGCCGGGACCCGATTCGGAACGCCCTTACGCTGCGCGCAGCAAGATCGTGCTGCGACTGCTGGCGGCCCTCGGCACGGTGATGGCGGTCGTGATGTTCGCTCACCTCGCCATGGACCTCGTCGGCTATCAATGCGGTTGGCGGTACGAGGCCTGCCGCGACACCCACTGGTGGCTGTCGTGGCTCGATGGCGGGTTCTTCGTCGACCATCCGGCCCGCGTGATCGCGGCAGCCTCGCTCGTTCCGCTGGGCGGCTTGACGCTGTTCTGGGGCGCCGGATGGCTCAGCGTCACACGATTCGAGGAATACGTCGTGCGCGGGAAGCCGCAGCCCGAGCTCTCCCGCGACCCCGACCTGCCGCTCGACCACAACTCGTTCTGGCGAGGCGCCAAGCCGGTGCGACGTTTGCGGCGCCTCCACTTCCAGCTTGGCGTTGCGACGACGGCGGTCACCTTGGCGACGACGGCGGCGTTGCTCACCGCCGCCGGATGGAGTCTGTGGGTCCACCTGGCCGTGTGGGGATCGGCGGCCCTCGTGATCGGACTCCTCGGATTGATCGCTCATCCGAGCTCAACGGTGAGCGCAGCCCACGCCGTCCAAGACGGAGCGCTTCGCCTGTGGGCGTGGGTCGCCGCCTGGGCGCTGTACGCACTCGCCGTCGGCGTCTCGATCTGGGGCATCGCGGCGCGCGATCGCGAGGATTCGACCCCTCGCCTCGACGGCCTGATCCCGGTCGAGACGCTCCTCACCGGAACCCAAGTCCTCGTCGGCTTCGTGCTCTTCCTCTGGCTCTGGCGACGAGGGACACGAGGCAGCTTCCTTCGGCTCGGTCCGTTCGTGGCGCAATTGCTCGGATGGTTCATGCTCATCTCGCTGTGGGCCGGATCCGGGATCCGGCTGGCCGACTGGTTCGGCGATGGAGTCGCCGACACCTCCCGTTTCTGGTTCTCGCAGGAGGCGACCTGCGCGATGGGCGAGTTCTGCTATCCCATCTGGTTTGAAGACGCTGCCGTCGCGTTCGCGGGCGTTCTGATCGTCGGCGCGCTCCTGGTGGCGTGGACCTTGCGGCCCTGGGCCAGGGTCGACACCTCGCTCCTCGAGGCCGACTTCAAGCCATCGGCCGACAACCCCACCCCGCCGGGCCTCGATCCGCCGCGGCCGTGGGACGAGGGCGACGAGGCTCGGGCTCGTTCGATCGCCAAGCTGTATGCCCATTCCCGCCTTGCCACCAAGGCGGACGGCGTGATGACCGGAGTGCTTGTGATTGGCGTTGCGGCCTTCCTCGTCATCTCACCCATCCAGGCGGGAGGTTGGCGCTTCTGGTCATGGCTGGTCACCGGGTCGGGCTGGCTCGTTGCGTTCGTACCGATCGGTGTGGTCCTGCTCGTCCGGATCGCGTTGCGGAACCCGTCGGCCCGGCGTGGCATTGGTGGCGTCTTCGACGTGCTGACGTTCTTCCCACGCCGCACCCATCCCTTCGCTCCGCCTTGCTACGGCGAACGAGCGGTGCCGCAGCTGGCCTGGCGGTTGGGTTGGCTGGCTGAGGATGACCGCGGTGTGGTCGTACGCGCTCACAGCCAGGGCACCGCGCTGACGGCGGCGACCCTGCTCGCAGACGGCACGCAACGGGAGCGAGTCGCGCTGATGACCTACGGGTCGCCGCTCGTGATGCTCTACCAGCGTCACTTCCCTGCGTACTTCGGGGCAATCGTTGCTCGGACGGCCGCAGGATTCACCTCCGAACGCTCCTGGGTCCACCTTCATGCCCACACGGACGTCCTCGGTTGTCGCCTCGAGCCAGAGTCCAACCTGGTCGTGCAGCACCGAGTGCTCGACCCGCACCGATGGGACCCAACGCAGGACGGCGACCCCGCCCCGTCGCCGCTCGCGCATTCGACGTATCACACCCACCCCGACGCCGACGCATGGGCGCATCACCTGATGCTGCGCCTCGCCGGAGATCCCACCACCGAGCCACCGGTACGGGATGATCCCAACGACACCTGCGACGATCGGCCGGCACCGCCGCCATCGACGTCCGCCGAGCCACCCACCGGCGCCGGCGTATAGAACGCCCAGCCCTCAGCTCGGGGCCGTGACGAGAGGCAGGGTCACCGTGACTGTGGTCCCCACACCCGCCATGCTCTCGATGCCGATGGTCCCGCCGTGCGCCTCGACGAGGTCACGGCTGATCGTGAGACCGAGGCCGGAACCCTTGGACGTCGAGCCCTTGCGGAAGCGATCGAAGACCTGATCGAGGTCTTCCGGAGCAATGCCGACGCCCGTGTCGATAACGGCGAGGTTGAGACTCGCGCCATCTTGGTGGGCGGCGACCGTCAGCGTGCCGCCTTCGGGCATCGCGCGTAGTGCGTTGATCACCAGATTCGTCAACACCTCACGAATCCGCACCGGATCGAGCACGAGTTCTCCAACATGCGGCCCAATATCCGACGACATCACCACGGCGGCCGCCGTCGCCGTACGCCGATGCGCTTCGAGGACGTCGTCGATCAGATCGGGAACGTCGACCGGCTCGGGATGCAGGGTCAACGCACCCGCCTCAGCGAGGCTGAGCGTCCGGAGGTCCTCGAGGAGCCGCTCCATGACGGCGACCTCCTCGAGCAACAGCTCCAAATGGTCCGGGTCCGGCTGATGGACGCCGTCGAGCATCGCCTCGATCTCACCCTGCACGACCGTCAGCGGCGTACGGAGCTCGTGGCCGAGATCGGCGAGCAACTGACGCCGTTCCTCGTCGGCTCGTTCGAGCCGACGAGCCATGTCGTTGAATGATCGGGCCACCGGACGGATGGCCGCCGACCCGCCGGTCTCGACCCGGGCGGAGTAGTCACCGTCGGCGAGCGAGCCTGCGGCGCGGATGAGGTCGCGTACCGGCAGCCACGTTCGCCGTACCGACCTCAGGATGAGGACGATCACGACCACCACGGTGACCGGCACCAGCCCGACGATCACCCAGCGGCTGACCGACGCAGTGCCGACAATGGCGGTGGCGATGAACGCCCCCAGCATCATCAGCGACCCGAAGAAGAACAGCACACCGAAGAAGAACCGGGCAGCCATCTTGCGCCCGAATCGCTGCCACTCCTCGGTCCCGCGCCGTTGGGCCCACCACTCGGCATTCGGTGGACCCCACTGACCGGAGTGCCAATCCCTACGCATCGGAGAACTTGTATCCGACGCCGTAGACCGTGACGACGAGCTCGGGTCGTTTTGGATCCGCCTCGATCTTGCGACGGAGGTTCTTGATATGGGCATCGACGGACCGTTCGTATGACTCGAAGCTCACGCCGCGAACCGCGTCGAGCAACTGGGCGCGGGTGTAGATGCGGCCCGGCTGGCGAGCCAGTACGAGGAGCAAGTCGAATTCGGAGGCGGTGAGCTCGACTTCTGCGCCGTCGACGGTGACCCGTCGCTTCGGGATGTCGATCTCGAGTGGCCCGGAGCGCACGACCTCTCCTCCGCCGAGTGTCGCCTCGGCCCGCCGCAGCACGGCACGGATCCGTGCCACGAGTTCCTTCGGACTGAAGGGCTTGGTGACGTAGTCGTCGGCACCGAGTTCCAGACCAACGATGCGGTCCGTCTCCTCGCTCCGTGCCGTCAACATGATGATCGGCACGGACGAGGTGGCGCGCAGCCGGCGCGTCACGTCGAACCCGTCCATTCCGGGAAGCCCGAGATCGAGCACGATCATGTCGGGTCGCTCAGCGCGAGCGAGGCTCAGCGCACTTGGCCCGTCGGCGGCTTCGAGCACCTCGAAGCCCGCCTGGTTGAGATAGTCCCGGACCAGGCGGGCGATCTTGATCTCGTCTTCGACGACGAGGACTCGCTTCATCGTGGCTCTTTCAGAAGATCGGTTGCGACCATTGTGGCGTCACTCCGGCTCAGGTGCCCAGCTGTCGACCTCTTCCTTGGCGTGGGCCATCCGATGCCACTCCTCGAACCGATCGGTGTCCGATCGGGATTCGGTCGGCGACTCGGTACGGCGGCTCGACGACCGACGGGGGCGGGACGGTCCCCAGCTCCACGTCGTCTCATCGTCGGACGACCAGCGATACCCGGGGCTCCAGTCGCCGCGGCGGTGCCGGGCGAACCCTGCGAACAACGCACCGAAGAACGCAATCTTCAGGAAGATGAAGAACGGTATCGCCATCAGGAACCACAATCCTGAGGAGGCGCCCTCGGGGCCGAAGATGAGGGCCCCGAGCCCGATCCCAGCGAGGACCAGAACGGCAAAGCGCATCATTGTCTGTACTCCTTGTCTCTTGACTGGAACCAAGGTCGCATTCGAATGTGGAGAACTCGTGAAGACATCACGGAGATGAGGCCGACCGAGTCACGGATGCCTACGCTCCTGGCATGACGTGGTGGGACAAGATCAAACGAATCACCAAGCGTGAAGCCGAGGCCGTACGCGAGGAGCTCGGCAAGGCGGCCGATGCACTCGATGAGGCCCTTGCGAAGAAGGAACGTGAGCTGAATGCGACTCCGGCCGAACGGGTCGACATGCTGCTCGATGAGATCGAGGACGAGGATGCCCGCTTCGGCGACCTCGAGACTCGGCTCCGAACCGAGGGGACCGAACGAGCCGAAGCCGCAGGCATCGAACCGCCGATCCCCACTCCGCAAGCCGAGCCCCAAACGACCGGGATCCGAGAGACGATGGAGGTCGACGAACTCGATCCGGCCGGGTCGCCCGAACGATTCAGCCATGCGGTGCAGCTCGATGGGCACGTGCTCGCCTCACTCGGGGAGGCCGGCCTGGATGCCACCGTGGCCGACCTCGAAGTCGAGGTGATGGTCCTCGACATCGCCAGGCGGAAGCATCAGATCCTTCTGCGCACCCCGACGCTGTCAGGCGATCAGGTGACCGACTTGGTCGCCCGCAACGTCGCCCGGCATCTCCTCACGCCTCCCAACCAGGCATCACCGGATCTGGGCGACCATGAACAGTGAACCGAGCCGCAGTGCCCCGATCGGTGCCCGGTCTCCCGACGGCAGCCACCGTGGCCGTGCTGGAGATTGGCCGTTCGACTGCCTGGACTTGACCCGGCGCTGACTCGTCGCCCACAGCGCCGACGACGACGATCGCAACGGTCACGTCGGACACGCCGGCCACCGATGCGGCGAACTCGAACCCGCCGACGGTCTCGAGCTGGTGGCGCTCGAGGTCGTCCGATACCTCGGGTTGGAGAACTCCGGGATCCTTGGGCATCGTCGTCGACTCGTGAACGAGCACGGCCCGGGGGAAGCGCTGTCCGCGGGCGGCGAGCTCGCCAAACGATGCGACACAGCGCCACCGAATCTGGGAAACTCGTCATCATGAGTCGACCACGGGCGTCCGACGACGTCGAGATCAAACCGGCCGTCATCGTCGAGGAACGCGAGGACGTCGCCGGCCAGATCGACGACGAGGGCGACCACGACCGGTTTGCTCACTATGTGCGCAAGGCCGACATCGTCCGGAGCAACGTCGAAGGAATCCCGGTCATGGCACTTTGCGGCAAGGTCTGGATCCCGAACCGCGATCCATCCCGCTACCCCGTCTGTCCGACCTGCAAAGAGATCCGGCAACGCCTCATCGGGCGCAAGAACAACTGACGGACCCGCCCTCGGTACGAGGAGCGCGGCCGCAGACGGCCAGACCGCCCGACACAGACGGTATGCTCGCTCCCGCATCCCACCCCGTCCGGTAGGTAGCTCCCATGTCCGAATGGTCACCAGATTCCTGGCAGCGCAAAGTCGCGCTGCAACAACCGGTGTATCCCGACCCGGCGAAGGTCGCAGCCGCCGTCGGCCAGTTGGCGGCGTTCCCGCCACTCGTCACGTCGTGGGAAGTGGAGTCGCTCAAGCGGCAGTTGGCGGCCTGCGCCCGTGGCGAGGCATTTCTTCTCCAAGGCGGCGACTGTGCGGAAACCTTCGACTCCTGCAACGCCGACGAGATCACATCGAAGCTGAAGATCCTGCTTCAGATGAGCCTCGTGTTGGTGCACGGGACGCGCCGCAAGGTCGTCCGAGTCGGCCGGATTGCCGGGCAATACGCCAAACCGCGCTCGGCCGACGAAGAACACCAGGGTGACGTCGCGCTCCCGTCGTACCGGGGAGACCTCGTCAATCGCACACCGTTCACCCGGGAGGATCGGACACCCGACCCCGAACTCCTCTTGCGGGGATACGAACGAGCTGCCTTGACGATCAACTTCATCCGGGCGCTCATCGACGGCGGTTTCGCCGACCTGCATCACCCCGAGTATTGGGATCTCGACTTCGTCGGCCACTCCCCCATGCACAAGGAATACGAGCGCATCGTCGAATCGATTCGCGATTCGATGGAGTTCATGGAGAACGTGCTCGACGCGCCGGCATCGAGCACGACCCGAGCCGAGTTCTACACCAGTCACGAGGGCCTCGCCCTCCTCTATGAACAGGCGCAAACGCAGCAAGTCCCCCGGCGAGAAGGCTTCTACAACCTCTCGACCCACTTCCCCTGGATCGGTATGCGCACTGCGGATCCCGAAGGGGCTCACGTCGAGTACTTCCGTGGGATCCGCAACCCCATCGGCATCAAGCTCGGGCCGGGATTCACGCCCGACCATCTCACCCGGTTGCTGGACATCCTCCATCCCGATGACGAGCCCGGCCGGATGACACTCATCTGCCGTTTCGGCGCAGCGCACGTGGACGAGCTGCTTCCAATGGCGATCGACACCGTTCGGGCTACCGGCAAGACCGTGAACTGGACGGTCGACCCGATGCACGGGAACACCGAGACGACAACCGGTGGGCTCAAGACCCGCAGGTTCGACACGATCCTCGAGGAGGTCGACAAGACCTTCAAGATCCATCATGCCGTGGGCTCAGAGCTCGGCGGCATTCACTTCGAGCTGACCGGCGACAACGTGACCGAGTGCACCGGCGGCGCTCGCGGCCTGTCGGATGCGGACCTCGAAGACGCCTATCGGTCGACGGTCGACCCTCGTCTCAACTACGAGCAATCCATGGAAATGGCGATGCTCGTCGCCCACCAGCTGAGGAACGGGGCCTGAAGCAGGCGTGAGTCGTCAGTCGTCAGTCGTCGGTCGTCAGTCGCCCAAGACCTGAGACTTGAGACCTGAGACGTGGGACCGAACCTGCGACCTGAGACTTGGGACCTGCCACCTCCGCCTCTCGACGGTGCGCGATTGCCGCCTTACGCTGGTTTGAGGAGGCCATCGAATGACCGGAATCCCGCTTGATCTCGGGGCTCGACTCAATCGAGCCCGCCGGCACCGAGGATGGTCGATCCGGGAGATGGCACGACGCTGCGACATCTCGCGGGAACTCGCCCATCAGATCTTCACGGGGAAGACGTCACCGACGCCCGACGTCGCCGAGCGGCTCATCGACAAGCTCGGCGTCGACATGGAGACGGCGCGTCAACTCAGGTCGCTACCCAGCACCCAGTACATCGCGGCCTACGGCGCGACGGCGATCCCGCTGGACCGACACCCGGATCGGAACGCCGCCGATTCCTCCAGCAGCGGCTAATCGGCTGGGACCGATACCGGTTCCTGCTCGGGCTTCGCCGGTGCCGGGGTTTCCATCGGTGCGTCAGTCGGCAGTTCGTCCGGCATCTCCAGCGGCGTGACCTCGATCACCCGGCGTTGCTTCCCTATGTCCATCCCAATCTCCTCTCTTGACAGGCGGTCAAGAACCGCTCGATTCGGCCCAGCACGCCCGACGGGCGCAGGCCCCCGCTCAGACGCAGCGCCGCCTCCGGTGCGTCACACAAATCGGCGACCTCGTCCGGGTCCTCCGTTTCGAGGTATCCGTCGACGCCGACCGCCGCCAACGCCACGATCTCGGCGCGCTCGGCTCGGAACCCGTGCTCGTGCTCGACGACCTTGCCGGTGAGCTCGACGAGCCCGACGGCGTATCCATGAGACCGCGCATTCAGGTGCTGGGCGAACAGGGGGTCGAGCTCCTTCGTCGCATACACACCGCAGCCGAGCCGGCCACACCGACCATCCGAGTGCGGAACCGAGTCCGCCTCTCCCGTGGTGAGGCATGTTGCGGTCATGACCCGGGTCCGCCAGGTGACCTTGGCACCGTCGAGACCCGATCCGTTCATGATCCAGAGTCGGAACCCGAGCAGCGGATCAGGCGACCAACCGTCCTCGAGCATCCGACCGACTCGCCGGACCACGTCGACGAGCAACAGTTCGAGCGACTGTTCGCGTCCCGAGATCTCATCGACCAGCCACTGGGCCTCGATGTCGAGCTCGGCGATCTGTGCGAGCGCCGACTCGAGCCGACGACGCCGATGAGCCACGCTGGCTACGACTTTGTCGATGAGGGCGTCCTCATCCATGGGGCCGAACTCCTCCTGGAGCTCGCGATAGCGCTGCAACAGCTCGCCCAATCGACCCGACTGTTCTGCGCCACCCTGACCCATCGACACGCTCCGCACCTACCTCGAACGTGCGTTCGAAGGTACGCGCCCGAACATGCGTTCGCAACCCCCAGCACGTCTCCGGTTTTCGCGACTGCGCTTGGGTTTTCGCGACCTTGCGACCGGGCGCCTCGAGCCCCTGGCCCAAACCTCGGAGGATGATGGCGCGTAGATTGGCCGACACGAGGAGGCAGCGCGTGAGGATCCCCAAGCCCAGCCAGGGCGACAAGGACTACTTCGCCTCGATCGTGCCCGAGGCACCTGGCGTCGAGATCAAACCGATGTTCGGGAACGTGGCCGCCTTCGTGAACGGCCACATGTTCATGGGTCTTTTTGGCTCTGACGTGGGGATTCGTCTCTCCGGGCCGGACCGCGAGCAGCTCCGTGCCGTCGATGGAACGGGGGCGTTCGGCCCGGAAGGACGGCCGATGAAGGAGTACGTCAGCCTGCCGGCGGCATGGCGCAACGACGCCGCCATCACCGCCCAATGGATCGAGCGAGCGCTGCACCACACGGCTGCAATGCCTCCAAAGAGGAAGCGCTGACGGCGACCCCGGCCCGAGAGACGAGCCAGCCCTTTTCGTCGAGGGTCCGGAAATACCCGGCTTCATTGGGTTTCCGGCGTATCGTACGCGAGTCCTCAGGGCTCGCTGGTAGCCCGATGAACCGCGAAGGAGCGTAGGAATGACCAAGACTGAGATGGCCAAGAAGCTTGCAGACAAGTGCGATCTGACCCAGGCAAAAGCCTCGGAAGTGATCGACGCCATCTTTGCAACGGATCCCGGCAAGGGCATCATCGCCGTTGAGCTCGACGCCGGCCGCAAGGTGAGCATCACCGGCTTCGGCACGTTCGAGACCCGCCGCCGGAAGGCCCGCGAGGGTCGCAACCCCGCCACCGGCGAGACCATCCAGATTGCGGCGACGACCGTCGCAGCATTCAAGGTCGGCAAGGGCCTGAAGGATCGCGTGGCCGTCTGAGCCGTCGCAGAGAACCGATACTCGAGAAGGGCGGCCCACGGGCCGCCCTTCTGCTGTTTCATGGACACGGGCGGTCAGCGCTTGCGAGCCCTCACTCGGGCTTCGTGCCGGCCCTCAGGCGTCCACCCCTCCTCGATCGTGATGATCTCCATGTCACTCCAGGAGGCAACGATCGAGGCCAGCTCTCCCTCATCGAGGAGATAGCGAGGGCCGGGTCGGCGATGGCGTTCGAGATTGCGCCGCGTTGGGTGCGCAACGATGACGAGCCCGCCTGACGCAAGGTGATCGGGCAAGTCCTGCAGCACGGCACGTTCGAGGAAGTGATGCACCACGATGACATCCCACACTCCGTCGGGAAGGCCTGCTTCCTCGAGGTCGAGGCGGATCGTGTCCACCGGGAGCTCGAGCGTCGCTGCGTCGGCTCGCGCCAGGTCGAGTGCGACATCGGACACATCCGTCAGCGTCACCGTCAGACCGGCGGCGGCCAACCACAAGGCGTTGCGTCCGGTCCCACCCGCAACATCGAGTGCAGAACCCGAGGTAGGGAGAAGCGCAGCAGACTGCGCCACAAAGGTCGCCGGTTCGGTCAGTGGAGCACGCGCTGCGTGACGTACGTTCCAGCTGTCACGCGCGTCATCGGCCATGAACCGACGGTACCGCACGAGGTCCCCGGTTCCGGGTAATGCCGACGCATCGCAGTAGCGTCTGCGGCGATGTCTCCGAACGCCTACCGCCTTGCGCCAAAGGTGGAGCTTCATCTCCACCTCGAAGGTGCCATCCCACTCGACACGCTCTGGTCGATCGTCCAGCGCCACGGGGGCGACCCGGGCGTGCCAGACCGCGATGCGCTGGTAGCCAAGCTCGCGTATCGCGACTTCGCCCACTTCATCGAGGCATGGACGTGGATGACCGGGTTCCTGCGCACACCCGAGGACTTCAGAGTGGCCGGCGCCGCTGTCGCCGCGTCACTCCTCGAGCAAGGAATTGTGTACGCCGAAGCGTCGATCTCGCCGAGCGACTACGCCGCCCATGGGATGTCGGTCGAGGAGATCGCCGTCGCGGTGCGCACCGGAATCGATTCCGTGCCGGGCGCTCGCATCAGCCTGATCGTCGATCTGGTGCGCGATCCGGGACCGGAACGTGCGCATGCCACGCTCGACTCCGTCCTCGGTATCGCCGATGACGCCGGGATCGTCGGCGTGACGATCGGCGGCTCCGAGCAAGATCATCCACCGGGTCCCTTTGCCGGTGTCTACCGACGAGCTCGTGATGCAGGACTCCATCTCAGCGCCCACGCCGGCGAGGCGGCGGGACCTTCCAGCGTCTGGAGCGCGATCCGCGACCTCGGAGTTGAACGGATCGGTCACGGAGTTCGCAGCGTCGAGGATCCGCAGCTGCTCGCCTACCTCGTCGAGCACCAGATCCCGCTCGAAGTGTGCCCGACGTCGAACATCCGGACGGGCGTGGTGAGCGACCTGGAGTCCCACCCCGTCCGCCAGTTGATCGCTGCCGGCGCCCGGGTGACGATCTCAACCGACGACCCGACGTTCTTCCACTGCAACCTCACGGACGAGTTGCGCCTGGTCTCCGAGCTCACCGGCGTGTCCGGCCACGACCTCACCACGGCAGCCATCGCAGCTTCCTGGCTCGACACCCGGCAACAGGCCGATCTCAGGCGGATCGTCGACGACTACTGGCAAGCAGCGGACGATCTACCGGGTTCGTGACGGTGGCTCAAGTATCGCTCCTTCGATGACGTTGGATCCTGAGGACCCTGAGACTCGCCGGACCCGGCCTGGCAGAATCGCCCGAGCGGAACGACCCGAGGGCATCGATATGAGCACAAGCACGTGAGACTGCGAGGAATACTCGTTGCCGCGCTCCTCGTGGGAGCGATCACCCTCCCCTTGCCCGCCGTCAGCGGCGAGTCGCTCTCCCCCGAGTGCGATATCGACGCCGACGGAACACTGGACCTCGTCGTCGGCATCCCGAACGCCGACGGCAACCGACCCGAAGAGACCGCCTCCGGTGCCATCGTCATCGTTCCCGGAAGCAAAGCCGGTCCCGATCCGAGCAGCTCGTGGCGGATCACCCAGGACGTGCCGGGCATCCCCGATCGCAACGAGGCGGGTGATGGGTTCGGAAGCGCGGTTCTGTGTGCCGACTTCGACGGTGACGGCTACGGCGACGTCGCGGTGGGCGTCCCCGGCGAGCGTGTCGGCGGACGAGCCCACGCCGGGATCGTGTTGATCTTCTACGGATCGCCCACCGGATTCGATCCGGATCGCCACCAGCGTTGGACACCACAGAGGGCCAGAGTCCCCGGCACGGCCGCCGAAGGGGGTCGGTTTGGGGCAGCACTCGCGGCCGGCGACTACAACGGCGACGGATACCGCGATCTCGCCGTGGCGTCGCCCGGCGCCGACACCATCCACCTCTTCATGGGCAGCGCCAAGGGAGTCACGTCCCGTGGCGGCGTGATCCGCGCAGAGCACCTCGGACTCGCCGATGGTGGCCTCGGCACGTCACTGGCGTTCGGCGACTTCGACGGTGATGGCCATGACGATCTCGCCGTTGGTGCGCCCGGTGCAGCCCCGGCCGGCGCCGTCGGCGTCGTGTGGGGCTCCGACACCGAGTTCGCAGATTCGGGGGTCCGCATCATCGGCTTCGACTCCCCCGGGATCCGCGGCACCGCCAAGCCGGGGGCAGGACTGGGCACGGCCCTTGCCACCGCAGATGTGGATGGGGACGGCCGGGATGACCTTGCGATGGGAGCCCCCGGCTACCGGCATTCGGGGAACGACGGAGCCGGGATCGTCCTGGTGCTCTTCGGATCCCCGTGGCGTGAGGGAACCCGCGACCGATTGGTCTCGTCCACGGCACCCGCAGCCCGAGCCGGCTTTGGGTCTGCAATCGCCGGGGGCGACGTGACCGGCGACGGCATGGCCGACTTTGTGATCGGCGCACCGATTGCAGATGGGCTCGCTCCGTACGCCGGTCGCGTCGAGATCCGGCACGGCGACGCTGGAGGGACGTTCGCCGACGGAGAGATCATGCTCGGGTCGACACTCGGTGCCGGATTCGGATCGGCGCTGACCGCCGGCGATGTCGACGGTGACGGCGTCGCCGACATCTGGATTGCGGCTCCGCACGCCCGGGTCGCCGGAGTCGATGGTGCTGGGGCGGTGTTCCTGGCCCCCGGGTCGTCATCAGAGTCCCCGGACCTGATCCCGTTCGACCGCACCACTCCGGGGATCCCCGGCCCGGCGGCAGCCGACGAACGATTCGGCTCGATCGGCACTACCGATCATCGACCGCCGCACCCGGGCCGTTTTCTCGAGGTCATCGATCGTGATGCGTGGTCGTCACGGAACCCGGTTGAGCGCCGTATGGCAGTACATTCGATCGAGGAGATCACGATTCACCATCTCGGCGGGACGTCCTCCGCATCGGGTGTCGCTCGTTTCCGAGTGGCGCAGAATTGGCACATCGACGGCCTCGGATGGGGCGACATTGCCTATCACTACATCGTCGGCAAGGACGGACGGGTCTATGCCGCACGCGATCCACAGTGGATGGGTGACACGACAACCGACTACGACCCTGCGGGTCATCTCCTCATCGTCGCCGAGGGGAACTTCGACCTCGACGTTCCCAGCGCCCTTCAGCTGGAGGCACTCTCGGCGACCGTTGCATGGGCCGTCGGGAAGTGGGACGTGCCGATCGATGCGGTGTCCGGCCATCGCGACCACGCCGCAACGGCGTGTCCGGGGGCGAATCTCTATCCGTACGTGGCCTCAGGCGACCTGGCGGAGGATGTTGCGGCGCTGCTCGAGGCCGGCGGTGTCTGGATGATTCCGGCCACAACTTCGTAGCTGAGCGGTCGATCGATCAGAGATCGCCGAACCGACCAATCGCAACGATCAATGCGAGGACGACGAGCGTGGCGTTCGCCGCAAGCATCTGCGTCTCGCCGCGCCGGCGGTGG
The DNA here is from genome assembly GCA_030066755.1 of Acidimicrobiia bacterium. Classification (GTDB taxonomy): domain Bacteria; phylum Actinomycetota; class Acidimicrobiia; order Spongiisociales; family UBA5794; genus JASJAX01. The sequence goes on from JASJAX010000030.1 coordinate 15,888, forward strand.
GTCAAGAATGCTCCAGCCTGAACGGCTACGACCCCGAGGGCGGCAAGCGGAGTGAGGACCGGTGCGATGTCGAGCCACCACGGGAGAATCAGACCGAGGCCGGCGGCGAGCTCAGCCGCGCCGATTCCCCGTACCGTCGAGTCCGAGTAGTCCTCGACCCATCCCATCCGAGGGTCCCCGACCAGCTTGTCCTTGCCCTGCACGAGCTTCATGGCACCGGCCATGAACATGAACCCCCCGAGCAGGATCTGCAGGATCCACAGCACGACATTCACGGTGTTCTCCCTCCTCTGCGCCGGTCGTACGGCGCTACGCACCCGGCGCTGAGGACACTACCCGCTGCAGCACTGCGAGCCCGGGTGGGAGGACCTGCCAGGGCCGGAAGAACGCGAGGTTTGGCCCACAAGTCTTGGGGCCCGGTGGCCGATAGAACACCTACCGACCGTAGACGGAGACCGCCCAGTTGATTCGAACCAGAGTCACCTCGTTGCTGGTGGCGATCCTTGCGATCCTGCCACTCGCCATCGTGTGGTTCGCGTACGTCTCCAGCGGCACGACACTCGAGAAGACGAAGGAGCTCTACGCCCGCCAGACGGTCCGAGACGCCACCGAGGACATCGCCGATCTCGCTACCGAGTATCTGACGCCGCTCGTGGCCACAACCGGCCTCGCCGCCCGCCAGCTGGGCGGCGGCGGAGCTGACTCCAGCACGGCGGACGCGATCGAGACCTATCTCTCCACAACGCTTGCGACGTCGCCCCGTACCGATGCCATCACGTGGCTCCGGCCGGACGGAGCGATCTATGAGATCCGCCAGGACGGTTCACGCCTGGTGACGAACCACTCGGACCCGAACACCGAGGAACCTGCAATCACCACTCGATGGCGGTCTGAAGCGGGCGCCGTGCTCGCCGAGACCACGGTTCCCGGCGTCTTGGAGAACCCCAACCCCCTCCTTCTCACCGAGTCGCAGGTCAATGCCTCGGCTGCGGCCGTCTCGACTGCGAGCGACGGGACCACGCCGATCCTGACGCTCGCAGCCACGACCGATGGCGGCACCGTCTTCGTCGAGGTCGACTTGGCCGACCTGGGACGTTTCATCGGCGAGTACACACCGACCGCATCGAGCCGCGTCTTCGTTGCCGACGGAACCGAGCTGATCGTCCACGCCCGTCCCGAGCTCATCGACCGCGCCCCGGCCGGGAGCGAGGTTGCGCTCCTCCCCGACCGACCCACAGCAGTCGGCGGAGCGCTGACGACGGGTGGCGACGGTTGGCAGGAGCTCACCATTGACGAGGCGATCTATCACGGGGTCAGCTGGGGCATCCCGGGTATCGACGAGTTCGACTGGACCGTCGTGGCGATCGCCCCGGAGGACGACTTCAGCCCGCAGTTCGACAGTCTGCGGCGCACGGACACGCTGTACTTCGGAGCGTTGGCGATCTTGTCGATCCTTCTTGCCATCCCGCTCGCTCGAATGGCAGTGCGCGACGTCGGCTCGCTCCACACCGCGGCTCACCGCGACTCACTCACCGGTCTCCTCAATCGGAGAACCTTCGAGAAGCACGGGGCGACGATGGTGGCGAACGCACGGCGCCGCCGCCGGAGCGTTGGAGCCTTGATGGTCGACATCGACCACTTCAAGGATCTCAACGACACCTATGGCCACCACGCCGGCGACGAGATCCTCGAGGCGGTTGCGGGCAGAATCTCGCACTCGGTGGCCAAGACCGACCTGGTGGCTCGACTCGGTGGCGATGAGCTGGCGCTGCTGCTCGACGGCGCTGACCTCGCGGCGACACGTTCGGTTGCAGCTCGTCTCAAGAACGCCGTGACGGCCACGCCGATCAGCACCCACCGGGGCCCCGTCTACGTCACGGTCAGCATTGGCGCCTCGGCAACCGACACGATGGACCGCGCCCGATTCGAGGATGTCCTCAAGGCAGCGGACCGGGCCCTGTATGCCTCGAAGCGGGCGGGACGTGACCGGGTGACCGCAGTCGAGGTCGTCCGGACGCACTAAAGGCTCAATCGCCACCCAGATAGCAGCCAACCATTCCGTACCATCGTCGAATGGAGCGAGTGCGACCCCTGGATGGCACCAGCGGCTCTCCGCGTCGTCGATCCGGCGTCGTCGCCGGAGTCGCTGCCATTGCCGCTGCGATTGCCGCCGGCATTCTCCTATCCGGTGGAGTCACCCCGGAGACGATTCCGCCGAACGCCGACGAACGGGCGTTGGCGTCGGTCCGTGCCTTCGAGTCGGCGCTCGCCGCGGACCTCGAGGACATCGATGGCACCGTCGCTGCGGACTGGCTTGCCTTCGAGATGCCGGGACTCGAGCTGGTTGTCCCGTGGAGGAGCGACCGCGATGGGCTCGCCGATGCGCTCGGGTTCTATGCAGGCGTCGCCGCCGTCGATCTCGGCCCATGCCGTGCCGAGGATCCCCGTACCGGGGAACGGGCAGCCGCCGTTGTGCAGTGTCCGGGTGTACGAGTCGGAGGAGTCGTCATGGATGCGATCGGGGTGACCGACACTCCCCTCGATGTCTCGCTCTCGGTCGGCGACGACGGTGTCGTTGCCCTGCTTGCGTCGACCCGCCCGCCGAACGCGACGATGGACTACTGCATTTGGGCGGAGGCGGAGCTTCCAGCACTTGCGGAGGGTGCGTTCGATCGCAGTTGCAACCTCGACGTGAGATCCGATCCTCGAGCCCACGTGGAGATGGCGACCGCGTTCGTTGCGGCCGGTCGCCCGTCGCACGATCCGGCGGCCGCAGGCGCCCGGCTCGCCACCAATGCGGTTGCGGCGTTCGAGGCGCGGCTCGCTGCTGCAGATCGGCCGGCCGCTCCGTTCGACCGTGATTGGATCACGATCCGTTTCCCCGGTCTTCTGCCGGACGAGCTGGCACCACCGTTCCCGACCCTCTCCGAGTTTCTGTCGTGGAGCGCCGTCGTCTACGACGTCGAGCTCGGGGGATGCGAGCCGCCGCAGCGCTACACGGATCGCACGCTGCTCGTTGCCTGTCCCGGGGCGACCTGGGGCGGGCCCTTGCCAACGACCCTTGGTCTGACTTCAGTGCAGCAGCCGGTGTCCTTCCTGGTCACGGGAGACGAGATCTCCGGCGTGTTCGGGGAGTCCGTACCGACCTTGACGGCAGCCTTCGAGGAGCTGTGTCGCAGTCTCCAGGCGGCCGCGCCGACCCGTACGGCTGAGGTCTTGTCGGCGGGATGTGTGCCGAAGTACAGCGAGCAAGCGGGCCGGTTGCTGTTGGCGCTTGCGGCTGAGCCGGGACGTTCACCGATCGAGCCCGAGCCGACGTCGGAGGGCTGAGCGGCGGTACCTACACTCGCGCCGTCATGTTCGCCAACATCGCGATCATTGCCGCCACGTTGCTCGCTGCAAGCGCACTCGTACCGCAAGTGGTCAAACTCCTCCGGACCGGAACGCCGGATGGGGTCTCGGCGACGTGGGCCGCGTTCGGTGTCGTCACCAACGTTGCATGGGCGGTGTACCTCATTTCCCAGGCGCTGTGGTTGACGCTCCCCGCAGTCGTCATGGTCGTGACGGGTTACTGGGTGACCTTCGCCGTGCTTCGGCGGCTGGGAGCTGGGATTGGTTCGTCGATCCCTTTGGGCGCGGGCTGGGCGATAACGCTTGCGGCGATCGGTGCCCTCGGTGGGTGGACCGTGCTCGGCACCGTGCTCGGGTTCTCATATGGCGTCCAAGTGGCTCCGGGTGTGTGGACTGCGTACCGCACGTATCGACCCATCGGCATCTCGCCCGGCACCTGGTGGATCGTGCTCGTCGAGGGGCTGCTTTGGGGGTACTACGGCTGGTACCACGGCGACGCGCCGCTGATGATCTTCGCCGTCGTCGCTGCAGTGGCCTCGATTGCGATGCTGGCCCGCTATGGCGCAACCCGGCGCCGCCTGCCCGATGACGAGCTGACGGCGCCGGCCGTGGCTTGAGGAGCTCCGAGACCTCAGTCGGCAGCGACGACCTCAATCACGGCGGCCCGGTATATGTAGGTGAGATCCCCTTCAGCATTCCCGAAATCGAGGATGTAGATGCCGGGCTCAAGCAGGATCGGCTGAGTCGACTCTCCGGGAATCCCGTCGTAGGCCGCCACCATGCGCGACGGCTGCCCTAGTGACGATACGAAGTCACCGCCCTCCGGCGCGAGCGCGAGCTCCGCAGCGAGTTGGTGCGACCCAGGGACGAAGCGTTGAACCATGACCCCCCACGTTGAAGGCGCCTCGTTGATGACGGTCACCTCACCAAGGCCTTCGGTGATCTGACGATGGCCGCTGTAGGCCGTGCCATCGCCGGTGAATGTGACCTCGATTCGAGCATCACCGGCGGCGACCGGCCCACCATCGTCGCTGTTCATCGCCCAGACACCAACCGCAGCAGCGACGATGGCGATGGTGGCGGCGAAGGCCACGATCGCTCTCGACCAGCGCGGCTTCTCGGCGACCTGTTTGACCTCGGTGGGTTCCTGGGTGAGCATCTCGCTCCTCCTTTCATCCAGAAGAGCGGGTGATGGAATGGACGGCACCACCTGAGGGTCCGGAATCGGGTTGGCCTGGATGAGCAATGAGTACACCCGTTCACGTGAACTCACGATCCGTCACCTCCTGCGGCCACACCCCGGGCTCGGGCTTTGGGATGCTCCATGACGCGGTCGTACTCGGCCGCCAGCTTGCCTTTCGCTCGGTGCAGACGCTGATCGACAGCGGCGACCGAGCATCCGAGACTCTCAGCGATCTCGGCATGCGGCAGCTCCTCCCATGCGGCGAGCTGGAGCAGCTCTCGATCGCCCGGGTTCAGCCGAGCCAGCGCTTCCAACACGCCATCCAGCTCGACACGCCGCACCACGACCTCCTCGGGTAGCAGCGGCGGCGGGTCGACAACCGAAGCACGACCGATCAGCCGTCGAAACCGCGACGCCCCGCGCCAGTAGCGGTACACCACCCTCCGAGCAACCGTGAACAGCCACGCCCGGGCGACATCGCCTTCCGGAACGTCGCTGATCCGGCGCCAGGCGATCTCGAACACCTCGTTGGCGGCGGCGTATCCGTCGGCGGTGGCGACCCGCCGGAGGCAGTACGCCAGGACTTCCTGGAAGTACCGGTCGTACAGCCGGTCGAATCGCTCCTTGCCGGTCGGCATGATCGCCTCCACCCCGGAAACGGGAACGTCCCGCTCTTCTCACTGTATGTCTCCGGCAGAAGGCCTGCCTGACGCCAAATGTCACGTGGGATTGACACCCCGAGGTCGGTAACCTCAGAGGGAACTGCCACGACCTCGGAGCGTGCCCGAAATGATGATCGACGGCTTCCACCACCAGATCCCGGATTCCGATCCGGAAGAGACCCAGGAGTGGCTGGACTCCCTCGACACGATGATCGAGTCGGACGGTCAGCAGCGGGCTCGTTTCATGATGGCGCGGCTCATCGCCCACGCCCGGGCACAGAACGTCGACGTACCCGCCTCCGTATCGACGCCGTACATCAATACGATCCCGGCGTCCCAGGAAGCATGGTTCCCCGGCGACGAGTACCTCGAGAGCCGGATTCGCCGGATCATCCGCTGGAACGCTGCCGCCATGGTCATCCGGGCCAACAAGGCCGCCGACGGTATCGGTGGACACCTTTCGACCTACGCATCCTCGGCGATGCTCTACGAAGTCGGTTTCAACCACTTCTTCCGTGGCAAGGGCGACGGCACGCCCGGCGACCACGTGTACTTCCAGGGTCACGCGGCTCCCGGCGTCTATGCCCGGGCGTTCCTCGAGCACCGGCTCGACGCCGAAGACCTCGACCGATTCCGTCGTGAGATCGGCGGTGGACTCTCGTCGTATCCGCACCCGAGGCTCATGCCCGAGTTCTGGGAATTCCCGACGGTGTCAATGGGACTCGGGCCGATCAACTCGCTCTATCACGCTCGATTCCTGAAGTACCTGAACCACCGCAAGATCGACGACACCACCGAATCGAAGGTGTGGTGTTTCCTCGGCGACGGCGAGACCGACGAACCCGAATCGCTCGGATCGATCTCGCTGGCCGGGCGCGAAAGCCTCGACAACCTCGTCTGGGTGATCAACTGCAACCTCCAGCGCCTCGACGGTCCGGTCCGCGGCAACGGCAAGATCATCCAGGAGCTCGAGGCCGTGTTCCGCGGTGCCGGCTGGAACGTCATCAAGGTGATCTGGGGCGCCAACTGGGACCCGTTGCTGGCCAAGGATGTCGACGGCGTGCTCGTGAAGAAGATGAACACCGCCGTCGACGGTGAGTACCAGCGCTACAAGGCCGAAGACGGTGCGTTCGTCCGTGAGCACTTCTTCGGTCCCGATCCGAGGCTGCGCAAGATCGTCGAAGGTATGACAGACGACGAAATCTGGGCGCTGCGCCGAGGTGGCCTCGACTACCGCAAGGTCTACGCCGCCTATCGCGCCGCCATGGAGACCCGCGGCGCCCCCACCGTGATCCTCGCCAAGACCATCAAGGGCTGGCAGTTGGGCCCGGGCATCCAGGGTGGCAACACCACGCACCAGGTCAAGAAGTTGACGACGGAGCAGCTCCTCCAGTTGCGCGACACGCTTCAACTGCGCGACGAGATTCCAGATGAGGCGTTCGCCGACGGGAACATCCCGTACTACCGCCCCACTCCGGATTCACCTGAGGTGCAGTACCTCAATCAGCGCCGCAAAGCGTTGGACGGCCCGATGCCGAGCCGCGTCGTTGAGGTGCGCAAGTCGATCACGCTCCCCGACGACAAGGCGTTCGCTGAGTTCGACGCAGGGTCCGGGGACAATCCAGTGTCCACCACCGGCGCATTCACCCGTCTCCTCCGTTCGTTGGCGCGTGACGAGTCGTTCGGTCGGCACGTCGTCCCGATCATTCCGGATGAAGGCCGCACGTTCGGCATGGACGCGCTGTTCAAGGAACTCCAGATCTACGCCTCGAAGGGCCAGCTCTACGAGCCCGTGGACCATCACCTGATCCTCTCGTACAAGGAGAGCAAAGAAGGTCAGATCCTCGAAGAGGGCATCACCGAGGCCGGCGCCACCGCAAGCTGGATCGCCGCGGCAACATCGTATGCCCACCGGGGCGTGCCGATGGTGCCGTTCTATGCGTTCTACTCGATGTTCGGTTTCCAGCGAGTCGGCGATCTCCTGTGGTCCGCCGGCGATTCACGGGCCCGCGGGTTCCTCATCGGCGCCACCGCCGGACGCACGACGCTACTCGGCGAAGGCCTGCAGCATCAGGACGGCCACAGCCTCGTGCTGGCGTCCACCGTTCCGGTGTGCCAGGCCTACGACCCGGCGTTTGCCTACGAGATGGCCACGATCGTCAAGGACGGTCTGCGCCGCATGTACGGCGAGAACGAGGACATCTACTACTACCTGACCGCCTACAACGAGAACTATCCGCAGCCGCCGAAACCAGAAGGTGCCGACAACGGCATCCTCGCCGGTTTGTACCGGTTCGCAGGGGCGTACAGCGATGGACACCCGGCTGCAATCGTGTTCTCGGGCTCCGCCCAAGGAGCGGCACGCCAGGCGCAGGTCGAGCTCGCCGAGCACTACGGCGTGGCCGCAGAGCTCTTCAGCGCAACGTCCTACAAGCGGCTGCGCGAGGACGCCCTCGAGGTCGAACGGTGGAATCGCCTCCACCCAGACAGGGGCAAGCGCACCCCGTACGTCACCGACACGTTGCAGGACGTTGGCGGGCCGATCATCGCCGTGAGCGACTACATGAAGGCGCTTCCGGACATGGTGGGTCGTTGGATCCCCGGAACGTTCATCCCATTGGGAACCGACGGCTACGGACGATCGGATACGAGGGAGGCGTTGCGCCGGTTCTTCGAGATCGACACCGGCCACGTGGTCGCCGCAGTGTTGGCCGGCCTCGTCGAGGACGGCAAGCTCGGCCCCGAAGTCGTGAAGGATGCGCTCGATCGGTACGGCATCGACCCCGATCTCGAGGATCCGCTCAAGCGCTAGGCGCGTACCCGCCCGCCCGGCACAGGGCGCGGTTCGCCAATGGCGGATCGGCTCCAGTCAGGCGTTGGGATCGAGTTCGACGAATCGGACGGCCTCGGTGTCGACCAGGAACGTGCGCCCGTCGAACTCCACAAGCGTGCGCCCCTGTTCATCGAGGCGTACGTCGTAGCCAATCGGCGGATCGATCTCCAGCACGTCCTGGGTCACATACACCCAGCCGCGAGCGCTCGGTCCCCCACGGAGATCATCGACCAGCCACAGCATCTCCGGGCCGTGGGTGATGGGCACCTCCGGCTGCGCCACGGCGAGGAGGCCGGCGGTCGACAGCTGGTATGCGAGGAGCGTGGTCGCCTCACCGGCATGAGGCCAGGCGTCGACGATCTCGGCGCCGAACGGAGGCCGATCGTCTTCCGTCGGCGTCCAGAACATGTATCCGAGCCACCGATCGGGCGTGCCCTCGACCACGCGGTACACCGGGATCTCCTCGGTGAGCGTTGCGGTCGAGCCGGGCACCGCTGCGCTGATGCTGGCGAGGTTGCTCCCGGGCTCGAGGCCGAGCACGATCTGCCAGCCGCCTGCCGGGTCGACGTCGGCTTCATACGGTCCCGCAGACACGGTCATGCCGGGCCTCACCCACCCACGAAACGTGATGAAGCGATCGTCGACCCGGGCGTAGTCTTCGGGTGAGGTCACGACGATGTCCGGCATCAGCTGAGGTCCCTCGCTGGTTGCGAGTGGGGGATACAGCACCGGCTCGAGGGGTCCATCGTGCGGGATGGTCGCCACACCAGCGACCTCCATCGACCCAACCTCGCCCGTGGCGAGGTCGATGAGCAGCGGTGGAAGGTGTGCACCGGAAGCAGCGCGGGAGACGGCCGCAACACCGCCGAACTCGTCGAGCCGGATGATCGTCTCGTCTGGACCGGCGAGGGCGAGGCGAAGGAACTCCGCTCCGTCGTCAAGATCGATGCCCACGAGCGTCTCGTACCCGTCGGGTTCACCTTCGATGTACAGCAGTCGATTCGAGCCGCCGACTGCTGTGGTGAACCGAATGTGGGGTCGGGTCACTCCCTTCACTGCCGGGTTGTGGGCCGGACCGAGAATGCGCCCTCGCTGGTCGGCGAACTCCAGCCACGTTCCATCGGATCGCGAGGACAGCGTGAGCACGAAGAATCGACCGGACCACGACGCCCACGTGATCTCGCCGTTGGCGTCCTTGCGGCAGATCCGATTCACCTGGACCACTGGCAACGGCCGCACGGGTGACAACGACACGCAGGTCGTTGGTCCAGATGCGTCGCTCCCGTGCGTGATGGCAGCGGCATACCGCGGGCCGCGGGACTCGGTGGGAAGCCACATGACTCCCATCAGATCGAGCGAATCGAACGCGGTCCAGAGATAACGGTTCGGTGGTCGTTCGGGAATCCACTCGATAGCCATCATGTCTGCGCCCTTGTATTCGATGGAGGGACGCGTTACCAGGAGCCCCCCAGTCCCGTCGACGTGAGCGGCTGCCGCCGGGGCGGGGTCGACAACCGCAACCACTCCGTCGGCGTTGAGCCTCGTCACGCCACCTTCGTCTGCGAGGAGGACCTCGTCGAGGGCCTCGGGCCAGAAGCTCTCGATCGGAACGGCGAGGGTGGGAGGCGGCGAGCTTGACGTCGTGGTCGGAGAGACGGTCGAGTCTGAAACCGTAGAGGTTGCCGTTGTCACCGCCGTGGTCGACGCGATCGATGTTCCCGTGCGGTGGGCTCTCAACGTCGTCGGCGCAGCCGGGTTGGGCACCGTGTCTGCGGTCCCACCATCGCCGGACTCACAGCCAACCGTGATGAGCAGCATCGCAATGAGCACGGAGATCGCGGGCCGCCGGATCACAGTCCCCGGTGCTGAAACGCGCGTCGTCATCGCGACCCCCGTAGTCGTCATCGCGACCCCCGTACCAGCCTCGCACCCTCGCTGGCTCAGCGGTAGGGACCGTTGGCGGCGTCGGCCGATCCCAGGCTCCCGGTCACCTAGTCCCCGACCGCACCCCACACGTCAACGCCGAGCACCTTGGGCGACACAACCGGGGCGGATGGCGCCACCGGAGCCGTCCGCACGTACGGCTCGCCCACGGCCGGTCTCGGATCGGGCTGGCCTTTGTTCGGCCACATCGACATCGCCCGCTCGGCCAAGGCGGTGATCGACAGGGAAGGATTCACGCCGAGGTTGGCGCCGATGGCTGCGCCGTCGACGACGTGGAGACCCTCGTGACCGTAGACCCGGTGATACGGATCGACGACGCCCTCGTTCGCCGACCCGCCGATGCAGGCCCCGCCGAGGATGTGCGCGGTCGTCGGAACATCGAGGAGCACCTCGTTGATCGAGCTGCCCGGGAAGCCGTCCATGACGTCGGCGGCGATCCGGGATGCCTCGTTCCCGACCGGGATGTAGCTGGGATGCGGCTCCCCACTGCTCGGAACCGAGGTGAGACGAGTGCCGAACATGCCCTGCTTGCGCAGAACCCGCAGGCTGTTGTCGTAGCTCTGCATGACAAGGAGGATCACGGATCGTTCAGCCCAGCGCCGCACAGACAATGTGCGCAGGAAGCCGATCGGGTGACGAATCACGTTCCACAGGAACCGCAGCTGCCTGGGTACTCGGCCACCACCGTCCGTCAGCACAGTGGCGAGTAGCCCCATCACATTGCTGCCCTTGGAGTACCGCACCGGCTCGATGTGGGTACGGGGCTCAGGATGGATCGATGACGTGATCGCCACACCCTTGCTGTAGTCAACGTCGGTGGACTTGGCGGTGGCACCGAGTAGCGCCTCCGAGTTCGTTCGGACGACATCGCCGACCCGCGCCGATAGATCCGGGAAGCGGCCGGTCTCGGCAAGCTTCAGGAGCAGCTTCGTGGATCCGAGCGCACCGGCGGAGAACACCACCTGACCTGCGGTGAACCGGAACGGCTCCTTCTTGAACCATGCGCCCGGGCGTTCAGCATCGATGGCAAAGCCGCCGCCGGGCAGCGGCTGGACATCAACCACCTCGTGCTCGGCGTGGACTGCGGCTCCGGCCTGCTCTGCGAGGTAGAGGTAATTGCGATCGAGCGAGTTCTTGGCGTTGAACCGGCAACCGACCATACAGCCGCCACATTCGCGGCAGCCGGAGCGAGCTGGTCCGGCTCCTCCGAAGTACGGATCCGATGTCTCCGTTTCTGGATCACCGAAGAAGACACCGACCGGCGTCGGCTGGAACGTGCGCTGTACCCCCAGCCGTCTCCCGACTTCCAGCAACACCTCGTCGGCCGGTGTGTGGGTCGGGTTCTCGACCGCACCGAGCATGCGCTCTGCGAGTGTGTAGAAGGGTTCGAGCTCGTCCTTCCAATTGGTGACGCCCGCCCATTGGGGATCGTCGTAGAACGCATCGTGTGGCCGGTAGAGGGTATTGGCGTAGACGAGCGAGCCACCGCCCACGCCGGCCCCTGAGAGCACGAGCACATCCTTCAGCAGCGTCATTCGTTGGATGCCGCGCATCCCAAGCCGGGGGAACCAGAAGAACTTCCGAACGTTCCAGTTCGTCTTGGGGAAGTCCTTCGGCAAATACCGCCGGCCGGCCTCGAGCACTCCGACGCGGTACCCCTTTTCGGTGAGCCGCAACGCCGACACGGACCCCCCGAACCCGGACCCGATGATGATGACGTCGTAGTCGTGCTCCATTGGCCGCCATTGTCGACGGCTCCGTGGCGCGGCGCCAACAGATCCCATGCAGCAAGCGCTCAGTGACGTCGGCCGACACGATCGTCGACCAGAATCCAGGATCGTCACGTGAGCAGAGAGGAACCCGATTCATGGACGTTGTCGCCACCATCACGCACATCGATGGCCAGACGCTCGACGCAACCACGGCGTCCGGCCACACCGTCCGGCTCGAAGGCGGCGCCAAAGAAACCGGTGGCAGCCCCATGGAGATGCTGCTCGTGGCCCTCGGCGGCTGCAGTGCCGTGACGGTCGTGGAGTTCCTCGAGAAGATGCGTCAGCCGTTCACTTCGTTCGAAGTCGAGGTGTCGGGCGAGAGGGCCGACAACCCGCCACGTGTGTACACGAGAATCCACATGCGCTACCGAGTCGCAGGCGACGTCGACGAGGACCGTGTCCGCCGGGCGATCGATCTCACAGAATCGAAGTACTGCTCGGTCTACACGATGCTCGATGCAAGCGCCGAGATGAGCCACACCATCGAGCTCGTGTAGCCCGGCAGCCACGAACGCGTTCAGCATCGAAGAGTCGGAGCGGGCGCACGGTGTGACGGGCGCGCCAATGGGGCGGTGGAGGGTGGTTCGACTGCGGCCCCTCAGACGGGGTGGCAGCCGACGTCTTCGATGATGCTCATTTCTTGGACGTACGTCTCGTCGTCCTCGAACGGCTCATCGATGCGGTTCAGGCCCCAGCTCCACACGTCGTCCGGATGAATCCGGATCTCCGGTGCGCCCCCCGGTCCAGAGATGACGTCGGCGTGGCCGTGGACCTTCAACCCCCGTGGACCACGCCGATCGTCTGCATCGCTGTCATCCACCACAAACGCCACTTTGCCGGTCGCTCGCACGTTGCGGTACTTGATCGAGCGAAGTGTGTCGAGGCCACCGATGCAGACGTGTCCCTCATGGATTCGATACGAGACGGGGCTGATGTCGGGCTCCCCGTCGGCCGACACCGTCGCCAGCCGTCCGATGGCATGCCCTTGGAGGTAGCTGCACTCTTCTTCGGTGAAGGGCATGGCGTCTCCCTGACTCGATCAATTCCACGCTACGCCCGACCCGAAACCCCACAAAGGGCCGAGCGTCACGAGCAGGAGGGCAAGGCGGCCTTCGGCCGACCGGCTCCGCCGGCCGGAGTACTGAGTACCGAGACCGACCACAGACTGGTCGACGAGTGCGGCCCCCCTACCCCCGCCCTTCGGGCGGCGGTACCTTCCCCCCTGCGGGGGGACTATTCGCTATCGCGTCGTACGCACGCGTCCGAAGCGGCTTGCACATCGCTGCGCCGAAGGCGAAGAAGAAGGGGGTGTTCGAGCGCAGCGTTCAGGCGGGACGGTGACGGCCGGTGTCTGTACTCGGTAGTCGCTACTCAATACTGCGGCGGCGGAGCCGACGCTCGTAGCCGGACCGGGGGTCGGCGGGATTGCCGATCCGACCCCCGGCGTTGCCTCCGGCGGCTCTCGCTGGGGTTCGGAGTGCCCAGCGCGAGTTCTCATGGGAGAGAGGGGTGCCTGCAACGTGCAACACGACCATGCTCCCCCAACCGATCATTCGACCGGTCCACACCCACCGTACCCCCAACACACCCGTTCGTGAAGAGACCGCGAAGAATCGTGCGCCTCCCGGCCAAGTCTGAGCTGAGGGATCTGGGCGGCCCCTGTGCCGCCCTCTCGGGGTTGCGGCGACATGGCGGCGCAACCCCACGGGGAGCGCGGCCGGGAGGCCGCACGACTACGAGACGGGCGTAGCCCGTCGAGCAACTCGACGGCGGCCTGCCGCCGTCGAAATCACCTCCCGCCCTTGCCGATGTTGATCCAGGTCGTCTTGAGGTTCGTGTACTTGTCGAGCGCCCAGATCGACTTGTCTTTGCCACCCGACCCCGACTCCTTGAATCCACCGAATGGCGCAGTGATGTCGGCCTGATCGAAGTTGTTGACCCACACGGTGCCGGCGCGCAGCTCGCGAGCGAGTCGATGGGCGCGGGCCAGGTTGCTCGTCCACACTGCAGCCGACAGACCATACGTCGTGTCGTTGGCGATGCGCAGCGCCTCATCCTCGTTGTCGAACGGGATGATGCCGAGCACGGGACCGAAGATCTCCTCGCGGGCGATCGTCATGGCGTTGTCGACGTCGGCGAACACGGTCGGCTCGACGAAATAGCCCCCGGTTTCGGTGAGGGTGCGCCGGCCACCGGCGACGAGCCGTGCTCCCTCGTCGACGCCTCGATCGATGTAGCCCGTGACCGTCGCCAGCTGCGCTTCGTCGACCACCGGTCCAGCCTTGGTGGCCGGATCCAGTGGATCACCCGGCTGCCAGTCGGCGGCAACGCCCTTGACCCCCTCGACCACCTCGTCATAGATCGTGCGATCGACGAGGAGCCGGGACCCGGCGACACACATCTCACCGGTGTTCCAGAAGATCGAGAAGCCGACGGCATTGACCGCAAACCGCATATCCGGTGCATCGGCGAAGATCAGGTTCGGGGTCTTGCCCCCGGTCTCGAGCGAGATCCGCTTCATGTTGGACTGCCCGGCGTACTGCAGAAGCAGCTTCCCCACTGCAGTCGATCCCGTGAAGGCGACCGCATCGACATCCATGTGCAATGCCAGCGCCTTGCCGGCAGTCTCACCCATCCCCGGTACGACGTTCAGCACGCCATCCGGGATGCCGGCTTCGGCAGCCAGTTCGGCGATCCGAAGAGCGGTGAGCGGGGATTGCTCGGCGGGTTTCAAGACCACCGAGTTGCCGGCGGCGAGCGCCGGTGCCAGCTTCCAGGCACTGATCATCATCGGGAAGTTCCACGGCGTGATCGCCCCGACGACGCCAACGGGTTCCCTGGTGATGAGCCCAATCGTTCCCGGGCCGGTCGGCGAGATGTCGTCGTAGAGCTTGTCGATTGCCTCGCCAAACCAGCGGTAGTTCGTTTGGGCTTGCTCGAGGTCTACCCGGCGGGTGTAGCGAATCGGCTTGCCGATATCGAGGGTCTCGAGAAGCTGGAGTTCGTCGGCGTGCTCAACGATGAGGTCGGCGAGCTTGATGAGCCGCTGTCCGCGGGCGCGTGGGGCCATGTTGCGCCAGCGGCCGTCATCGAACGCCGTTCGGGCAGCAGCAACGGCTCGGTTCACATCCTCGACATCGCCGGCAGTGACCTGGGCGATCGATGCTCCGGTGGCCGGGTTGATGCAGGAGAACGTGGAACCATCGGCGGCATCGGCCCAGGAGCCGTCGATGAACGCCCGAGTTCGCACCTCGAGGTCGGCTGCCGCCGCTTGCCACTCGGTCAGAGTCTTCACTCGTTTCCTCCTGCGATTCGCCGCCAGCGCAATCGATTCACTGCCGTCTTGCCGTCTCGCGTCACCGTACCGACGCTGCTCAACACGAGGTCGCCATCCTGCCAGGCCATGCGCCTCTGTTGCACGCCACCCACCCAATCCGGGAAGAGCGAGACTTCGACTCGGTGGTGGACTTCGTCACCGACGATCTCGTAGGTACCGGCGTAGGCAACGTAGCCGGCGGCGGCTGCAGCACGCTGCGCTTCCTTCGCCGCTGCCAGTGTGGTTGAGCCGAGACTCGGTCGGTCGGTCCTCATGAGCGTTGCCGACATGCGGCCGTCATCGGCATAGGTGAGGAGCCCGGTGGGGTTCCCGCCGAATGGCTTCGCCGCCGGGACGCCGTCGAGCGTCAACGTCCACTCGACGAGGCGCCACGTGCCGATCAGCGATTGCATGGCGGGGAGGGTAGGTGTTTCGAGTTGCGGTGGTCGACGAGTGCTGGCGTACTTGCTTC
>JASJAX010000031.1 GCA_030066755.1 Acidimicrobiia bacterium
CGGCTCAACCTGGACTACGTGAGCTGTTCACCGCCACGGGTCCCGGTCGCTCGCCTGGCCGCAGCCCAAGCCGCAATCAACGAACCGAAATAGCGGTTTCGCCGGCGGCCTGCCGCCGGCGAGTTGGCAGAGAACCCCGCCCGATAGGCGGGGTTCTCTGTGTTTGGAATCGATAGTCCCCCCGGAGGGGGGAAGGTACCGCCGCCCGGGAGGGCGGGGGTAGGGGGGCGTGCCCTTCGGGCACGTGGGAGTTCGCTTTGCGAACTCCAGACGGACTTGCGTAGCAAGTACGCCAGCACTCGTCGATCAGCTGGCAGCCGGCGAAGGGTCCAGCACTCGTCCACCCACGTCGCGCTAGCCTCCGCCGATGTCTGGACCGATCGAACTGACCCTCATCGACGGGGGTATGGGCCGTGAGCTCAAGGACCGCGGCGTCCGCATCCCCGAGACGATTTGGTCCGCCGCCGCACTGATCGAAGCGCCGGACGCAGTAGCGCAGCTGCATCGAGACTTCCTCGACGCTGGTGCCGAACTCCTGATTGCCAACAACTACGCCGTCGTGCCGATGCTGCTCGATCTCGAAGGCCTCGAACCCGAGCTGGAGCGGCTCGTCGGCGTCGCCCTTGACTGTGTCGAAGGCGCCCGGACCGCCGCTGGATCTGATGCTCGAATCGCCGGCTCGCTCTCGCCGCTCGAGCACACGTACCGGCCGGATCTCGTCCAGACCTACGAACAGAACCTCGCCGGCTACCGCCGGATCGTGAATGCCTTGGGCGGTCGGCCCGATCTGCTCATCGCGGAGACGATGTCGACCGTCGACGAGGCAAGGGCCGCCGTCACGGCCGGACTCGAGTCGGGCACCGAGGTCTGGGCGTCCTTCACCCTCGCCGACGATGACTCCGGCAACCTCCGCGACGGGACTACCGCCGTTGACGCCGTTGCGGCAATGGTGGGTCTTGGCGTCGACACGGTGTTGTTCAACTGCTGTCGACCGGAAGCGATCACTGCCGCCCTGCGCCGGATCGGCGCCGATCGCCCTCGCCACCTCGGTGCCTATCCGAACGCAGTAGAAGCGGTGCCAGAGGGTTGGGACCTCAACGCTCCATCGGAAGTCCAGCTCCGCGAACTCCGTGACGAGCTCCTGTTGGATCACATCGAGGAATGGCAGTCTCTCGGCGTCGACATCGTCGGCGGCTGCTGCGGCATCGGCCCATCCACGATCGCCGCCGTACGTCGCTACCTGGATGGAGACGAATAGTCCCCCCGGAGGGGGGCTGGCACTCGTCGACACGTGCAAGAAACGAATAGTCCCCCCTTTGGGGGGAAAGTACCGCCGAGGGCGAAGCCCTCGGGGGTAGGGGGGCGTGCCCTTTGGGCCTGTCTGGAGTTCGCTTTGCGAACTCGAGACAGACTTGCGAAGCAAGTACGCCAGCACTCGTCGACCAGCCTGCCTATCGCCGCGCCGTCATCCAGCCTTCGATGCGGCGCGCCGCTTCGGTGATGTCCTCGGTGCTCTCGGAGTAGGACAGGCGGACGAACTGGCGGCCGCGCACCGGGTCGAAGTCGATGCCGGGTGTGCAGGCGATGCCGAGCTCATCGAGCCATGCGGCACACAACGCCGGGGAGTCATTGGTGATCGAGCCCACGTCGACGTAGAGGTAGAAGGCTCCGTCGGGAGGAGCGAACGGGAGGCCGACCTTGCGGAGGGTTGCGGCCAGGATGTCGCGGTTCGTCCGGTAGCGCGTCACGTTGGCTTCGAGCTCCTCGGTCCCATCGAACGCGGCGATGGCGGCGATCTGGGCGATTGTCGGCGGCGAGATGAACAGGTTCTGGGCGAGGCGCTCGACGGGTCGAACGAGATCCTCGGGCACGACCATCCATCCCAAGCGCCAACCGGTCATCGAGAAGTACTTCGAGAAGCTCTGGAGCACGACCGCATCGTGGGTGTACTTCAGCGCAGTCGGTGCGGCGCGTTCGTACGTGATGCCGTGGTAGATCTCATCAGCGACGAGGCGGACACCCCAGTTGCGGCAGAAGCGCACGGTGCGTTCCATCTCGTCCGTCGTGAGCATCGTCCCCGTCGGATTGGCCGGGCTGGCGATGACCAGACCATCGAGGTCGCCGGCTGCATCGAGCTGGTACGGCATCGGGACGTAGCGGCTCGACGCATCAACAGGGATGCCGACCACCTCGACTCCAAAGGCCTCGAGCACGTTGCGGTAGCACGGGTAGCCGGGCTCGGTCACCGCTACGCGATCACCGACATCGAACGCTGCGAGGAAGGCGAGCGCAAAGCCCCCGGACGCTCCCATCGTGAGGACCACCTGATGCGGGTCCACCTCGACCTGGTAGCGCTGGCGATAGAAGTGTGCGATCCGTGCCCGGAGCTGCACGATGCCGGCGGCATCGGTGTACCCGAGCCGGTGGTCGTCGAGCGCTCGGTGGGCCGCGGCGATCACGGTCTGCGGCGCCGGGGTCGACGGCTGACCAACCTCGAGGTGGAGCACATTGCCCTGCACCCGCTCGCGATCGGCGGCCGCCTTCATGACCTCCATCACATAGAACGGCGAGATCTCCGCCCGATCCGCGATCTTCATGAGGAGAGACTACGGGGCGAAGGCCGTTCCATCCCAATGGGGCAGCAACAGTTCCCGAAGGGGGGCTGTTCGGGGGGACTGTCCTGCGTTGCACTCGTCGCCCAGTCCGCTGCCGAAACCTGCGACTTGAGACTTGCGACTTGAGACTTGGGACTTAGTACCCGTTCGGCACCGCAGCCGAACGCGTCTCGAAGAACGCTCTCCCAAAGTATGCTCTTGACATATATGTCAACAACATATATGTTACCCACATGCCTCCAGGACGACACCCCCATCACCACCGTGGTCGCGGGCCGCGTGCTCGCAACCGCTGGCACACCGAAGAGGACGGCTGGCAGGTGCAGGCCAGGATCGAGCGTTACGTCGAACCGGCCCTCCTGCTGCTCCTCTCCGAGGGCGCATCACACGGGTACGAGCTCGCCGATCAGATGGCGAACCTGCTCGATGTCGAACGCGTCGACTACGGCAACCTCTATCGACTACTGCGCAGCCTCGAAGGCGAGGGCATCGTTGAGTCCGAGTGGAACGACGAGTTGCCCGGCCGGTCGAAGCGCACGTACGAGTTGACCGACCAGGGTCGGCAGCTCCTCGACGCCTGGGTGACGTCGCTGCGGGCAGCCAACGAATCGGTTTCTGCCTTTTTGCAGAGATATGACGAAAGGAACACCTAGACATGCATGGACACATGCACGGACGCCGGTCGCGCGTCGCGCGCCGCATGATGATGAAACGCCGCATGGGCATGATGGCCGCAATGGGCCGTGGGCCCTGGGCCGACGCCGACCACGGCGACAGCTGGGGTCCGACAGCCGAGGAGAAGCTCCGCTGGCTCGAGGAGTATCAGCGGGATCTCGAACAGGAGACGGCCGACGTCGCCTCCCGGATCCGCGACCTCAGGGCCGAGGTGGAGACCACCACCGACGCCTGACCCCCATCAGCTACTGAGCCCGATGGCCGCCCTGCTGGGCGGCCATCGTTGCGTCTTCAGCGGCGGGGTCGGCACCGGCGCCGCGGAGGGTCGACTTCAAGTGTTTGAGGTCGGCGACCATCACGAAGCTCATGATGGCGAGGATGAACCACGATCCGATCTTGCCGGGGTGCACGAGCTGCCAATCGCCGACCTGGTCCGGGTACTGATACGCGCCGAGGAAGCTGGCGAGATTCTCGGCCACCCAGATGAAGAAGCCGATCAGGAAGAACCCT
The DNA here is from genome assembly GCA_030066755.1 of Acidimicrobiia bacterium. Lineage (GTDB taxonomy): Bacteria > Actinomycetota > Acidimicrobiia > Spongiisociales > UBA5794 > JASJAX01. The sequence goes on from JASJAX010000031.1 coordinate 3,801, forward strand.
ACGACGGCCGGCATGCGGCGAACTCGATCGAGGGGAGTGAACTCGATCCACGTGCGTCCGAAGACCAAGAACACCAACGCCATGAGCAGCCACCGCACATCCTGGATGTAGTGGTGGGTGAAGAAGTTGGCGTAGATCGCGATGACGAGCGGCACCGTCCAAAGGGGTGCCGGGTAGCGGACGAGGTGCACGTCGAGCCGTCGCCAGGCCTGCATCATGTAGCTCGCGACGGCGGCGTACATGAACCCTGCGTACAGCGGGACGCCGCCGAGCTTGGTCCACGCGTCTTCGGGGTAGGCCCACGATCCGATCGACGGCATCGTCTTGAACAGCTCCAGTCCGAGCCCGACGACATGGAAGAGGGTGATGGTTCGCAGCTCGTCCCATGACTCGAGCCCCGACTTCACCATCGCCCATTGAGCGAGGATTGCGCCGACCAGGATCACGTCGTAGCGGTGGAAGGGGCCCAGCGGGATCCGTGCCGTCAGGAAGATGAGGGCGAACATCGCAACGGCGAAGACGCACGACAGCGCTTCCTTCCAGGTGAACGCAGCGAGCTCCCTCGTGATCCTCCCGATGCGCTGCATGGGGGGAGAACGAGGATGTGGCGGAAGGAGTTCCGGTGGCGGTGAGTCGCCGGTCGTCAGTCGCGAGTCATCTGTCGTCAGAACCGTTCTCGAGAAGCAAAGCCCCCGACAGCGGTTCCAGGTCGATGCTGTTGCCGATCCGCTTGGCTGGTCTCGTAGCGAAGACCAATTCACCGGGTGCATTCAAGGTCACGGACTCGTCGCCCAGATTGAGGAGTACGGTCGCACGGTCGTCGCCCAACCGAAGCCGGTACTCCAACACTGTCTCGGTTGAGGATCCCACCTCGAGCGTCCCGCGACGCAGTACCTCGTGGTGGGTCCGCGCCCCAATCAGGTTTCGGGTGAATTCGAGCAGTTCTCGGTCCCACCGGCTCTCGTCCCAGGGCATGGCCGGCCGGAGGACGTGGTCGCCACCGAATCCGCCGGCCTCCTTGTCCGCCGTCTGGCTGAGGCCGATCTCCGTGCCGTAGTAGAGGACCGGTGTGTGCGGCAGCGTGAGCAGGCACAGCAACCCGAGGCGGAGCCGATCGCGGTCGCCGGCCGCTTCGAACAGGAATCGGTTCATGTCATGGTTGTCGATGAAGGTCACGCGGTCGGGACCGGATCCCATGTAGCCGTCGTGTGCTCGCAGGAACTCGCCGAGCTCCCGCGCCGATCCGTCGCCGTGGCCGATCCTCGTCCGGATGGCGTTGGCCAAGGGGAAGTCGAGGATGGCCTGCAGCTGGTTGTCGAACCGCAGGAGCGCGGGCGCCGTATCCGTCACCTCGCCAAAAAGCGCGACGTCGGGCTTCGCCGTCTCCAGGGCCGAGCTGAACATCGCCCAGAAGTCGGACCCGAGTCCGATCGCATGGTCGAGCCGCAGACCGTCGAAGCCGATGTCCGAGACCCAGAACTTCGCCGCATCGATCAGGTGGTCGCGCGCTCCATCCGCCTGGCCGTTGAGTGAGACGAGGCTGCGGGCAACCCCGAGGAAGCACCGGTATCGGTCCGGCCACTCGTCGAACCAGAACCACGATGTCGAGTCGGCCTCCTGGTCGCGCTGCGCAGCGATGAACTCCGGCATGTCGGCGCTCACGTGACTCGGGACGAAGTCCAAGATCACCCGGATACCGGCGCGATGTGCCTCGTCGACCAGCGCCCGGCAGGCATCGACGCCGCCGAGGTCGGCGTCGACATCGAGGAAGCTGGTCTGGTCGTAGCGGTGGTACGACGGCGACGGACCGATCGGCGACACCCATAGCGTGTTGATGCCGAGCTGTTCCAGGTGGGGGAGCGCGTCGATGATGCCGGCCAGCGTGCCCCCGTATCTGCTGCTGGGATCGCCGTTGCTCGACACCTCGCCCTCGTCGTTGCGGAAGCGGTCGACAAAGACGTGATACACCACAGCATCTGCCATCCAGTCGGGTAGCCGCGACGGTGCCCCAACTCGGTAGGCGAACGTCGTGAGTCCCCGCTCGCCGTATTGGTACCAGAAGCCCGATCCGTCGATGGCGAGTCGCTGTTCGGCAACGGGCTCCTCCGTTGTGCCGACGATCTGGTATCGGACAACAGTGCCAATGGGTTGCCGGGGAATCGTCGCCTCCCACGTGTCGAGGTAGCCCGCTTCGAGCGTCCATTGAACGCCGGCATGTCCGGTCGGCGCCGTTGCGGAGTTCGAGTCGGGGCTCGATCCGTCGGTGGTGTAGCGAACGACAACGTTGCGGAGCGCCAGACCGACGCCGCTCGTGGCGCGCACCCGCACCGGGTCGGAGTCGCTGGGCCAGCGCGGCGTCACGTCGTTGTCGTGTCGGAACTGCTCGGCCTTCACCGCTTCGCGCCGTGTGAGGGCCGGCATGGGGAGGTCGCCTGGCGCCGATGCGGTCCCCGATGCGTGTTGAAGTGTCTCGACGGCGGTCACGCGGATGTCCTTTCGGGGTAGAGGGAATCGATCAGAGTTCGCAGCCCCGACTCGAGCGAGGTTTGGTCCTCCTTCGCGAGAACGGACAGCCGGTCGGCCAGCATGGCGCTGTGGGCTTGGGCCGCTTGGGTCCTCAGCTTCTCGCCGACTGCGGTGACGGTGAGTACGAACGCACGTCCATCGATCGGGTCTCGGGTCCGCTCGACGAGGCCCCGGTCGACGAGTGACGTCACGATGCGAGTTGTCGTGCTGTCGTCGATCAGCAGCCGATCGGCGAGCTCACCCATTCGGAGTCCGGCGTTCTGCGAGGTCACATCGAGCGCCCCGAACTGCGCCAGGGTGAGATCGAATGGCGCAAACGCTGCTGCCGATTCCCGTTCGAGCAGCACAACGGCCGCTCGCACGTTTCGGTAGATGGCGTCAGTTATTCTCATATGAGAATAATGACGCACCCGTCCTCCCGTGTCAAGACCCGCATCTACACTTGCCCAGCGACACCAGGCACGAGGCGTGGAGCGGCGTGCCGATGGGCCTCTAGCTCAATTGGCAGAGCAGCGGACTTTTAATCCGTTGGTTGTGGGTTCGAGTCCCACGGGGCCCACTGATCAGTGGGTTTCGAGTTTGCTTCGCAAACTCGGCCCAGGGTGCGAGCCTGCTCCGCGAGCTCGGCCCGGGTTGCCGGACGGGGAAACGCTCGCGTAGGCCCTCATTGCTGTGCGGACCCTCCGACCGTCTCCCAGGCGATGCGTTGGAGGAAGGCACCGTCCTCCTCGGATACCTGTGGCGACAGGAAGGTGAGGCCTTCGGGGCTCTCTCCGAACACGGTGGCGTAGAAGACACACATCGTGAGGTACTCCCCGTGGGCGCTGGCGTGGATCCCGTCGGTGCCATAAAGGGTGAGGCCGGGTCGCTCGGCCTGTGCCTGCTGCCACGCAAGACCGACCGGCGCAACGGTGGCGCCGAGGTCAACACTTGTTGCCTCGACGACTTCCTTGATCTGTTCCTGTGAAGGAACCGGCGAGGTTGACCAGGGCCAATGCATGAACAGCACCGTCTCGGCTCCGTTCGTTTTGATGAACTCGTCGAGGAGACCGGCGGACTCGCGAAACTGCTCTACGTTCGCCCAGTGCTGGACGAGGTCCTCCTGGAGCACGACGACATCCCAGTTGCCGCCGCTGATGATCTCCAAGGTGCCGTCTTTGGACCAATGCTGGGAAAGCGGCGCTCCACTCTCCCAGATGACAGCGCTCGTCACGTCGAATGGCAGGCTCCCCGACGCGGCAAGATCCTCGAACCAACTGAGCGACTGCGAGAAGCTGTCACCTAGGAACAACACCCGATCAGGCACGCCATCACTCGCAACCGTCTCCTCGGTCTCGGATCCGCTGTCACCACAAGCCGAAACGAGCAATACGGAAATCAACACCACAACGACGAATCGACGCACACAACCTCCCGCAGTCGACACACCATTGTCACTTTCTGTCTCTGAGCGACATCAGGGGACAAGGACACATGCGGACGTGGGACGCAGGTGTTCTGTCGCCGCAACGCGGCCCTGGGGCATCGGCCGTCAGATCGGTTCCGCTGCAAGTGGCGCCAAACTCGGCCGACGTCTGCAGGACACGGCCGGGCTCGATGAGTGCGGTCGCTCAGTACGAGCCGTTGGTGTTGCGGACTCGGCCGCCCGTGATCAGCACATAGATGCGGCCGAAGAGATCGATCGGCTGGACGGAGTCCCAGTGCTCGACGATCTTGCCATCGGCGACGCGCCATCGATCGGTGATATTGAACCCCTTGCGCTGGTTGCCTCGATGCGCCTTTCGGAGTGTGGCGTGCGAGTGGAGCGTGACGATGTCACCGTCGGCCAGGATGTGCTTCACGTCGTAGGTGTAGTCCGGGAAACGCTTCACCAGCGTTCCGACCGTCTCCAGCACACCTTCGATCCCGTCGGGGATGCCGTGGTTGTGCTGCACGTAATTGCTCGAGCCGTACCGCGCGCGAACCGCCTCGAAGTCGTGCTCGTTCATCAGAAGCCGCACGAAGTCGGCCACCAATTCGACGTTGGCTTCCTCTTCCGGTGACCAGGTCGGGCGTCGCAGGTCGTTCAGGTCGATGGTCAGGGGGCTCATGGTGATCTCCTTCGAATTAGGTTGTGCTACCTAGAGCTTAGGTAGTGTAACCTAGACCCGCAAGGCGATATTCCCGAGAAATGAAGCTGGAGTCGACGTGAGCACATCAACCGCCGAGCGCATCGCCGACGCCGCCCGTCGCCGCTTCAATCGCAAGGGGTACGCATCGACCACCCTCACGGAGATTGCTGCAGACGTCGGCATCTCCCAGGGCAACCTCACCTATCACTTCCCGACGAAGCTCGAGTTGGCGCTGCACCTGAGTGAAACGGTCCGTGTCCGCATGGAGGCGCACCGCGCAGCCTCGGTGCCGGCGAGCATCGCAGACGACTATGTCGAACACCTCCGCTTCGCCATGGACATGACCTGGAACTACCGGTTCCTGATGCGTGACCGCGGCATCTTCGATGACGCCGACGCAGTTGTGCCGCCGAGTCCGATCTTGGTAGCCGACTTCGAGGAGCTGCGAGAGCTGATTGGCCGGGTCGACGAGGAGGGGCTATTTCGTTCCGACGCCAAGGTTGATCTTGACATGCTCACCCGCTCACTCTGGATCCTCAGCCGCCACTGGATGGATCATTTGCGGGAGATGGAACAGCGCGACACGATCGAATGGGCTGACGTCGAGCGCGGAATCGAACATCACTACGCCGTGTTGCTGCCGACCATGACGGCCGCCGGTCGACGGCAGTTCGTCGCCGCGCTCGACCGAGCTTCGTCGGCCCAGTGATGGTGCCGGTGACGCCGGATCATCGGCAGTGTCGGTACGATCGACGCTCGAATGAATGTCGTGTTCGTCCTGCTGCTCATCTTCGTCATGGTGGGCTTCAACGCGCTGTACGTGGCTGCGGAGTTCGCCACCGTTGGCTCGCGGCGTTCGCGCGTGCAGGAGACTGCCGAGTCGGGGAGCGGACCAGCTTCGGGCCTCCTGGCGATCCTGCGTGACCCCAAGCGGCTCGACAACTACGTCGCTGCCTGCCAGATCGGCATCACCCTTTCGAGCCTCGTGGCCGGTGCGTACGGTCAGGCCCAGCTCGTCCCGCTGTTCGAAGAGCAGTTTGGGAGCGCAAGCGGCACGATCGCGGTCATCGTGGTACTGCTGTTCATCACGGGGCTGCAGGTCGTACTCGGTGAGTTGCTGCCCAAGACCATCGCCCTTCGGTATCCCGAAACGCTGGCGATCGCCACGCTCACGCCGATGCGGATCAGTCAATGGCTCCTGCGGCCGCTCGTCGCCATCTTCAACGGATCCGCCTTTGCAATCATGCGGCGGCTCGGGCTTCACATCGACCACTCCCACTCCCATGTGCACTCGCCGACCGAGCTCGCCGGCCTGTATCGCGACAGCGCCGCCGGTGGCCTGATCGACTCAGACGAGCGCAAGATGCTGACCGGGGCCCTAGCGGTCACCAACCGGGTCGTCCGGGAGATCATGACGCCGCGTCGGCGATTCGTCACGATCGAGTCGTCGACGCCGGTTGCTGAAGCACTGGCGGAGTTCTCCGCCAGCCCCTACTCGCGCTTCCCCGTCACCGAAGACGGCGAGGAGATCGTCGGTCTGGTAACCCTGCGCGATCTCTTCCTCGCCAACGAAGCGGGGACAAGTGCAACCGTCGGCGAGGTCGCTGATGAGCCGATGGTCGTCGCCGAGGTGTTCGAGGTCCCGGCGCTGATGAGCACGTTCTCCCAACAGGGCATACACGTGGCGATGGTCGTGAACGAGTTCGGATCGATCTCCGGCATGGTCACGCGAGAGGACGCCATCGAAGAGGTCTTCGGGGAGTTCTACGACGAGTTCGACGACGAGCCCGACCCGATCACTCGCACCGGAGCGGAGGTGTCGGTGCGAGGCGACGTGCTGCTGACGGTCCTCAACGAGCGCTTCGATCTCGCGCTCCCCGTCGATCGTTCCGACACCGTCAGCGGCTACGTGTGGCACCACCTCGCGCGTCTTCCGGCCGTGGGCGACACGGTCCCGCTCATCACCCGGGCGAAACTCGCTGAGATCAGCAGCGATCCCGAGTCCGTGGGGCATTTCCCGCCGATTCGGGTCGACGCTGTCGACGGCACCCTCGTCGAGCGAGTGAGCTTCACGCTCCCCGTCGACGAATCCGAAGAGGGCACGCCATGAGTGCGTCGTTGCTCGCCGTCAACGTCGTGACCGAAGTGGTGCTGCCCATCATTGCCGTTGTTGCGCTGGTGGCGATCAACGGCGTGTTCGTGGCCGCCGAGTTCTCGCTCGTTGCCAGCCGGCGGTCCCGCATCAACGCGATGGCCAACGACGGCAATCGTGCGGCGCGGTGGCTCCTCGGCGTCTTCGATCGCCCCACGGGCAAGGACGGCTACATCGCCGTGGCCCAGCTCGGCATCACTCTCGCTTCGATCGGTCTCGGCATGTACGGGGAGCCCGCCATCGCCCACTGGCTGTACGACCCGTTCGAGTCGCTCGGGTTGTCCGAAACGGCGGCGCACACCGTCGGATTCGTCGTGGCGCTCAGCATCATCACGTACCTGCACGTCGTACTCGGGGAGATGATCCCCAAAGCCCTGGCGCTGTCCGAGCCCGAGGGAACGAGCCTGCGGGTCAACCCCGTGATGCGGACCTTCAGCCTCCTCTTCCGGCCGGCGGTTGCGTCCCTCAACTGGACGGCGTTCTCGCTCATGCGCCTTCTCCGCATCCCCGAACCCGACAAGACGCTGTCGTTGTACAGCTCCGAAGAGCTGGCGATCGTCACCGATGAGTCGGCCGAGGGTGGCGAGCTTCCCGAGCTGCAACGGGAGATCATCCACAACATCTTCGAGCTCGAGGAGCTCACCGCCGAGGAGCTGATGACGTCGCGCCGGCACATCCGGGCGCTCGAACACGATGCTGATCGAGCCGGCATCGCTGCCCAGATCGAGGCGGCGCCCACCTCGCGCTACCCGGTCTTCGTCGACGACCTCGACCACGTCATCGGGATTCTCCACGTGAAGGACTTCGTGCGGGTCAGCCAGTCCGACGATGACATCGAACTCACGGCGTTGGTTCGGCACCTCCCAACCGTGGGTGGCAAGACCGCCGCCGATGACCTCCTCGCCCGGTTCCGGAACGAGCGGGTCCACGCAGCCCTCGTGGTCGACGAGCTCGGCAGCACGATCGGGCTCGTCACCCTCGACGACATCATCTCCGAGGTGATCGACGATCCGGCCGGAGACCACGACCTCCCTGCGGTCGTCCACGACGACGGATCGGCCACGCTCGACGGCGAGACCACGCTCACCGAGCTGCTCGAGGACTACGGCTTCACCTTCCGGCACGGCGCAGTGACGACGCTTGCCGGCCTCGTCCTCGCCGAGACCGGCACCCTGCCGACCGTTGGGACCCGGGTCGAGTCGCAGGGCCACGAGCTCACGGTCGAAGCCATCGACGCCTACAAACTGACGCAGATCCGGGTCGCTCGGCTCGACCTGGCGGGTGACGGTCCCGACTCCGGCCCCGCTGTTCCGGACCACTAGAGGGTCCGCGTGCATCCGTGATCGAGACTCAGCCAGACCTCGAGCTCTCAGTCGCCGAGGCCGAGCGCGTGCTCGAAGCCTGGCTGGAGGCTCCCGTGGTGTGCTCCGAGATTCGCCGGCTGGACGGCGGGCTCGTCAACTCGGTGTTCTCGCTGCAGTTCGATCGGCCGCCTCATCGCGCCGTCATCAAAGTGCATGGAACCGGAAGCGACGACCTCGCTGCTGAGGCACGTTCGCTCCGGTACCTCCGCACGGAGACGGCATGTCCCGTTCCGGCCGTGTACTCACAGGACAGCTCCGGGCAGTTGATCCAACATGCGTTCCTGCTGCTGGAGCACATCCCCGGCGTCTGCCTGAAGAACCTCGAACTCGATGCGGGCGAGCGAGCCGACCTCGATACCCAGCTGGCAGAGATCCTTCTGGAGTTGCACAGCCATAAGGGCACCACGTGGGGCGACGTCGGGTCCGCGCCTTCATCGGCTACGTGGGCAGATCTGTTTGTCGACCGACTTGCCGAAGCTCGCCGGTATCCCATGATCGCCGAACGGATGTCGCCGCAGAGCCTCGAGCTCGTGGACGCCGCAATCGCCGTAGCTCCGTCGGTCCTGAGCGAGTCCGGGGTGCCGACCCTCGTTCATGGAGACGTGTGGGACGGCAACCTCATCGTGCGGAGCGACGGCGGCAGGTGGCGCATCGCGGGGCTGCTGGATCCGGGAGCCCACTACGCGGACGTGGAGCTCGAACTCGCCTACCTCGAGGTCTTCGATTCACGGCGGGACGCCCTGTTCGCCAGGTACACCAGCCGTAGTCCTCTGCGTCCGGGCTATGAGCGGCGGCGGCGCTTCTACTGGCTCCGGACGGCGCTGATCCATGTAGCGCTGTTCGGTGACGAGTTCTTTCGGGAGTACACGGTCCGCACCGCCAAGGCGATCGTCGGCGAGGCGTAGGGGTACCGACAAGTTCGTCCGCTACCAATGCGGGTGGGTGGGTCAGCACGCTTCCGCGAGAACAACGAGGTGGTGTTCCAGGGTGTCGTCGAAGCGATGCTCGACGAGGCGAGCCGACTCGGTCCGGAAACCCGTAGCTTCGATGAGTCGGATCCACTCCTCCGGCCCGTGGTGGCTCCACCGCATCGGTGTTCCCAGGAACGGCTCCTCGCCCTCCCATTCGGTGGAGCCCGAAGTGCATAGCAGCCATCCACCTCGATGCACGAAGGTCCGCAGGACACTCAGCAGGGCCGGGTGGTCATCCCGTGGCGTGTGGAACAGTGAGTAGAACGCAACGACGGCATCAACTTCAAACTCGCCTGCCGTGAGCTTGCTCATGTCGCGGACCGTGAACTCGCCATTCGGCACGTTCTCGCGAGCGAGCCTGACCTGCTCCCGGGAGATGTCGATACCGAGCACCTGGAACCCGGCATCCACCAGATACGATGCGATCGGTATTCCCGGCCCGCAGCCGACGTCGAGGATGCGCCCACCCGGCCGCACGCGGCGCGTCAACGCCTCTAAGTGAGGGACATCATGGGTGTTTCCACGACGGACTTCGAGGTACGCGTCGCCGATCGCATCGTATGCCTGGCGAACGAAGTCGTTCATGTCCCGTGACCGGTTCATCGACGAGCAGCGTAGGCCGCGCGCAACGTGAGGGGCCGGCGCCTCGGCTCCTGAGCCGCTAGCCGTCGGCGCGGCTGTCGTAGGCGAGTGCAAGGGTCTCGGGGGACGGCGTTACACCGAGCTCGTCCCTGAGGATGTCGACGCAGCGGCTGTACGCTCGCAGGGCAGCACCTTCGTCACCGCGGGCACGTTCGGCGGTGATGAGGAGACGGTGGGCTATCTCGCGCAGGGGGTCGAGGTCGATTGCCGTGCGGGCGGCGGTGGCAGCGAGCTGGTGGTCGCCGAGGTGATTCCACGCCGTGGCGAGCGTGATTGAGCATCGGTACAGCGCATCGGCGAGACGATCGCGGACACGGTCCGCCCATACGTTGTCGATCCCGGTGAGCAACGGGCGGCGCAGGATGCTCGAGGCAACGGTCGCATCGGGAGCTGCCGCGGCGTGGTTTCCGTGGCGTACCGCACCTTCGGCCCGGTCGAGCCGGCGGAGGGCATCCTCGAGGTCGATCCATATGTCGGCCGGCCAGCGCAATGCGTACGCTCCGCCCGAGGAGACGAGGATCGCCGAGCCGTCGAGACCGGTGGTGCTGATGAGCGAGCGCGTCTTCGAAATGACGGCGGCGAGAGCGCTCTTCCACTGTCCGGGTGGGTGATCATCCCAGACGATGTCGGCGAGCTGGTCATGCGACAGCGGCCGCCGCTCGACCGCAAGCGCGGCGAAGGCGATGCGACCCTGGTTACCGGGCAGCTCGTTGTCGGTGACGGTGGCCTGAGGGCCGTCGAGACGCAGTCCACCGGTCAGGTAGAGCCGAGCCAAAGTCCCTCCAATGATCTGCCAATATGCGTGCGCCAGCATGCCACGTGGAAGGAACGCAATCCAGCCTGCTACCTGGGAGGACAGCAATGAGTGCACAGACCATCGAATGCCCGTGTGGGACCGTTCTGCGAGGGGCCGACGTGGCGGCCGTGATCAGGCAAGCGCAGCTTCACGCCAAATCCGTTCATGACATGGACCTCAGCGACGACGACGCCCGTTCGATGGCCCGTCCGGCCTGATCTCCTACGGGGCAGGCTGCCATGGCGCATGGCGTGGGCCGATGTACCCGACGAGGTCGTCGCGACCACCCTTGCCGCCATCACCGACGCCCGAATCCGTAGCCGGAGACCGCCCAGTATTCCCTTGACCGATTGCGTGGACTGGGAGTTCTGACGATCCCAGGACCGACAAGACTTCTGCAAGGTCGGTCTCGGACACTGCGGCCCATGTCAGCTTTCAACCGCTCGTCCTGAACGTCTCGAGGAGTGTCATCGTGACCGTTACGTCCTCTCAGCATTGGCGCGCCTCGCGCATCGCGGTCGGTGTCGCTCTGATTGCAATGCTGCTGTTTGCCGGTGAAGCGGTGGCCGTCCCTGCGGTCATCGCCAACGATGACGGCGGTGCGGGTTTCAGCACAGAACCGGAGACACCGTTCGTCACGACGAGTGTGCTCGCCAATGATGTAGCCGAGGTCGACGGTCCGACGACGCTGGTCGAGACGTACTACACCGACGGCAATCTGATCCGCCAGGAGATCGCCAGCCATCCGACGAATCTGGCGTCGGTGATCCCGCCGAATCTCGGGCCGGAAGCCGAGGGCACGGCAAATGTGATCGCAACCGACCGGGCAACGTCGGGCACCGCCGATGTGTCGGTGAATGGCACCATCTCGTACCTCAATTCGAGAGTCGATGGTGGTTTCGAAGGCACGTTGACCTGGGACGACATCATCGTTTCCGGTCCGGGAACCGAGACGACGTTCTCGGCTCGGGCACTCGTTGACGCCGCCGTGTCGATCGTCGAGCAGGACTATGCAAACGGGGGTGGGTCCGTTTCGGCGTCGGTCTTTGTTCAGGCCACACCGCCCGGCGGTGGGCTGATGTCCCAGACCGCTCGATTGGGGTCGATCGGCAACGCCATCGTGGAGACGACCAGCTTCCGTAGGCTGCTCCAGACGAATCCGATCACCATCGATACCCGGTTCCCGGTCAAGGTCGAGGTGAACTTGATTGTTCGCGCCTACGCCGGAACGAGTGTGGGCCCGGGCCGCATCTCGGCTGCAACCACCATCGCGAACGCGTCTGCCGATCTGGGTATCGAACCCGACGAGGAGGTGTTCGTGGTCGGCGAGGGCTACACCGTCACCTCAGCGAGCGCCGGAGTCATCAACAACCGATATACCGATGGCACCGAGCCAATACTCACCGTCGAGTCGTTCGACACCACCGGTACCCTCGGTGCCGTCACCACCAACGGAAACGGCACGTTCACCTACGACCCGAACGGCGCCTTCGACGCCCTCACCCCGGGCGAAACCGCAACCGACACCTTCACCTACGTCGCCCGCGATCGATTCGGCAACACCGACACGGCCACCGTCACGATCGAGATCACGAATCCGCCGCCACCGCCTCCGCCACCAGAACCAGGCGACGGCAGCACGGCGATCTTCGGTCGGGCTGTCTACGAGGACTCCGATGGCGCCGCCCAAGGCATCGAAGGGGCCACGGTCCAAGTCTGTGTTCGAGGGTTGCTTGGCACCCGTGACTGTCAGCCATCCACAACGAGTTTCGATGGGTCCTTCAGTGCGGTGTTGCCCGACCCGCCCCCAGGTGAGTTGGTGCGGGTCGACGTCGAGGTCATCGCACAGTCGCCGCGAGTCCAAGTCGGGCCTCCCGGGCTCCTCCCGATCTGGTATTGCTTCCGCCGTGGCCCGTACGCCATCGCAGATGGGGAGGCGCGCGACATCGGTGAGATTTCGGCACTCAACGGGTCACGATCATGCGACGTCCTCGACGAGCAGCTGACCGATCCCCGCGAGAATGCCGGGTTCTACGTCTTCACCCAACTCGAGCGAGCGCAGCGGTTCATGGCCGGGCTCAATTCCCAGCTGGGTCTCGAGTCCCCGGACCTCGTCACAGCTCGGCTCGAAGCCGAGAACGATGGACCATCCTTCTACGTCTCGCTATTCAAGACGATGACCTTGATGCCGTACGCCTGGGATGGTTCACCTCGCGCCCTTTCCACGATCCTGCATGAATACGGTCACCACGTGCTGTACGAGAGCGCCGAGTCGCCGGCACCAACCTACGACAACGGCATCTGCGATGACAGCGACACGTTCCTCATCTTCGAGATACCCGATCCCGGGCACTGTCAGTGGTTCCCAGAGCTCGGTGTCGTCGCTTGGACAGAGGGATTTCCAACGTTCCTTGCGGCAGTGATAGAGAAGGAGCTCTACGGCACGACGAGCATCGGCGAAGGTCCGAGTTCCTTCTCGCAGGGTGGCGTCGACTACTTCCACCAGGGCATCGAGTTCCCCCCGATGGTCTTGGTCGATACTCAGGAGGATGTGCTCTGGTACCTCCAGAACGGTCGTGGGCTACGCGAAGGCCACCCGTACGAGGGCGAACTCGAGATGATCGAGGGTTGGACCAGCGCTGTCCTGTGGGATGTGTACGACTCGGATACACCCAGATTCCTCGGCGACTTCGGCGACGTCGACGACCACGATCAGAACCTCGCTCGCGACACCACGCAGCTCTCGTTCCTGGACATCTGGCGTGTGATCACCGGGTACGACCCGGACCCGTTTGATGACTCACACAACCACCCGACCTCACTCGATGAGTTCTACGACGGCGTTCGAGCGATGCTTCCCATCTCGCAGGCTCGCCTCGCCGGCGCATTCCTGGAGAACCATCGCATGGTGCCGGCAGCCGAGGCCGAATTCCGTGGAGGAATCCTCCGCTGGGACTCGGAAGAGATCTTCGGCCGCGGCGATGTCTTCTCCACCACCTACGAGGCCTGCCGGCCGTACGGCTCCGAGGTCCCATGGGGTGGGGAGATGAGCGTCGGTGTCTACCTCGAGCGCTCCGGAGAGCGGTTCCTCAACTTGCCACCGCTGGCACTGCCGGACCTCGCCGAAGGGGAATGCGAGTCCGGCGTGTACGAGTTCACCATCCCGGAGGACCTCCAGCTGATTGGTCCACAACTCCTCGGTGGAGTCGCCGAGTTCTACAACCCCGATCGTGCCGACTCGACGTTCGCCCACCTGTGCCTCGACCCGTATGCGGTGCTCGCCGAGCACGACGAGGAGAACAACTGCAAGAACGCGTACGGACTGAAGCTGCAGAACCGACCCCCCGTCCTGGTCTCGAACGCCGGCCCGGATGGCTTCGTCGTCGACGAAGGCTCCGAGCTCGTGATCGACTTCTCGGGATCCACGGATCCTGATCCCATCCCCGGACTCGGTCTCCTCTACAAAGTGACCGGCTCGTTCGACGGTCTCGGCGACATCGGCGACGGCTTCTACCGGGCAGACGCCGTCCAGGTCTTCACCCCTGCGGACACTCCGCTCCTCGCCGACGGCTCCGCTGAGGGCTTGATCGGTGACGTGCGGCTCCTCGTGCGCGACGGTGACACCTACGACTTCTCATCGGAGGCGTTCGCCGACGTTCCTCTGGTGGTGAACAACCTCGCTCCTACCGTGGTCGTCACGAACGCACCGCCGGTGGGACCCTTCCTCGTCTTCGAGGGCTCACCGCTCACCATCGAGGGCGTGTTCCGCGACCCGGGCGCCGACGAGTGGACCGCCGAGTCGTATGTCTACAACGTCGACGCCGACTGGGTGCCCGGCACGATCACGTCGTCCGAGTACACCACCACCGTGCTGCCACCCGCATACCAGGGTCATCTCGAGGTCGAGCGGACGTTCGCACAGGACACCTCAGATCTCCCGAAGGGCATCGCCGACTTCGTGGTGTGCGTCGAGGACGACGACGGTGGTCGGGGATGTACCCCAACGGGACAGCTGGCCGTCCGCGTCTTCAATGTCATACCAACGGTCCAGTTGAACGATGCCGTCGTGGATGAAGGCACCCCGTTCCAGCTGGCCGGATCGTTCACCGACCCCGGCGCCGACGTGTGGTCCGGAACGGTGGCCATCAACGGTGGTCCGTCAGAACCCGTGGCCATCGAGGACGACAAGACGTTCACGAGCCCCCTGAGTTTTGCGCAGGACGGCCTTCAGTCGGTCGAGGTGTGCATCGATGACGGCGACGATGTGGGGTGTGCTGCGACGGCAACGATCGTGGTCAAGAACGTCGCACCCAACGTGACACTCGACCGTGTGCCCGACACGTTCGTGGCGCACGTCGAAGACACGATTGCTGTGAGTTTCGCCGACCCCGGCGCTCTCGATTCCCACACCGCCACCATCGACTGGGCCCATTCGCTCGACTCGCTTGGTGGAGTGGTGTCGCCATTCAGCGGTAGGCACGCCTATGCAGCCGAAGGCTCGGTAACCATCGAGGTGTGTGTCGCCGACGATGCCGGTGACGAAGGGTGCGCGTCGACGGTGATCGAGGTGCTCACACCCGAGGGTGCGATCCGTGAGGTGATCGATCAACTCGCCGCCGACGGAGAGGACCGGAGCGTACGGAGAGCGTTGCGAGCCCTCGAGGGGTCCTCCGGAGATCCGGGAGCACTCGACGAACTCTCCGATGGTGACGTCGTCGCCGCAGTGAGGAAGCTCGGTCGTGCGGTCGACCGCCTCGACCGTGCCAGCGGCGACTACTCCGGAGCACAACTGGTGCTCGCGCAGAGTGCCGAGTCGATTGTCCGGGACCTGCTCGCCCGGGCGGAGGCCCTCAACCCGACGAGCCGCCGCGACATTCGACTTCTCGAGCGGAGCCGGGAACGCGTTGCGGCAGGTCGAGCGGCATTCGAAATCGGGGACTACTCCGACGCCGTCGACTCATACCAACGAGCCGCACGGAGCGCCGGGCGACTACTCGGTCTCTAGCCCGCGGACGCCCCGCCTAGATCTCGAGGGCGTTGTCTCGAGCGATGTCGCCGAGGTAGCGAGCCGACGGCTTCGGGGTTCTGACCTGCGTGCTGCGGTCGACGTCGATCAGGCCGAAGCGCATCCCGTAGCCGAGGGCCCATTCGAAGTTGTCGAACGCTGACCAATGCAGGTAGCCGCGCAGCGGAACCCCGTCGGCGAGCAACGCATGGAGGGCACTGAGCCCGTCGCGGATGAACTCGATCCGCTCCTCGTCCGTCGTCGTGGCGATGCCGTGCTCCGTCACGAGGATGTCCTTGTCCGGGTAGAGCTCGTGAGCACGGCGCACGGTTGCCGCAATGGCTCCCGGCCGGTACTCGTAGCCCATATCGGTCGTCCGCGTATTGGGCATTCCCCGCTCGCCCATTCGGATGGCGAACCGAATGAGCCGCGGCAGGACCGTTTTCCGGACCGAGGCCGACCCGACCAGCGCTCGCGTCAACGGTGCGGCAATGCCGGGCGCGTTGACGGCGATCCTCGTATAGGTCTGGACACCGATGAAATCGTCCTCGGCGGAGGCGTCGAGGAAGCGGTCCTCCAGTTGCGTCCGCAGGTATTCGACGAGCGGTCGCGCCGCATCGTTGTACTCCCACTCGATCATGGCGTGGGTGGCGCCGACCTTTGCCTCGGGCCGGGCTTCCTTCACTGCGGCTCGCGATGTGACCATCCCCGCACGGAGCCCATCGATGGCGGCGTCCCAGGCGGCGAGCGTCTTCGTCCCGGGTGGCCAGTCGAGGGCTCCGAGGTAGCCACCGAAGGCGACGTTGCCGGGTTCGTTGATGGTGCAGTACCAGTCGACGAGATCACCGAGTTCCTCGGCGACCTTTGTGGAGTACCTCGCCAGCAGTGCGGGTGCTTCCCGGGCCACCCAGCCGCCTCGGGCGGCCAGCCACACCGGGAGGGTGAAGTGGTTGAGCGTCACCATCGGGGTCATCCCGGCGTTGCGCACCGCCTCGGCCATGTCGCGGTAGTGGGCGATGGCCTCCGGGTCGAACACGCCCTCAGAGGGCTCGATGCGCGCCCACTCCGTCGAGAAGCGGTAGACCGGCAGGTCGAGACCCGCGAGTAGGGCGATGTCGTCGGCGTAGCGTTGGTAATGCTCGATGGCGGATCCGCTCGGCTCGGTCAGGGGCGAATCGGGATGCTGCTCCCAGGCCCACCAGTCCGAGTTGCGGTTGTCGCCCTCCACTTGATGCGCCGCCGCGGCGGTGCCCCACAGGAAGTCGGGCGGGAACTCGAGTCTCACGCGGCCGATGCTAGACCCACCCAACGGGGTCGGATTTCCGGTCTCGCTGCTAGATTGTTCATTCGTGGATGAACTATCACGAGACCACCGATCGTTGCCTCCGCTCGCCAGGCTCGGGATCGCTCTGAGCGATCCCATTCGTCAGACGATCCTGCTTCGTCTCTCGGAGGGTCCTGCCTTTCCGAGTGAGCTTGCCGAGCTGGCGCAGACGAGCCGGTCCAACCTGTCGAACCACCTGGCGTGCTTGCGGGGATGCGGTTTGGTCGTTGCCGAGCGACAAGGGCGGCGTGTGCAGTACGAGCTCGTCACGCGGCGCCTCGGCGGCGCGCTCGCAGACGTTGCGACTGCGTTGGAGGAATCGATCCTGGAAGGCGCGCATGGTCACTGAGCTGTCCCGGCCGCACGCGGTGCGCCGCGCACGCATGCTCAACCTGCTGACCATCGGCTGGAACACGATCGAGGGCCTCGTTGCCATCGGGGCCGGGATTGCGGCGGGGTCGGTGAGCCTCATCGGTTTCGGGCTCGACTCGGGAATCGAGGTGTCGGCCGCTCTCGTCCTGACGTGGCGCCTCGCTCGCGAGGATCGGGACGACTGTCGAGACGAGGATGACCGCCTGGCGCAGCGGCTCGTTGCCATCTCCTTCGCCGCTCTTGCCGTCTACGTTGCGTTTGGCGCGTCGTCGAGTCTGATCGGAGGCCGCGCCCCCGATTCCTCAGTCGTCGGGGTCGCTCTAGCCGCCATCTCGCTTGCGGTCATGCCCATCATCGCTCGGGCGAAGCGGAGGGTTGCACCGGTTCTTGGGTCGCGCGCCGCAGCTGCTGAGGCGACGCAGACCGATCTCTGTACCGCACTGTCCGCTGCGTTGCTGGTCGGACTCGGGCTGAATCTCCTGCTCGGATGGTGGTGGGCGGACCCGATCGCAGCGCTCGTGATCGCTGGCATCGCCGGCTACGCAGCCGTGACGACGTGGCGGGCGCCTTCGCTCGCCCACACCTGCTGTAGCTGAGGCGCCCTCACTCGGTAGGCGTGAAGCCGGCCGGCACGCCGTTGCTCTCCGTATCGCTGGTCGGTCGATCCAGCTGAGCGGCCCTTTGCCGAGCCCGATCGACCGCGGCCCGCACCCCGAGCACGACGAAAAAGAGCACAATCGGCATGATTGCCATGGTCGCCGAGCCGGATATGTCGGCATGGAAGCTCACAACGAGTCCGGCGGCGACGGAGAACACGCCGATCAAGGTCGCGGTGGCCATGATGGTCGGGAGTCGTCTCGCCAGCAGCGCCGCAGTTGCCGGCGGCCCGACGAGCAAGCCGAACACGAGCAGCGTTCCCACCGTTTGGAACGAGGCGACGATCGTCAAGGTCATGAGACTGAGCATCAGGGCGTGGGTCAGCTTGGGTCGGAAGCCGAGCAGTTGTGCCTTCTGTTCGTTGAAGGACAGCGCCAGGAAGGGGCGGTAGAAGACGATGGTCGCGACGAGCGCGATAGCTGCGACTGCGGCAAGGACTCGGATGTCCCCGGCCGTCACGCCCAGGGCGTCCCCGAACAGAATCCCCGTCAGGCTGCCTTGATAGGAGTCGGTGCGCGAGATCAGGATGACCCCGAGCGCAAGCATGCCCACAAAGAGCAGGCCGATCGAGGTGTCCTCCGAAAAGGTCGTCTGCCTCCGTACGAGGTTGATGCCGCCGATCATGACGGCAGCGGCAAGCGCGGCGCCGAGCATCGTGTTGAAGTCCAGGAGGACCGCGAGCGCAATGCCCGGGATGACGCCGTGCACCAGAGCGTCGCCGAGGAAGCTCATACCGCGCACCACGACCCACGTCCCGACGAGTGACAGTCCAACGGATGCCAGTGCGCCGCCGAACAGCGCTCGTTGCTGAAACGCCAGGTCGAAGGGCTCGATCAACCAGTCCATGCTTGGGTCAGACTAGGTCGATCGGGTCGGCGCCATCTCGGCCGCACCACGTGTGCGTCGAACGCAACCCGCGCCGGGCCAGACCGTGATCGGTGTGAGATCACTGTTGGTTGCCGGCCGGACCTCCGCTGGTCCGACCGGCAACTCGGGAATGTCTGCGGTCACGAAAGGGCGTCGGTGATTCGCGACGCGTTCGTGCGTACGTAATCGAGATACGTCTCACCGCCAGAGCCAGCTGCGCCGAGTGATCCGGTGAACAGCTCGACGACGGTGACGCCTTCAACCTCGTCGGCCAGTGCCTCAGCGAGCGCCGCCGGCTCGGTGGACTCCGTGAAGATCACGTTGATGTCCTCATCGACCAGCACATCAACGAGTTCGGCGAGTTCTGCTGAGCTCGGGTCGGCGAGGGTCGAGCCGCCCGGGATGACGGTGCCGACAACCTCGAAGCCGTACCGCTCGGCGAAGTAGCCAAATGCGTCGTGGTTGGTGACGAGCTTCCGTCGATCCTCGGGCACCGCGGCCAGCATCGACACAACTTCGGCATCCACTGCCCTGAGCTCGTCGGCGTAGGCCGTTGCATTGGCCATCCAGTCGACCGACGAGTCGAGATTGGCGAGTTCCCTGGCGATCAGCTCAACCGCATCGGCGACACGCAAGGGATCCATCCACACGTGCGGATCCTCATCGCCGTGATCGTGGCCGTCGTGGCCTTCTTCGTCGCCATGGTCGTCGTCCTCGTCCTTGTGGCCCTCTTCGTCGCCGTGGTCGTGGCCTTCTTCGTCGCCGTGGTCGTGGCCTTCTTCGTCGCCGTGGTCGTGGCCTTCTTCGTCGCCGTGGTCGCCGTCCTCGTCGTGGTCGTCGTGGTCGTGACCACCCTCACCGAACTCGATGGGATCGAGCATGTCGGCGAGTTCGAGGATATTGGCCCCATCAGCCTCGAGGCCCTCGATGACGTCGAGCAGTCCCTCTTCCAAGGCCAGGCCATTCACAACCACCAGGTCGGCTTCCTGCATCATTGCCGCCTGAGCCGCAGACAGCTGGTAGTCGTGGGGATCGGCTCCGATCGGAAGCAGAACCTCGACGGCAGCATTGCCCCCCGTCACGTTCGAGACGATGTCCCCCCAGATGGTCGTCGTTACGACAACGGACAGTTGCTCGCCATCAGATTGCGACGCCCCGTTATCAGATTGCGTCGCCCCGTTATCGGATTGCGACGCCGCGCCATCTGATTGCGCCGCTGCGCCACCGGAGGCTTGAGTGGAGTCTGCGCCGTCTGCGTCGGAGCTGTCGCCACACGCGGCAATGACCATGGTCATCACCGTGAGCAGTGCGAGGAGTTTCAGCCGGTTCATGGATGCTCTCATTTCTTTGCCTATAATGAGAATTGATCTCGGATTGCCCGCCGACGATACTCGAATGAGAATCATTAGCAAAAGGAGCTCACCATCACTGCGCCCACCCTCGATCGTCAGGTCGAACGCCGGCTCGCCGAAGCCGACATCCGATACACCAAGGGTCGTCGCGTGGTCATCGGTGCTCTCGCGGAAGCCGATGGCCCGCGTTCAGCCGCCGAGTTGAGTCGGGCGATTGGCGAGTCGGTGCCACTCTCGTCGTTGTACCGGTCCTTGGCCGTCCTGGAGGAGGTTGGTGTGCTCGCTCCGCACTACTCGTCACCCGGACTCACGCGCTATGAGCTCGCCGAATGGCTGAGCGGACACCACCATCACCTGGTGTGCATCGGGTGTGGCCGCGTTCAGGATCTCGAAGCGGACGATGCCATCGAGCGCCGCCTTCAGGAGATCGTGGCCGATGTCGCCCGGGCCGCATCGTTTGCCGAGTTGAACCACGCGCTCGAGATCGAGGGCCATTGCGCCCGGTGCGCATGAGCGATGCCGTTGTCATAGCGACCGATGTCGTGCTCGGCTACGGGGCACACATCGCCGTGGACCGGTCGAGCTTCACGATCCCGAGGCCGGGCATCACTGCGGTCATCGGCCCCAACGGCTCGGGCAAGTCGACGATCCTCAACGCGATCGCCGGCCTCCTCGCCCCCTTGTCGGGCACGGTCGAAGTGTCGGGTGGCCGGACCGGCCGAGACGGCATCTCCTACGTTCTCCAAACCACGAAGGTCACCGACAACGTGCCGGTGACGGTGGAGGAGGTCGTGACGATGGGTCGCTACGCCACGGCGGGCTGGTTTTCCCGCCTGACCGGCAAGGATCGGGGCCGTATCCGCTCCGCGCTGGACCGCACGGGCGCTACTGAGTTCCGTCGTCGCCACCTGGACGAGTTGTCGGGTGGCCAGCGCCAGAGAGCTTTCCTCGCTCAAGGCCTTGCGCAGGATCACGGCATCCTCTTGCTCGATGAGCCGCTCTCGGGAATCGACCTCCCAACGGCTCGTGCGATCGACCAGGTGATCCACAACGAGGTCAAAGACGGTTGCGCCGTCGTCGTGACCACCCACGACTTGACCGAGGCGCAGGTTGCCGATCACGTGATTCTCGTCAATGGCGTCGTGATCGCATCTGGGACGCCAGACCAGGTGATCACCCCAGAGAACCTCTCCAGGGCCTACGGCGGAGCCGTGCTCCACCCGGACCAAGGTATTCCTGTCATCGACGATCCGGCCCACGCGGGTCAGGACTGACCTCGGCGTCCGCGGTCGGTTCGAGGCGGCCTCAGATCGTGCCGTCGCTCATGCTGCCGCTCCCGCGGGTGAAGTGGCTGCCCCGGCTCGAGTAGGTGGCAGGCAGGTGCATGAACTTGGAGTACGTGCGGATCGTCCACGACACCGGCCCTCGGAAGAAGTAGCGCTCCGGTTCGGCGATCTCGTCGATCTGCTTCTTGTAGCGATCGGCCGTGCCCTTCGTGAGGTGGAACTTGAGCTCGGCGCTGTCCTCGAAGACCTCGTGGATGATGAGCGCGTCCTCGCCGACTACCCGATACGTCTCGAAGCGGACCATGCCCTTTTCGAGATCGAAGGCATCGGTACCGACCTGCTGCCACCAATGGATCAGCTCATCGAGTTTGGACGTGTCGCCGGGCTTGGTCGTCCACTTGGCCGTGACGTTGACCGCCGAAGCCGGGTCGGGCATGCGGTAGTCGTCCTTCACGAAGCTGAAGAGGTGCTCGCCGAATGCGGCGTTGACGCCCTTGGCCGCAACCGCCTCCCGGGCCTGCGACGGCACCTCGAGACCTCGGACGAGATGCAGGTCCGGCCTCGCTACCGCCGTCAACGGACCCATGTGCTCGGTGGCCGTGGTGGAGAAGTAGTGGACGAGGGCGTCGGCGTTCTCGAACACGTGGTGCACCAGCATGGCGTCCTCACCGACGGCGTGGTTGATCTCCGTTGACAGCACGCCGGTGTCGGCTCGGGCGCCCTGGTGGATGTCCTCCCACTCCTGGAGCATCTCGCGGGACTCTTCGGTGGAGCGGAACCGCCCCCCGGGCTTGCTGGGGACCCACTTGCCCGTGATGGAGACCTCGTCGCCGATACGTGACGGCTGTGCAAGGTGATCGGCGAGGGGATGGTTGACGGTCATGTGGTGTGCTCCAGTCGTGTCCGAGGGGCGGTCGGTCGAGGCGCTTCAGCGATCGAAGCCGGCAGCGTGGGTGGCGAACTCGCCGCCGAGTTGCATCTGCTCGGTGGCCTGCTTCATCTCGTCGGGAACGTCGCCGAGGAAGAAGAACGGTCCGGGCGTGGCGATGGCGATCAGTTGGGGGAAGTGGGCTGCTGCGGTCGTGCTGAGATGGAACCCCATGGCGGCGGCGTCCTTGAACTCGTCCCGAACATACACGGCGTTGTCGGCTTCGGACACGTAGATGTGCACTGCTTCGGCGCCGGGCTCGTTGGCTTCCATTGCCTTGGTCACGTCGGTGTAGATCGCTGCGAGCTCCTCGAGCTTGCCGGGCTGTGCCGTCCACTTGTACATCACGGTGACGTGGTTGCTGTCCATGGTCTCCATCTCCTTGTGGTTGGGGCCGCCTTCACGGCCGGTTCTCCTCGGTAAGTGATCGTGCGATTACTTACGCTGGACAAAAAGTAACTGATCGATTACTCTGTGTCAAGTCGAAACCGGAGAAACCCATGGGCAGGCCCAAGCAGTACGACCGCACCGAGCTCCTCGATAGGGCTGTGGAACTGTTTCGCCGCCAGGGATTCAACGGCACGAGCACAGCGGAGCTCGTGGAGGAACTGGGTGTGAACCGCAAGAGCATGTACGCCGAGTTCGGGTCGAAGCAGGAGCTCTTCGAGGCCACGCTCGAGCACTACAACGACCATCACCTCACGCGAGTGCTCTCCCCGATCGAGGCGTCGGATGCCGGCATCGAAGCGATTCAGCAGGCGTTCACGGGGTATGCCTCGGCGAGCGAAGGCTGGTTCAACGGGCGCGGCTGCCTGATGTGCAACACCGCGGTCGAACGAGGCGCCCTCGATCCGGCGAGCGGCCGTTTTG
Source organism: Acidimicrobiia bacterium (assembly GCA_030066755.1). Taxonomy (GTDB): domain Bacteria; phylum Actinomycetota; class Acidimicrobiia; order Spongiisociales; family UBA5794; genus JASJAX01. The sequence continues at coordinate 27,024 of JASJAX010000031.1, forward strand.
CTGCGGCGTATCTCGACCGAATCAACGAGGCGTTCCGAAACGCCCTCGGCAACGCCCGTTATTCGGGAGATCTCGGTGAGGCGGCAGATGTCGACGAGCTGGCCGGCTTCCTCACCAGTGCGTTGATCGGCGTCGCTGCGTCGATTCGGGCCGAAGCCCCGCCGGAGCAGCTCTACGCGACGGCCCGGGTCGTGGGCTCGCTGCTCGATGCGCATCGACCGGTAGCGCAAGGCTGATTCGGAAGGCTCGGTTTCGCCGTAGAGTCGCCGACCATGGCCGCTGTCATCGTCGTCGTCACGCTCGGCATTGCCGTGTCCGTCGTCTGGACGCACTACTACGGGGCGCCCTGGTTGCCGGCGTCGATGCCGGCGGTGCGGCGGATGCTGGATCTCGCTGAGGTCTCACCGGGGGATGTCGTCTACGACCTCGGTTGTGGGGATGGCCGTGTGATTGTTACGGCCGCCCGCCGGTACGGTGCAACCGCAGTCGGGATCGAGGTCGATCCGCTCCGATACCTGTGGTGCCAGGTCCTGATCACCGTGCTGCGATGCCGGGGGCAAGTGAGTGTGCGCTTTGGAGACTTCTTCAGTCATGACCTGAGCAACGCCGACGTGGTCACGTGCTACCTCCTCCCCGAGACGAACCTCCGACTCGTCGACAAGCTCCGCAGCGAGTTGCAGCCGGGCGCACGAGTGGTGTCGAACGTGTTCGCCTTCGACGGCATCGAGCCGCTCCGAGAGGATGGTGACACTCGGCTCTACGCCTTCACGTGAGGGTTGGGTTGAGTGGCACACGAACGGGCAGGTAGGGGAAAGGGGGATACGTTGACCAAACGATGGAGATGGGTCATCGCGCTGGTCGCAGTCGCTGCCGTTGGCGCGACGGCAACAGCGGCGGTGGGCGCCACTCGGCAGTGGAGCGGCACGGTCACCGACATCGTCGTCAAGACGAGCAGTGACCCGTGGGAGGCGACAGGAGCCACCGAGATGACGCCGATCGACGGCGCTGAGCTGAGCGTCACCGTCGATCGACCGGCCATCTTGATCATCGACTTCGCAGCCTCGAGCAAGTGCGACGGGACCGTTCGAACGAAGTGCCCCATGCGGGCTCGTGTTGACGGTACGAGGGCTGAGCCAGGCCACATGGTGTTCGATTCGGATCTATTCCGCTGGGCGACCGGAGGCGCGCAGGTAGACGGTGATCAGTTTGCGGCGCGTTCGTTCCGGTGGGCGAAGGCCGTGGAGCCAGGCGAACACACGGTCCACCTCGAATGGCAGCGGTCGTCTGCATACAGCGGAGGGACGTTCGCGCTGCAGAGTTGGACGTTGAGCGTGATGACGGTGGAGGAGTCGTGATGGGTGATCAACAGCAGAGTCGGGCGAGAGGTCGCCGTTTTCTCACGTTGCTTGCTTCCGTTCTCGTTGTCGTGTTCGTTGCCACCACCGCGGTCGCGATCACTCGGGAGCGGTCTGGGGTGGTTGGGGAACTCACGATCAAGACCTCCAACGATGCTTCCGGCCTTGTGGGGACGAGCGATTGGGTGGCTATCGAAGACGCCGAGGTGACGGTCTCGACCGAGACCAACGCGACAGTGGTGGTCGACTTCATGGCGACCAGCCTTTGTGAGTCGATCGAGAACCCGCGAGCCCGCTGCATGGTGCGTGTGATGGTCGACGGCAAGAAGGCCCAACCAGGAAGGGTCATCTTCGACTCCGACTACTCGCCGGACCTCCCCAAGGGTCACATCGACGATCAGTACGCGGCCCATTCGATGCGGTGGGCCAAGTGGGTGCCGGCTGGCGACCACACGGTCACCGTGGAGTGGAAGCCCGCGGGCCTGCCGACGACCTTCAGCCTGCGAGCGTGGTCGCTGACGGTGATGACCGCCGAGTAGGCGAGCATCGGCGCGCGGTGTGCCGCCAACGCAATACTGGGTGCGTCGGCTTGGAGCAGATGATGAGCGAGCCCGTCGAGTTCACCAGTGGCGACCACACGGTCCGCGGCAGATTCTTCGGTGCCGCCGTCGAACCGCCGATTGCGACGGTGCTGCTGCTCCCTGGGTTTCCGGGCAACGAGGACGACGTCCTCGGTCTCGGCGCACACCTCGCAGACCATGGCGTGCAATCGTTGATGTTCAACTACCGGGGCACCTTCGAGAGCGGGGGCATGTACAGCCTCGCCCACACGATCGAGGACATCGATGCCGCCTTCCAGTTCCTCGCCCGGCCTGAGGTCAAGGAGCGGTTCGGGATCGGACCCGGGGCGGTGATTCCGGTGGGGTACAGCTACGGCGGTGGGATGGCGCTCGCCTACGTCGCCGCCCATCCTGAGATCCGACGCGTCTGCTCGATCGCCGGGACCGACCACGGCGAGTTCATGCGCGAGTACCGACGGAACGCCGCCTTTGCCGAGATGATCGATACGAGCTTTCAGGAACTCGGTGCTCCCGCAGGTCCGGTTCGGTTCGCCGAGGAGCGGGGCGTGGCGGAGCTCGAGCGCAACGCCGACCCCTACGACCTTCGTCGAGTCGCAGGCTCCCTGACCGATCGAGATGTCCTCATTATCGGGGCATGGGACGACCCCTACGTAACGATCGAAGCGCACGTCCTCCCCGTGTATCGCAAGCTCGTTGCGGCCGGCTCGTCCTCCGTTCGTCTTCGTGCATTTCAAGACGGCCACGCGTTCGAGCAGAGCGCCGAACCGTTGGCGGCTGAGGTGTTCGCCTGGATCTCCGCCGAATAACGCCGATCGCAGCAATCACTTGACGGCTCCGACTCATCCTCTAGAGTCGCCGCCGCCCCATGCCGGGGATGGAACGGCGTCGTAGTGAGGCTTTGTCGGCTGTGCATCGGGCATCCAACAGTTGTGCTGGATCTTCAGTCGCGCGCCGAAGAGCAGCACCGAGCAGACGGCCCCGACTGGGCCGCGCCGAAGACAGAGGGGAAGCCCGAGATGCCCGAGACACCAACGACGAGTTCGAGCCGTCCATCGCTGCAGCTCCCGCACGGGAACGGCATCTGTTACTCGGGGTACCGGGAGAACCAGAACCCCCGGACCAACGAGTACCCGTCCCACGCTGAGGTCGAAGAAGACCTCCTGATCCTCGAGAAGCATTGGGACTACTTGCGGCTGTTCGATCCCAGCCAGCATGCCGAGATCGTGCTCGACGTCATCGAGCGTCGCGGTTTGGACTTCAAGGTCATGCTCGGCATCGACTACGCCGCCGAGATGAGCAACCCCGAGTGTCCGTGGGGCGCGTGGTTCGACGACGAAACGCTCGAAGCCAATCGGCGGAGCAACGACGAGCAGGTCGACCAGGCGATCGCTCTGGCGAACCGATACCGCGACATCGTCTTTGCGGTCGCCGTTGGCAATGAAGCAGGCGTCAGCTGGAGCGATCACCTCGTGCCCGTCGATCGGATGATCGAACACGCCCGAAAGATCAAGCGTGCGGTCGACCAGCCGATCACGTCGTGCGACAACTTCGTCCCCTGGTTCGACAAGCTGGAGCCGCTCGCCGCCGAGCTCGACTTCATCTCGGTGCACACCTACCCGGTGTGGGAGAACCGAAGCATCGCCGAGGCGATCAGGTTCACGGAGGAGACCTACCGCGCCGTGGCGGACCACTACCCCTCCAAGCCGGTGGTGCTCACCGAGGCCGGGTGGACGACCAACTCGAACGGACGCGGCATCGAGCCGTCTGCCGTTTCGGAGGAGATTCAAGCCCTCTACTACGACAGCCTGATGGCGTGGACCACGAGCGAGCAGATCCTCACCTTCGTGTTCGAGGCGTTCGACGAGCCGTGGAAGGGCTCGGAGGATCCGATGGAGCCGGAGAAGCATTGGGGCCTGTTCAAGCTCGACCGCACGCCGAAGTTCGTGATGCGCCACCGATACGCCGAGCTGCTCGCCTGATTGCACTGCCGGTGCATACGGCCGGTCGGTCGACCAGAATCACGCCATGGCCGACGACGCACCCTGGTCGCGATTCAAGAGCGAGATCTACTCCCTGATCGGCCGCAACCCGCGGTCGAACCGGCGGCTGCCGTCGATTGCCGATCTCGCCTCATCCCATGCGGTGCTCGACATCGGGTGCGGTCCCGGCGCCGCCGTCCGTGCGGCCGCCCCGTCCGTGGCGCGGGCCGTCGGGGTCGATCGCAGCGACGCCATGGTCGAGATCGCACGGCGACGTTCGCAGAAGGTCCCGAACGCCGAGTTCCTGGCTGCCGGTGCCGAGGATCTGCCGTTCAACGACGGCGAGTTCGATCGGATCTGGACCATCCACGCCTTCCACCATTGGGAGCATCCCGACCAAGGGATCGCAGAATGCCTGCGGGTGCTCCGACCCGGAGGCCGGTTCCTGATCATCGAGGACGACACGAAGGGTGTGCACGGGCTCGACCGAGCCAGGGCCAGTGGCGTGGTCGATCAGCTGCTCGCGGCGGGATTCGCTGAGGCCTCCGTCGGCAAGCCGTACAAGCAGCTCGTCGTCACCGGCGTGCGAGGCGAGTAGCCGGCCAAACGCTCGCCCGCCGCTGAGTCCAATGGCCCCTGGCGATTGCCAGCTGCGTGGAGGACGGTCGTGGTGGGATGCTGCTGCTCGACGCTCTCGAGAAACGGTTCGGCGATGTCGTCGCCCTCGACGGCTGTTCGTTCGAGGTTGCGCCGGGTCAGATGCTCGGATTCCTCGGACCGAACGGGGCGGGCAAGACCACCGCGATGCGCAGCGTGTTTGGGCTGGTGAGGCCGGACGGCGGCACCGTGACCTGGCAGGGCCATCCGCTGTCCCAGGCCGTTCGCCGCACCTTCGGGTACATGCCGGAGGAACGTGGGCTCTATCCCAAGATGCCGGTGCGACAGCAGGTCGTCTACTTCGGGCGGATCCACGGTCTGGAACGCGGGGAGGCTGAAGCGGCCGCCGATGTATGGCTCGAGGTCTTCGATCTCGCCGACCGCACCGACGCCAAGGTCGAGGATCTCTCGCACGGCAACCAGCAACGCGTGCAGCTGATCGTGGCCCTCATCCACGACCCTCCGGTGCTGGTACTCGACGAGCCGTTCTCCGGGCTCGACCCCATCGCAGCGCACACCATGGCGGGCGTGCTGCGGGATCGTGCGGCCAGCGGCTCGGCGGTGTTGTTCTCGAGCCACCAACTCGACGTGGTCGAGGGACTGTGCGAGGACGTCGTCATCATCAATGACGGCAAAGTCATCCTCTCGGGCAGAGTGAACCACATCCGCGCCGAGTCGCCGCGACGGTATCTCGATGTCGTCTTCGACGGACCGTTCGATCACCGATGGACCTCGAACCTGGATCACATCGACGTCGTGGACGATCGCACTGATGGAGCGCGCCTCCTCATCGACGATCGGGTCGACGTGGCAGTTCTGGCCGCCACCACAGCTAGGGCGGGCACGGTCGCCCAGTTCGTCGTCGAGCCGCCGCCGCTCTCGGAGATCTTCCGGGAGGTGGTTGCATCGTGAAGGACTGGACGTTGCTCCGGGTGATCATCGGTCGCGAGTACCGAGCGTGGAAGAAGCCGTTCCTGATCTCGTCGGCGATCATCTTCGTTGTCGTTGCGGCCGCGCTCACGATCGCCTCTGTCGCTGCCGATCAGTCGTCGGGCCCTGCAACGCAGCGAGTCGGCACCGCCGGCACCACCCCGCCGACGTTCGCTCGCGAGGTGATGGTGTTCGTCCCCGACGAGATCGTGGTCGAGTTCGTCCCCTTTGCAACGGCCGCAGCTGCGGAGGCGGCGTTGCGTGACGGCGATATCAACGTTGCGGCGATCGATGACGACACCATCGTCTGGGGTGACGGTGTGCAGGACCCGGTGGGCGACGGCATCTACCGGGCGTTTGCCAATGCGCAAGCCCGACAGCAGGCAAGCGAGTTGGGTATCTCTGCCTCCGATCTGGAACGTCTGTTGACGCCTCGGATCGATTTCCGAGAAGCCAACCCGATGGATCCCGAGGACTCCTCCGAGGCGGACGAGGCCATCGCCGTGATCGCCACCATCGCGATGTTCGGTGCGATCCTCGCGTACGGCCAGTGGATCGGTTATGCGGTCGTCGAGGAGAAGGCGAACCGTGTGGTCGAGGTACTGCTCGGCGCGATCCGCCCCCACCAGCTGATGGGAGCGAAGGTCTTCAGCATCGGTTCGCTGGGTCTGGCGCAGATCACCGGGGTTGGCTTGCTGGCGCTGGGCTACGGCATCGTTTCGGATGGCATTGGTCTGCCGAGCGCGCGCGGTACAACGGTGTTCTGGGTCGTGCTGTGGTTCCTCCTCGGATATGCCTTCTACGGATCGCTGTACGCCGCCGCGGGCTCACTCGGGTCGAACACGCAGGAGGCCGGCAGCACGATGGGACCGCTCGCAATCTTCCTCGTGATCGGATACATGGTCGGGCTGGTCTCGTTCGGCGAGGGCTTCGACACGGTCTTCCTGCAGGTGATCTCGTTCATCCCGTTGTGGGCACCGCTGGTGCTCCCGGGACGCATCGTGCGGGGATGGGCGGCGCCTTGGGAGGTGGCGTTGGCGCTGGTCATCATGATTGCCGGCATCTACGGCATGTTGCGCCTCGCCGGCTGGATCTACACCGGAGGCGTTGCCCGGGCCACCCAGAAGCTCGGCTGGCGCGAAGCGTTGCGAGCGGGTCGAGAGCTCGGCGCCGACTGAGGGTCGGTCGGTTGGTTGAGCGCTTGTCGGCGCTAGTCCGCCGCGGTGACGGCCATCAGCTCGACGTTCGAACCGACTCCGCGGAGCTCGATCGGTCCGAGGCTCTCGACAGTGATGCCGGTCGGGACGTCGAGAGCGTTCACCACATCGGCCGATGCGAGGAATGCCCGCCCGAAGTCGCGGCATGCCTGCTCGATCCGAGCCGCCGCATTGAGGGTGTCGCCGAGATAGGCGATCTCGTGTTTGACGCCGCCGATCTCACCGGTGACGACCGGGCCCATGTGCAATCCCGCCCAGAACGTCGGGACGACGCCGAACTCGGTCGCGTACTCGTCCCGGCCAGCATCGAGGGCCTTCTCCATTGCGAAGACCGTTCGCAGGCAGTCGGCGTTGCGCACTGCCCGACGCTCATCCCACGTCAGGATCACTTCGTCGCCGACATATCGGTAGATCTCTGCACCGTGGCGCAGGGCCGCCCCGGTGACGTCCCCGATGAAGCGCTTCAGGAAGCTGTGGTAGCGAAGGTTGCCCAGCCGCTCGGCGATCTGGGTCGACTCCCGCAGATCGACGAGAAGGAACGCCCTCACCTCCTCGCGGGGCCGGTGGTACCGCCCGAGGATGAGCCGCACGAGAACGCCCCGCCCGAGCAGCCGGTTGATCTGCGCAAGGAAGTTGATCAGCAGCGCGACGAAGAAGCTCACGACAACGGACCAGACGACCGTCGACCCGGTCAGGTCGTCCACCGGGACATCGGCCACCAGAGTCAGCGGCACCACGATCCCGATCACGATGACCAGGAGCCACACGAGACTCCTCGAGACCAGAACCACGAGGAACGGTGACTCACGCCATCCCCGCGGGATCAGGCCGACTCCCCAACTTGCGTCGAACGTCACCATCCCGATCGAGATGAGCAGGCCGATGAGGCCACCGGCGAGGATCGAACGCACGCCACCGTCGCCGATGGCAAGGCCGATCCCGAGGCCTGCGAACGCGCCCCAAGGCACCGTCAGGGCGACGATGCGCCACACGGTGCGCCACATCTCGCTTCTGGTCACGTCGACCTCCGTCCGAGCTGCGGCAAGGCTAGGCCCGACGCTGTCGGGCAGCGTGTTGGGGCAGCGGCAGTTCACCTTGCGAGCAGACGAGGCAAGCGGCAGGCAGTGCGTCGGTAGGATCGGGGGCTGTCCGCCAAACGACCCCAAGGAGCCTGAGTGGGACGCCGCAGAGTGATCATCATCGGAGCCGCCGGACGCGACTTCCACAACTTCAACACTCGCTACCGGACCGATGAGTCGGTCGAAGTGGTGGCCTTCACCGCGGAGCAGATCCCGGGAATCGAAGGACGCACGTACCCGCCGGGTCTCGCCGGCCCGCTCTATCCCGAAGGTATCCCGATCTACGCCGAGGAGGATCTTCCTCGCCTCATCGCCGAGCACGGCGTCGACGAGTGCGTCTTCTCCTACAGCGACATCTCGTACTC
>JASJAX010000165.1 GCA_030066755.1 Acidimicrobiia bacterium
GTTCCGAAACGTGTCGACGACGGATTGCACATCAGTCGGAGTGACCTCGAAACCCTCCCCGACCTCGACTTCGTCGAGGCCACCCCTCCCTGAAAGGGAGGGGGATCCAAGAGGAAGAACGCCAAGGGCGTCGGGCCAGTCGCGCAACCCGACACCCAAAGGGGGGACTATTCGTTGGGGATGAATGGGGGCCCGGTAGGGGCCGTCCCCCACTGACCGATGGCGAATGCGGCCATACGGTGAGCCCATGAAAACCACGACTCGAACACTCCTGCTGAAGGTCGCCACCATTGCGGCGGGCACACTCGGCACCCTGTGCATCGCCTCCGGCTTGCTCCTCCTCTGGTTCACGACCTCGTGGTCGGAAGCGTTCGGAACGCAGCCTGAGTACACGCCCGGGCTCGTGTTCATCGGGCTTGGCAGCGGGAGCATCGTTGCGATGATCTCCCTACGGAAGCAGTTGCGGCGGACGGCGGGCCGCACCGAATCGACGGCGACTCGTTAGGCGGATCGAGCCTCGGCTTCGACGTGGCGCTTCAGCCCACGCAGCAGGGCGCGCATGCCCTTTTCGTACGTGCGCCGTACGAAGAGGCGGTCCATCAATGCCCCGATCGGACCGAACTTCAGTTGGTACTCGGGCTCGACGCTGACGTGGGTCGACTCGCCATCGTCACGGAGACGGAAGCGGATGTCGGCTCGCTCGAAGGGCATGTTCGAGTCCACGATCCGCATAGTGATCCGCTGGCCCTCGTCGAAGTCGACGACCTCTTCATTCAGGTAGTTGCGTCCGCCGAGATCACAGTGCCGGGTCGCACCGAGGCCGGACTCGGCCTCGGATGTCGTGTGTGAGGCTTGCACGCCCGGGTTCCACACGTGGATCGATCCGATGTCAGCGAGGGCCGCCCACACCTGATCGTGTGGAGCCTCGATGACCGTTGAGGTGATGAAGGACGTCATGGTGTCGCCAACCTGCCCCATCTCGATCGCATTCCGACCGATGGACGGAGGCCCGCCTCCACTACCGCTGTGTCCGAGTCAACAGCCTTCGGAGGCGCCGGCCTGAAGGAGGTTGATGCGACCACTCTCGTCCGGGGGTGCATCGAAGCCGGCCAAGACCTGGCCGTCCCCGACTGGAGCCCGCACCCAGACGTACCACGGCGGCATGCATTCTTCATCGGCGATCGGCGAAGTCGGTGCGCCACCGTTCTCTCGTCGGACGTCCTCGAGACGCGAGCCGAGGCCTACCCCTCCTGCGGTGGTCAGCGGCGATGCTTCTCCGAACAGCGACCACCCGACGAGGTGCTCGACACCGTCGTTGCGGTGGAACTTGTAGTCATCGAAGGCGACGGTCAGGCCATACGCATCCCAGGAGTAGAAGGTGAAGAAGCGCGTCGTACTGCGATCAGGCGGACCGAGCTCCGCCGCCAACTCCACGATCGCAACATCGGTTGGGGCGCCAAAGTCCACCGGGCCCAGACCATCGGCTCGCAACCACGCAAGGCGGGTCGGCTGCGTCGTGGAAGCGGCAACGTCCGGCAGCGCAGCAGTGACCGGCGTGCGGGTGGTGGGATGACGCACGATCGGGCCGGCCGTCGTCGTCCGGTCGGCACCCTCGGAATCGCCACGGTTCATCTTCGGGAGTGCACCACCGAGCGCCGAGCCGATGACCACAAGGAGCAGCACGGCAACGCATGAGACGGCAATGGGCTTGCCCAGACGGCGGCCATCCCGTTGCGGTTCGAGTTCGCGTGCCCACGAGACGAGCCGCCGGATGAATACGGATTCGATCAGCAGCACCGCGATCATCAGCACCGCGGCTGTGAGGATGAACCATGCGATCAGGAACGGGTTTTCGGACTTCGAGCAGCCGCTGAACGCAGCGACAGGATCATCGCACTCGAGGAACAACTCCAGCCAGATCGCGGCGCCGATGACCAGGCCGACACCGGCGATTGTGATGGCGCCGAGTGCGCCGGCCAACGCGACCCCAACCATGCGAGCGATACGCATCAGCCCATCCATTGTGCTGGCGACGGCCTCAGCGAGGCAGGGGCGTTCGGCAGCCGCCCGAAACCAACGACGTCCCATCGTCGTTACCAGGTAGGGGCACACGGCTCTGAAACGAGACCGGATCGAGTTCCACGATGGTGGGGAGTCCTGCGATGCGGGGCTCCCCGCCGAGGTGGTGATACGCATGTTCGAGCGGCGATCGCGAATGCTCTTGGCATGCCTGCTGCTCGTCGCCGGTTGCAGCGGCGCCGACCCGACGGATACCTCGACCACGAGTCCCGGCGACGTGCCATCGACGTCGACCGCGGACCCGGGCACCACGACCAGCACCACGACCCTGGTGACGCCATCGACCACGGTTGCGATCCCCCCGGCGGCCGCCGACGCAACCTTCCTCGTGCGCAATGGGCAAGGCGTGTGGCAGATCGACCTCGACGGCCGTGCCGAGTGGCTCATAGACGGGCCGGTTGCGGTCGCTGTTGACGACACGCAGGGCGGCCTGCTGTTTCAACTCGACTCCGGTCGGGTCTGGGACGAAAGCGATCCGGGTCCGAGCACGGTGTGGTGGTTCCCGAAAGGAGCGAACGCCCCCCAGGAGCTCATCGTGCCCGACGAAGAGGCGGGGCAGCGCGTCACGCTCCACGACGCGTTCGCCACCGACGCCGGGTTCGCCGTGCTCTACACACGCCACGATCCGGGAGAGACCTTCGACGATCTCGTCGACCGACTGCGCAGAATCGATGTGCCGGGAAGCACGGTGACGCAGCTCTACGCCCAGGGTGCGTTCGAGCAAGGGTTCTCCGGCGTTCGATCAAACGGGACCCACATCGCGGCGATCAATCACGGTCAGGTCTCATCGAGCTGCATGTTGCTCGACGTCGCCGGCGCAGGGATCGCGGAGCCACCGGAAGCAAGCGGGGACCCGACCGAGCGGTACGTGCGCGGCTGCCGGATCACGCCCGACGACGAGCTGGCGTTCTTCATCGACGACAACGACACCACCTCGACCACGATCCACGTCTGGGACCTCGAAGCCGACGAAGAGCTTCATCGCTTCGACATCCTCAATGCCGGCGACTGGGTGCGAGACCTCGAGGTCGGACCCGGCATCGTCGTCGCCAACCGGTACCTCGAAGGCACGTACGTGGCGGCCGATGTCGTCGCACTCGAACCGGGCTACCCGAGCTGGCAGTTGCAGCTCGGCGGTCAGGCACGGGTTCTGCGGGCTCCGATCGACATCGGGAGCCCGTATCGGATCGAGACCGAGGTGGCAGCCGGGCCCGCCTACTACCGCTTCAACGAGAACGGAGCGTGGCGGGTCGCATACGGGCACGAGGTGAAGGTCATCAACGAGCCAATCTGGGATCTCTGGGACGACCACATGGGTGGAGTGATCTACGACGCAGTTCACCACCAGAAGTACTGGCTCCCGGCCGGCGCGACCGTGGCGACAAAGCTGGCAGATCTCGATCCGACCGATGAGTTCCTCATGCAAGGTGAGCAGTTCTTCACCGGCCTCGTCGATGGCACGCCGACCTTCTTCTACGCCGGCTATGCCGAATCCGGTCCGAACTGTGGCGGCGAGTGGCAGCTCGTCGGCCGCGACCTCGAATCCGGCGTCGCCACCGGCTACATGTGCCTCCCGATAGGGGATGTCCGTCCAGGGTTCGACTCGATTGGGGGTGACCAGTTCGTTGCCGCGACCTGGGTCTATGCCGGATGCTCCGGCACGGGCACCGACATCCGCTTCTTCGACACCCGAACGGAGCCGGTCGTCGTAACCGGCAATCCCGGCGCTGAGTCATGTGCGCCATGCGATCGGGAGGCGCTGGTCTCGCCGGATGGTCGACTGCTCGCTCACAAGGTGCGTGCGTACACCTCACCGCAACCCGACACCTGCGACCTCGCGGACATGGAGCGCTGGCACGCGGAGCAGCTGCGAGCAACCGAGCTGACGCTCGAAGTCATCGACGTCGCTACGGGCGAGGTGATCTGGGCGGCTGCCGATCGACCGGATGCTTCGCTCGTTGACTTCGACGGGCGCTACCTCGTGATGGATGACGGTGCACCTTGGGAACGTGGGCAACGCAGCACGATCTACGACACCGCCGGCGAGCACGCTCCGGTCGTCGTTGAGGGTCGGGCGAAGCTCATGCGATCGTCCCCTCTGACGCTCCATGTCGGCGGCCTCGGCGCGGCCTCGTTTGGGGACCCGGTGGGCCCGGTGATGGCGCGTCTGACGGCACTGCTTGGTCCTCCGAGCGAGGACACCCTGTGGGACCCGCTGCCGGACCACGTGGGTCGGCTGCCGCAGGGCTTTGCGGCCGACGACTACTTCCGACACAGCTCATGGCCCCAGATCGGACTCTCGGTGGTCTTCAGCGACGCCGGCCGCTACCGCGACGACGGCATACCGCACTTCGTGGCGTGGTACTCCACCGAAGCGGTCATTGCCACGACCTCCGGTCTACGTGTGGACGACACGGTCGACGACCTGGTAGCGCGGTTTGGTGACCGGGTCCGCCTCGCAGGGCCCGACGAGTGCAATACCGGGTACATGTTCTGGATCGGTGATGCGCTCGCCGGGGAGGAGACCATGAATGGAGGTCTGAGCGGCGGCCCGGACGATCCGGCGACCCGGATCACGTACATCCACGCCGGCGCCCACTCGAGTTGCTGATGAGCCCAAGGCATCCCAGGCCCGTGGAGCGCCGATACGACGCCCTGGTACGGTGGCCTGGGGCGTCCGCCGCAGTGCCAGGACGAGAGGGAATGAACCGATGATCCGTGCCACACGCAACCGTGTACTCCTCGTCACCGCAATGGTGGCGGCCCTCGTGCCGACCGTCGGTGCTGCGCCGGTTGCGGCCGCCGATGTCCTCGACTGGAACGAGTCGAAGGTGCTGAACATCGACGGGTTCCACCAAGTGATCCTGGACGAGGCCAACGAGCAGCTGTTCATGCGTGGCACGGGCGCCGTCTTCGTCATCGACTATCTCGGCAAGCGGCGCGCCCGCATCGGGAACCTCCCCGGCGACGGGCTCATGAGCCTCAGCGAGAACGGGGCAACTCTGTGGATTGCGCTCGGTGACGACCACGCAATTGGGCGGATTGACACTGCCACACGGTCGCGGGGTGCTGCGATTGCCGTCCCCGACACCGTGTGTCCGACCTCCGTCGCCGAGACCAACGGGAAACTCGCCGTCGGCCACGACTGCGACGGCGGTATCGCCGGCATCGGCACCATCGATCTGGGCGACGACAGCTGGACCAACTCGAGCGACTCGAACGTGCCGACGACCAGACCGATCGTGGCGACATCGCCGGGGGCAACCGACATCGTCGTCGCCGGCGACCGCGACGGCCCTGCGAGGCTTCGCCTGTTCGACGTCTCGACCGGTGATCCGATGTGGCTCGCCGAGAACCAGAGAAACTCCGATCTGCAGGACATCGCCGTTGACCCCACCGGCGAGGTCGTCGCGATGGCTGCAGGGAAGCGCCGCGAAGTTCCGACATTTGAGGTGTCTGACCTCAGCAGATGGAGGACCTACGAGGCCGAGGCGTCGACGCGTGCACTGTCGTGGTCCGGCGACGGGTCCGTGCTGGCGACTGGCAGCGCCGAGGACGGTGGCGACGTCCACCTCTATAAGCGACGCGTCAAGTACGCAAAGCTCCACCACGAGGTGGATGGCGAAGTGGCGCCGCGCGGTGTCGCCATGGACGCAGCGGCACAAGAGGTGTGGGTGGTGTCGGAATCCGGCGGCGACTTCCTCCTCACGCGCGTCACCGGGCTGGGCTGGGGAGTGTGTTGGGGGACCAGTCCGACCATCGTCGGCACCGACGGTGACGACGTCATCAACGGCACGAGCGGCGTTGACGTGATCATGGCCGGTGCGGGCAATGACGTCATCGATGGCCGTGGCGACGACGACTTGATCTGCGGCGAAGAGGGTGAGGACACCATCTTCGCCCGGCCGGGCGATGGCGCCATCGACGGAGGCCCGCAGCGCGACCTGATCACGTTCGAACGAGCGGGGTCGTCTGGCGTGACGGTCGATCTCAGTGCACGCGAAGCCACAGGTTCACTCGACCTGCGGAAGGTCGAGAACGTGATGGGAACACCAGGTGACGACACGCTCATCGGCGACGGGAAGGTCAACATTCTCGACGGCGGCGAGGGCGACGATGTCATCGACGGGCTCGGCGGCAACGACATCCTCTCGGGTGGCCCCGGCCTCGATTTCATCGAAGGCGGCTTTGGCGATGACCGGATCTACGGCGACGAAGGCGACGATCTCCTCATCGGCGAGGGCGGCAACGACCGGATCCTTGGTCTCGGCGGTGACGACGTGTTGGCCGGCGTGGCGGGTGACGACATCCTCAACGGCGGCACCGGCGCCGACACCGCATCGTTCGCTGTTGCGTCGGGACGCATCACGGCGTCGCTCCAAGACCGAACCGCCACCGGCGAAGGTACCGACACCTTGAAGAACATCGAGTGGCTCGTCGGGTCGGAGCAGAATGACACGCTCGTTGGTAACGCTCGGGTGAACCTGCTCGAGTCTCGTGGCGGCGACGACGAGATCCGCGGTCTCGACCGTGGTGACACCCTCAACGGTGGTCCCGGCTTCGACATCCTCGACGGGGGCCCCGGCAATGACGCGTGTCTGTTCGGCGAGACCCACATTTCATGCGAACTGATCGACACGGGTTCCGCCATCGAGCCATCGTGGCCGGCATCCGTGTGGGCGGCGGCACAGGTATGGCTCCCGCAGACGCCGATGAAGTAGGGCTCGAGAGCCTCCGCCTGTTGGCAGTCAGGGGAGGTGAGGCCCGCACCGATCGGCTGTGGGGGGCCCCCCCCCCCCCCCGCCCCGCGCCGGCTCGTACGAATAGGCGGCGCGCACCGTCGGATAGCGCGTCGGCGAGGGCAAACCGGGCGGAACCGGCGTCAGGCGCCGGTTTTCGATCGCGACGGGGGTGGGGC
>JASJAX010000032.1 GCA_030066755.1 Acidimicrobiia bacterium
CCCCCCCCCCGGGGCGGGGGGGGGGGCGCGCCCGCCGCGGCGGGGGGGGGGCCCCCCCCCCTCGCCCTTGGTCTGAGTCTCGGTGGACCCCGTTCCCGACGTGCGAGAAGGTTCTCGACCTGTGTGCGTGCCGAACCGCAGAGACCCTCCCCTGGCTGCTTGCGCAGCCTGTCCCCGCCCTACAAGGGCGGGGGATTCGCTGCATCGGCACCGTGCAAGCCGCCTCGGACGCGCTCGGCAGGCGGAGGTTGCGATAGTCCCCCCAAAGGGGGGAAGGTACCGCCGCCCGGGAGGGCGGGGGTAGGGGGGACACGCACTCGTCGATCAGTGTGCGCCCAGTCTCAGTACTCAGTACTTCGGCCGAAGGCCGCTCGGGAACCTCGCGTGTCGCGAAACCGTTTCACAGAGGCGGCGCCCCGTTACACTCGCGGGGTCTGAAGGAGTTTCCAGGACATGGCAGTACGGCGGGTCCGCCGGATCATTCGCAAGATCGACCCTTGGACGGTGTTGAAGGCGTCCCTGGTGTTCAACGCGATCGCGTCGCTCGTGTTCGTGCTGGGGACTTGGGTCGTGTGGTCGATGGCACTCCAGCGGGGGATCCCGGATCGGTTTGTTGAGATCTTCGAGAGTTTGACGTTGACCCTCACGATCGACGGGGAGCTCTACTTCCGTGTCGTCGTGATGTTGGCCATCGTCGGCGGCATCCTCGCGACTGCGTTGATGACGCTGAGCGCGGTCCTGTACAACCTCATCTCAGACCTCGTCGGCGGCGTAGAAGTCACCGTGCTCGAGGAGACGTACAACACCGTCCGGGTCCAGCAGGCGCCGCCGGCTCGGGTGGCTCCTGCGCTATACCGCAACGGCGGGAATGGCGGCACGGTCACGCCACCGAGCCAACCTGCGCCGACACCTCCTGCCGTGGAAGCACCACGTCCCGGGACTCCCGCGACGCCCGTCTCGGGCGACTGATCGAATCGCCGGCAGCGGCGGCCCTGCCCTACAGGTCCGGTAGCTCGATCCGGTACGGCAACGCGATCCTCGGAGACACGGTTGCGCTGGTTACGGTGACGGGTACCCGGAAGCGGAGCTGCTCGATGAAGCAGAGCCGTTCCGCATCCGTTGGGCAGTACACGAGGGTCACGTCCGACGTCACCACGCTCTCACCCACTGCAAAGGTTGCCGGGATCTCGACCGGCAAGGTCACGCCGGTGAGCGCACGCTCGGCATCCGGGGCCATGACCACGGCAGCGCCCTCGGTCTGCCAGGTGACGGACGACGGCGCTTGCTCGTTGACCTTGTGTCCGGGCGGGAGCTCGATGTCGAGCACGAACGACCCGGGACCGGCGCCCGTCGTGACGGCATCGAGCGTGACGATCGTGCCGCCGAAGTCGGCATCGTCGGGTGGGGGAGTGAATTGCTCGATGCCACGCAGCACCAGCGTGGTCGTGCGCCCGGTTTCCAGGTCAACTGCTCGGATGACGTGGTTGTTGGTGTCGGCCACGTAGAGCGTCGAGCCGTCGAGCGAAATGCCGCCAGGTTCGAAGAACTGTGGTGAGCCCCCGTCGGCCCAACCTTGCCCGTCTCCGAACAGCGTCGTCACGCGCCCGTCGGCCGGATCTACTCGTTTGATTTTGCTGTTGTAGGTGTCGGCGAAGAGCACGGTGCCCGAGCTCGGATCCCATTCGATACCGAGCGGGTGCTGCAGACGCGCTTCGGTTCCGAATCCGTCTTCGTCACCGAAGTCGAAGAGGTTCTGGTCGCTTCCGGCGAGCGTCGCCGTGATCAGCTCCGGTGTCGCCAAGCTCGAGAACCGGATCGAACTCGACTCGCTGTCGGCGAACAACAGCAGGTCGTCTCCTACGACCACGCCGCTCGGTTGAGCCAGCTCAGCGGTCGCGCCGGGACCGTTCAAGGTCGACTCACGACCGCTCCCGACGATCGCTCCGGCATCACCCGTTTCCGGATCGTATGCCCAGATCTGGTGGCTGCCTGCCATGGCGATGTAGATGGTGCCGTCGTGATAGTGCACGTCCCACGGAGACGAGAGATCGACGAACTGGCCCCTGCCCGGCCGGGGCGGGTACATCCGGGCCTGGCTCCCGGTACCGAGCGAGGTGGTGACCTTGCCGCTACCGAGATCGATGGCTCGCACGGCATGGTTGCCGGTGTCGGCCACGTACAGCGTCGTCCCGTCCGGGGACAGCGTCATCCCTTGCGGGGAGTCGAACTGTGCGCCCAGGGCCGGGCCATCGGCGTACCCTGCTCGACCCGACCCGTAGACGGCTGCGACGTCGCCCGTCGATGGCGCGACTTCGACGATGCGGTGATTGCCCGAGTCAGCGATGAACAGTCGATCGGCGCCGGGCTCGGCCAACACCTTGCCGGGGAACGACAACAGCGTGGTCGGGAGCCCGTCAGATTCGAGGGCGAAGTCGAGCGGGGTGCGATCGATCGCTCCGGCGGCGTCGAACTGGGCAACGACTTGCTCGAGGACCGGCTGGACCACGTCGTAGACCCGTTCGCCCGCGTGGGCGCCGACGACCCCGCCGGCCGGATCGATCAGATACACGGTTGGCCAGGCGTTGGCGCTCCAGTTCCTCCAGACTTCGAAATCTGGGTCGTTGACGACCGGATGCTCGATTCCGTAGCGGAGGATGACTTGGCGAATGTTCTCCGTCGCTCCCTCGGTCGTGAACTTCGCCGAATGCACGCCGATGACGACGAGCTCGTCGGCGTACTCCTGTTCGAGCCGCTCGAGGTCGGGGATGATGTGGATGCAATTGATGCAGCCGTAGGTCCAGAAGTCGAGCAGCACCACCTTGCCGCGAAGGTCGGCGAGGCGCAACGGCTCTGCGGTGTTGAGCCAGTCGAGTCCGTCGGGGAACTCCGGGGCGGGGAGTCGATCGGTCGGCACGGTGACCGTGGGTGTGGTCGTTGCGGACGTCGGGGGAGTGGCGGACCCGTCGGCGTTCGTGCCGCCACCCTCCGGTGTGGCGGTGCACGCCCCCACGAGGACGGCGAGGACCAGGATCCCGAGCGCGATACGGCGTCGCATGGGGGTATTCAACCGCACCGCCGGGAGTAGCCGAACGCCGCGCCGGCCTGTCAGGACTGGTCGTGGAGCTCGTACGACGCGACGTCGAGTCCGGCGGCCAACGCAGCCGACAGGTAGGTCTCCGCGGCGTCCTTCGGTTCGGCCATTCCGAGGGGGAACGCCCCACGGGCGAGGGTGATGGCGCCGGACGCCAGCGCAAGTGCTTCGAGATGCGGGGCGAGGTCGGCGACGCCGACAATGCGAGTCACCACGCCGGTTCCGGTCGCCGACGTCACGCGGGCCATAGCTCCGGCCCACTCGCCCACGACCGGCGCAACGAGCACTTCGGTGTCGCCGTAGTCACGGGACTTTGCCCATCGAGCGCCGACCGGATCCGGGAATGGGACGGCGACGCCACGCCGCAATGGAGCCCCGGGCTCGGTCCAGGCGATGGAAACGTCCATGAGATGCCCTCCGCGGGCCACCTCGTGAGCGGCGAGGCACGGCGTGAGTCCCGTTGCGAGATTGGCGCCAACGAGGATTGTCGACATCCGCTCGATGAAGGCCCCGTCGAGGTCACCCGGATCGAAGTCGTTCCAGACACACAGTGCGGTCCCTGCCTCCAAGGCCCGCTCTGCGAGCTCGTCGACACCCTCGAGATCGTCCACGACCAGGACGTCGTAGCCGTCCAGGTGGTCGACCCGTTCGACCCGGTCGTCAGTAGCCCGCGGATCACGATCGAGCAGACCGAGGACATCCAGGTCCCGCTCCGCCAGGATGATTCGGGCCGCGCGGAGCCCTACCTCGCCGGTTTGGTGAATGGCGATCCGCACGTCAGCGGCGGCTCGGCGTGGACTCGGCGGGCTGCCACGAACCTTCGGCCGCGGGCGGGCGGACGGGCCGCTTCACGAAGATCGCAGCGGCCGCCGCCAGGGCGGCGAGCACGAGCAGTCGGGTCTTTGATGACATGCGCGAACGCTAGCCGTCGGGCGAGGTGTCGGAAACACCGGCGCGATGCGAGCCGCCCGATCACCGACCATGGTGGGCGGCTAAGCTTCGCCGGGCCGGGGCCTTCGGGCTTCGGTGACTGTGATGTCGAGCGAAGTCCGGTGCGAATCCGGCGCTGTCCCGCAACTGTGATGCCCCTCCGGGGGATCAGCCAGGTCGCCTCGCTCACGGTGGCGGTGATGCCTTCGGAGGAGGGGCACTCCCGCCCCTGAGGCCTCCTCCAGTGAGAGGAGGCATTCCATGGACCGATCGAAGCTGGCGCTGCTCGCCGCAGCCCTGATGATGGTTGCCGTCGCCTGTGGCGACACCGCTGAGACGGGGACGACATCGAGCTCGACACCCCCCGCAACGATGAACAGCACCACGGCTGCCCCATCGTCCGCAGCGCCTACGACGACGCCACCGGCGACCACGGCCGCACCGCAGCCGGTCAGCGTCCAATCGGACACCGGCGTCACGTCACTTCCCGATGGCCCGGCGCAGCGCATCGCCGCCTTGTCGGCGACGCACGTCGAGATGTTGTACGAGATCGGTGCCGGAGACCAGGTGATCGCCGTGGATCTGTTCTCGAACTACCCGCCGGAGGCCGCCGGCCTGACGGCGATCGACTCGTTCAACCTCAATGTCGAGGCAGTGATCGAACTCGACCCGGACCTGGTCATCCTGTCGTTCGATCCCGGGGACGCGGTGGCAGCCTTCGAGGCAGTTGGGATTCCGACCTTGCTCTACGACGGCGCGGCGACCTTGGAAGATGTTTGGTTCCAGTTCGGCGAGGTGGGGAAGGCGGCCGGTCGTGAGGACGAAGCGGCGTCCGTCGTCGCTTCGATGCAGAGCGATATCACCGAGCTCGTCGCGGCGGTGGGCGACCGCGGGGCGGATGTGACGTTCTATCACGAGACCGATCCCTTCAGCTTCTACACCCCCAACTCCAGTTCGTTCACCGGACAGCTGTACTCGGTGTTTGGTCTCGAGAACATCGCCGATGAGGCTCCCGACGAGTTCGGCACCGGATTCCCCCAACTGTCGCCGGAGTACATCATCGATGCCGATCCCGATGTGATATTCCTCGGGGCATTCGGGGAGACGCCGGAGACAGTGGCCGCTCGCGACGGCTGGGGGGCGATGTCGGCGGTTTCGATGGGCCGGATGTTCCCGGTCGGCGTCGATGAGTCCAGTCGGTGGGGTCCGCGGATCATCGATTTCCTCGAACAGGTGGCGGATGCCGTCTTGACGCTGGAGAGAGTCGAGAGCTGATGACCGCCGCCCTGCCCAACCGTCGACTCCGGCCTTCTGCCGTTGCGTGGGCGTGTGCGGCACTGGGCGTTGCGGCAATCGGAGGTATTGCGCTCGGGCCAGTCGATCTCACACCGAGCGCCGTTGTCCTGGAGCTGCTCGATCGGCTCCCGTGGGTGTCCGTGGACTCCGGCTTGTCGGAGCGGCAGGCGGCGGTGCTGTGGGAGCTTCGGATGCCCCGTGTCGTGCTTGGCGGTCTGGTTGGTGCGACGCTCGCGATGGCCGGAGCGACCTACCAGGGAGTCTTCCGCAATCCGTTGGCCGACCCGTATCTGCTCGGGATCGCGGCGGGAGCCGGGTTCGGTGCGACGCTGGCCATCGTTGCTGGTGTCAATTCGAGCTGGGTGCTGCCGATCGCAGCGTTCATCGGTGGCCTCGTCGCCGTTGTCGTGACCTACGGGTTGGGGATGATCGGCGGCGGCGGTCGGCACACGACCGGCACGTTGATTCTCGCCGGAGTCGCCGTGGCTTCGTTCTTCACCGCGCTGCAGACCCTGGCCCAGCAGCTCGCCAGCGACACGATCCGTGAGGTGTTCGCCTGGATTCTCGGCCGGCTCACGACGGTGGGTTGGTCTGAGGTGGCAACGCTGCTGCCCTTCGTGTTGGTCGCCGGCGTTGCGACCCTGCTCCATGGCCGGCACCTCGATGTGCTCGCCGTCGGCGAGGAGGAAGCGTCGAGTCTCGGCCTCCCGGTGGAGCGGGTGCGGGTGACGCTCGTTGTGGCGGCAACGTTGGCGACGGCCGCCGCCGTGTCGGTCAGCGGCCTGATCGGCTTTGTCGGGATCGTGGTTCCTCACGCGGTGCGTCGCCTCGTCGGAACCAGCTACCGAGCGGTCCTCCCGGTCTCCATCATTGGTGGGGCAGCGTTTCTCGTCGGTGCCGATGCGTTGGCCCGCAACGTCATCGCCCCATCCGAACTTCCCATCGGCGTCGTGACGGCGTTCGTCGGGGCTCCGTTCTTTGCGGTGGTGTTGCGCCGGACTCGGAGTGGGCTGGCATGAGTGCGATCGAGTGCCGCCACCTGACGTTCAGCTACAACGGGAAGCTGGTGCTCGATGACGTGTCGATCACGGTGGACCCGGGAGAGTGGGTCGCGCTGATCGGACCCAATGGTGCAGGCAAGACGACGCTGTTGCGGCTCGTCGCAGGCCATCCGGGGAGCGACGGGTCCGTCTGGCTCGAGGGTGCCCCCATCAAGGAACTGACCAATCGCCAAAGAGCTCAGCAGGTCGCCGTGGTGCCGCAAATCCCTGAGACGCCGAGCGGCATGCCGTTGATCGACTACGTGTTGCTCGGCCGCACGCCGTTCATCAGCTACTGGGGTTCGGAGTCGGCGGCCGACATGGCAACGGCCCACGAGATGATCGCCACCGTCGACCTCTTGCCGCTCATGGACCGGCCGATCGGTTCGTTGAGCGGCGGCGAGCGACAGCGAGCGGTGCTCGCTCGAGCGCTGTGTCAGGAGTCTCCGGTCCTCTTGTTGGACGAGCCGACGAGTGCCCTCGATCTAGGTCACCAGCAGCAGGTCCTCGATTACGTCGATGCGCTCCGGCGTGAGCGCGGTCTGGCCGTGCTCAGCGCCCTCCATGACCTGACACTCGCCGCCCAGTATCCCGATCGGCTCGTACTTCTCGACTCCGGCAGGGTCGTGGCGGCCGGCGTTCCGGATGAGGTCCTCACCGTCGAGCGCCTCGCCCGCCACTTTGGAGCGGAGGTCTCGGTGATGCGCGACGACGCCGGTGGGCTGGTTGTTGCGCCCCGCCGGAACGGCACCTCAGGCGATGGTGCCTTCGACGAGTGACCCGACGACATAAGCGATCACGCCACCGACCCCGGCGATGATGAGGTTCTCGAAGCCGGCCTTGATGGGGTTGGTGTTGGTGACCCGGGTCTTGGCGACCCCAACGACGAAGAGGCCGATTGCGGTCAGGATCGAAGCGAGCACGAGGCCGAAGGTCGGCGAGCTCACGAAGAGGAACGGACCCAAGGAGGTCAGCGATCCGACGAGGAAGAGGGCGCCCGACATCACCATGGCGGTGTAGGGCGATCGCCGCTCCGCGTCGATGATGCCGAACTCGAGGGCCTTCATGGCGTTGAGCAAGGTCTCGTCGTCGCGGGCGAACGCCTCGACAACGCCTGGGACGTCCTCATCCCGAATCCCCATGTCGCGGAAGAACTCGTGGAGTTGCTCGACCTCGCCCTCCCGGAAGTGTTGGATGTGGTCCCGCTCGAGGGCAATCTCGCGATCGAAAACCTCCTCTTGAGACTGGGTGGCGAGGTATTCGCCGGCCGCCATGGAGATGGCTCCGGCGATCGAGCCGGCGAGTGCCGTGAGCAGTACCTGATCCGACCCCAGCCCGCCACCGACGACGCCTGCGACGAGGAGGAAGACGGATACGAGTCCGTCGTTGACGCCGAGGATGATGTCCCGCCAGTACTGCCGGGTGACCCCGACGTGTGGTTCGTACGGGTATCCGGTCTCGGAAACGTCGCCGGGCGGTCGTTCGCTCACGCCCGGGAGGATACAAGAGGGCTGAAGGGTCAGTCCTAGGAGTGGAAGCACGCGTCAGACCAGAAAGCGGAATCCGCCGAGGTCGAGTCGCCAGCCCGGACGTTTCGAGACAGCGGAGGTCGACGCGGCAGCCGATGTACAGCCTCAGCTGAGGTCGAGTCGCCAGTCGCCAGCCACCAGTCAGAACGGAGTGGGTGCGGCTGCTTGGACGCGCAAAGCCGTTGTCTGGCTACTGGCTACTGGCTACTGGCTACTCTCCCTCCCATGACCGACACCATCACGCGTGAGCGGATTCGCCAGATGCTTGGTGCGCACGCCTTCACCAAGGGTCTGCCGGAAACCGAAATCGACTCGCTCGCTGAGTTGGCCTCCCTGCGCGAGTTCGAGGCGGGAGAGACGATCTTCGAGGCAGGTGCCGACGCCGACACGTTCTACCTGATCCGGTCGGGTTTGGTTGCGCTCGATGTCGAGACCGGCCGGGTTGTGCCACGGACGATCCAACAGATCGCCGAAGGGACGGCCTTGGGGTGGTCGTGGCTGCTTCCGCCCTTTGTATGGCAGTTCGCCGCTGTGGCCCGGTCGCCGGTGCGGACCATCTGTTTCAACGCCTCCGAGCTACGGGCGCACTTCGAGGCGAACCCCACCTGCGGCTACCACGTGCTCGCCAAGGTCGCTGAAGTCATGGCCGACCGTCTCCACGCAACCCGCCGCCAGCTCGTCAACATCGTCGGCTAGGTCGCTGCGCTCCAGATCGCGGCGGGCCTTCGGCCCTTGCTTCCAGATGCCAGATCGCGGCGGGCCTTCGGCCCTTGCTTCCAGATGCCAGATCGCGGCGGGCCTTCGGCCCTTGCTTCCAGATGCCAGACGTTGCCGAGCCGTTAGCTCGTGCGGTAACGCTCTGGCTACTGGCTACTGGCTACTGGCTACTGGCTACTGGCTACTGGCTTCCCTCAGCATCTCCCGCGCAATGATCAGCCGCTGAATCTCGGACGTGCCTTCGTACAGGCGGAACAGACGGACGTCTCGGTAGAGGCGGGCAACGGCGTAGTCGGTGATGTAGCCGGCACCACCGTGGATCTGAACGGCTCGGTCGGCAACGCGCCCAACCATCTCCGATGCGAACAGCTTGCAGCTGGATGCATCCATTGTCACGTCCTCGCCGGCGTCTCGCCGTCTCGCGGCATCGACCACCATGGAGCGCGCCGCATACGACTCGGTGCGGCTGTCGGCCAGCATCGCCTGGATCAGCTGGTGATCGGCGATGGGGACTCCGAACTGAACCCGGCCAGTGGCGAAGTCCAGCGCTTCGGCGAGCAGCCGCTCCGCAACCCCGACGCACACGGCGGCGATGTGGAGCCGACCGCGATCGAGGACCTTCATCGCGGTTCGGAAACCCTGACCCCGTCGGTCGGGACCCCCGATGATCGCATCGGCGGGCAATCGCACGTCCCTGAGCACCACGTCGGCGACGTGGCTGCCGTGCTGGCCCAACTTGCTCTCGGCCGACCCGACCTCGAGGCCCGGAGTGTCTCCAGGCACGAGGAAGGCCGAGATACCCCGCGCACCGGGGACGTCGGCCTCGGTACGGGCCATCACGGTGAATAGTCCGGCGGACGGGGCGTTGGTGATGTAGCGCTTGGTTCCGTTGAGCACGAAGCCGTCACCATCCGCCACGGCCAACGTGCGCAACGAGGCGGCATCGGATCCCGAGTCGGGCTCGGTCAGGGCAAACGACCCGACGACCTCGCCACGTGCCAGCCGGGGGAGCCATTCCTGCTTCTGCGCTTCCGTCCCGTCGATGACGATCCCCTGTGATCCGATCCCGTTGTTGGTACCGATGAGGGATCGGAATGCGGGCGCCGCCCAGCCGAGGGCGATCGCAACGTGCATCTCTTCCTCGGCAGTGAGGCCGAAGCCGCCGTACTCCTCAGGGATCGTCATCCCGTAGAGACCGAGACGCGCCATCTCGTCGAGCACGGATTGAGGGATCTGATCCTCGGCGTCGACTTGCTCCTCGAGCGGCACCAGCTGTTCGCGCACGAAGCGCGAGACGGTATCCACCATCGAGTCGAGCATCGCCTGATCACGGATCATGGCCGCAATGTACCGGGCCACCGTTCACCACGCGGAGACGCTTAGGACCTGAGACTTGAGACCTGAGACCTGCGACGCCTGAGTTCGAGTTTCACTCGAACTCAGTACGTGAGGCCTGCGGCGTCACGCTACGCATCCACCCCCAACCCCACCACATACGGCTTGTCCTTCACGTACTCGAAGAACACGAGCCAGGGTCGGCCGGCGGCATCGGGTTCGAGACTCAGGTAGAGGAAGTTGCGGCACTCGGTCGGCAGCAGTGCGGTTGCCGAGTGCGGAGTCTGGGGTGAGATGTGTGGGGTTGCTCGGTGCGCGGAGAGGAATGGCTCGCTGATCTCCCGGCGGAACATGCTCATCCCCTCGGTCTGGCTCGCGCCGCCGGCCAGTTCGAGGATCTCGTCCTTCGTGTATCGGATGACTCCGCCGCCGAGCGCAACGACCAGTCCGCGGGGGCTGATCACTTTGTTGAGGCTTCCCTTGCGATCGAAGCCCGCCGCGAGCTTGCTGAGGAGCTCGACGGGCCGTCGATCGTTCATGAAGGACTCGAGGTCGCGCTCGACCATCAGGTTCATGGACGGCACCCATCCCTTGCCTGCCGGGGTCTCGATCTGCATCCACGACAGGCCGTCCGACTGTCGCGTCCGCCCGGTGGCGTCGACACCACGCACGGCAGGCAGATCGCGATAGATCACCGGAGCATGCTCCAAGGGCTCGGGGCGGACCTCGAGGTTGTCTTCACGACCGAGCAGCACCGCTGCGAAGGTGTGGCGGCGGGTCCCGCCGAGGAACGGTGTGTGGGTGATCCTTGCGAACACGTACATGGCGAGGATCATGATGAAGAGGAGGAAGAGCGGCAGTTCGAGGGCGTCGATCGTCTGGAAGAACGCCTCAGTCATCAGTGTGACCGTTGCGACCACGAAGCTTCCCTGCGGAGCGGTCTCGCCGTCGATCTGCGGCGCCGCGAGAGGAGGACTCGGCACCGCGGGGATTCCGATCTCAGCGCCGCGCTCGATAGCGACGCCGAGGACGGTGTCGGTGAGCACGATCGTGAGTTCGGCCGATGCGTAGCCTCCGTTGCCGTCGGTGATGGTGTAGAGGATCGTGTCGGCCCCGACGAAGCCGTTGTCGGGGTCATAGGCGATGAGTTCGCCGTTGACGATCCGCGCCGTTCCGTGCTGAGGCGGGCTGATCGACCAGATCGTGATGGGGTCTTCCTCGACGTCGTCGTCGTTCTTGATCACGTCGATGAGGTGCTCGCCGTGATCATCGAACCATCGGCGATCTGGGTTGGCGACCGGAGGATCGTTGAGGGGGAGCACAGTGATCGTGATCACTCCGTCGTCGGTTTCCCCGCCAGGATCGGACACGGTGTAGTCGATCGTGATCTCACCGGAGAACTCGGGCGGCGGGGTGAACTCGATCAGGCCGTCGTCGAGCAGGAGCACGGAGCCGGCCGACGGAGAGGCGTCGGTCAGGTTGAGCACGTCACCGTCTGCGTCCTCGTCGTTGAGGAGCGGCGAGAGCACCACGACGGAGTCCTCGTAGATCTCCTCGGTGTCGTCGACGGCAACGGGTGGACGGTTGACGATTCGGATCGTCACGGTCCCGGTGGCCGCGGCGCCACGCTCGTCCACTGCGTCGTAGGTGAACCGTACGACGGGCACGTACACCTCGCCGGGGATGAACGTGAACGATCCGTCGTCGAGGAAGCTCAGCGATCCTTCGTCCGGCCAGGTGCGAATCCTTGCGGTCATGGAATGACCCTGAGTGTCCGTGTCATTGGCGAGCACGCCCGGTGCGGGTACCTGGAGCGGCTGCGTCCAGAACACTTTGTAGGAGTCGTTGGCGACGTTGGGTGCGGAGTTGTACACGCCGGGCACGACGGTCCAACCGAACGTCGTCGTCCCCAGCCCACCCGCTCCGTCGGTCACCGTCACCACCGTCGTGTAGGTCCCGACGGTCCCGACGGCGACGACGCCGCTGATCTCGCCCGTGGCGCTATCGATTGCCAGGCCGGCAGGAAGCCCGACTGCGGTCCATGTGAGGGTGTTGGCCGGAAGGTCCGGATCGGTTGCCGCAACGAAGAGGGTGATGCCGTCACCTTCTGCTTGAACTTGGTCGGCGATCGCGGACACGACCGGATCGCGGTTCACCTCATCGACGGTGATGCTCACCGCCGTCGTCGACATGGCTCCTCCGGGGTCGCTCACCGCTACGTCGAAGGTGTAGGTCCCCGGACCCTGTGCTTCCGTCGGGGTCCAGGTGAACGCTCCGGTTGCGGGGTCGATCGATGCTCCGGCCGGGGCGCTGCTCAGCGAGAACGTGAGAGGTTCGATGGGGATATCCACGTCGACCGCAGTAGCCGTGAACGCGATCAGTGTCTCCTCAGCAGCGGTGATCGCCGCCACCGGATCGATCACCGGACCGGAGTTCTGCTCGGTGACGGTGACCGTGATGGTCTCGGCGTCGCTCCGCACGGGGGTGCCATCATCTTCGACGATGACGTCGAACGTGTATGTCGCCGGGCCTTGGGCCTCGGTCGGAGTCCAGGTGAACCCACCGGCGGGGGAGATCGTGGCACCGGCCGGCGCACCGCTGAGTCGGAACGTCAATGCGTCGGCGGTGTCGACGTCCGAAGCGGTGGCCGTGAAGACGAGCGCCGAACCCTCGACCACGGTCTGGTTGCCGATCGGGTCGAGCGTCGGAGCGTCGTTCACCGGTGCCACGGTCATGGTGACGGCGGCAGCGCTGGGCGCCGTGCCGTCCGTGATCGTCACAGTGAAGGTATCGGTCCCATGCCAGTCCGGATCGGGCGTGTAGGTCACGTCCGTTCCGTTGTTGACGACCGTCCCGTTGGGAGGTTGGGTCACGGCCAGGATCGAGAGCGAGTCGCCGTCGGGGTCGCTGTCGTTGGCCAGTACGTCAACGGTCAGCGGGGTGTCCTCGTTCGTCGCGGCGGCGTCCGGGAGCGCAATGGGGCTGCGATTGGTATTGGCGACGGTCCAGGTGAACGCAACCACGTCCTGGAGTGGGGGGCTCCCGTCGTCGGTAGCAGTGACGGTCACCGAGAACGGCGACGAGGCGGATGCGTCGTAGTCGATGGTGCCGGTGATCTGCCCGGTTGCCGGGTTGATAGTGAGGCCGCCGGGAAGGCCGGAGGCCGACCACGTGATCGTGTTGGCGGGCAGATCGGGGTCGGCCACGGCTACCGCGAGGATGACGGCATCGCCCTCGGCGTTCGCCTGATCGCCCGGGTTCGTCACCACCGGCGGCAAGTTCGCCTCGGCAACGGAAACCGTGATCGTCTCGGTGTCGGTCAGGGTGCCGGGACTGTCGTCCGTAACGATCACATCGAAGGTGTAGCTGCCCGGCCCTTGGGTCTCGGTCGGAGTCCAGGTGAACGCACCGCCGGCGGTGATCGAGGCTCCGGCCGGCTCGCCGCTGAGACTGAACGTCAAGGTGTCGCCGGAGTCTGGGTCGGATGCGGTAGCGACGAACCCCAGGAGGGTCCCTTCATCCACGCTCTGGCCCCCGATCGGGTCGAGCACCGGCGGGTCGGCAGTCGTCGTGACGGTGATCGTAACGGTTGCCGTGTTCGAGAGCAGTCCTCCGTCGAACGCCCGATAGGTGAAGGTGTCGGTGCCGTTGAAGTCGGGCAGCGGTGTGTAGTAGAAGGACCCGTCCGGGTTCAATGTGAACGACTGTGCGCTGCCCGGGGGAGCGACGAGCGTTGCCGTGAGGCCCCCGGAATCGATGTCCGTGTCGTTGCCGAGCACTCCCGGTGCGGCGACCGTCAGGGGCGTGTCCTCGAGGGTGCCGTAGGCATCGTCGACCGCCGTCGGTGGGTCGTTGACGGGGTCGACGGTGATGGTGAACACGACCGGTGGGCTCGTGTCGTCGCCTCCGTTGGCGGTTCCGCCGTCGTCGGAGAGTTCGATCGTGATGTCGGCGGAACCGTTGGCGTCGGCGGCCGGGGTGAAGGTCAGCGTGCCGCCCGGGGTGACGGCTGGGGTCACGGCGAACAGTCCGGGGTTGGTGTTGTTGGTGACCGTGAACGTGAGGTTCTGCGTGACTTCGTCTGCAGGCCCGGTGCTGATGCCCGACGCCCAGAGCGCGAGATAGGCGCCGGAGTCTTCGAGCACGGCGACGTTGCCACCGGTGATGAAGCCAGGTTCGTCGTTCACCGGAGCCACAGTGATGGTGACCGTTGCGGTATCGAACTCGCCGTTGCCGTCGGTGATCGTGTAGGTGAACGTATCTATGCCGTTCCAGTCGGGGTCCGGGTCGTAGGTGACATCGGTGCCGTTGTTGGTGACGGTGCCGTTTGCCCCTTGCGTGACACTGTCCACGGTCAGCCCATCGAGATCGATGTCCGAGTCGTTGGCCAACACATCGACGAATGCGGCAGTGTCCTCGAGGGTGGTGTCGGCGTCGTCGACCGCCGTCGGTGGGTCGTTGACCGGGTCGACGGTGATCGTGAACACGACCGGCGGGGAGGTGTCGTCCCCGCCGTTGGCGGTGCCGCCATCGTCGGAGAGTTCGAGGGTGATGTCGGCAGAGCCGTTGGCGTTGGCTGCTGGGGTGAATGTCAGGGTGCCGCCTGGGGTGACGGCTGGGGTCACGGCGAACAGTCCGGGGTTGGTGTTGTTGGTGACGTTGAAGGTGAGGTTCTGCGTGACTTCATTGGCAGGCCCGGTGCTGATGCCCGACGCCCAGAGGGCGAGGTACGGGCCGGAGTCCTCCAGCACGGTGACGTCACCGCCGGTAGTGAACCCGGGTTCGTCATTGACGGGGTCGACGGTGATGGTGAACACGACCGGGGCGGAGGTGTCGTCGCCGCCGTTGGCGACTCCGCCGTCGTCGGACAGGTCGACGGTGATGTCGGCAGAACCGAATTGGTCGGCCGCAGGCGTGAACGACAACGTCCCACCACTGGTGACTACCGGCCCTGCGGCGAACAGCCCGGGGTTGGTGTTGTTGGTGACGCTGAACGTGAGGGCCTGTCCCGCTTCGTCGGCCGGTCCGGCGGTCAAACCACTCGCCCACCCGCCGAGGTAGGCCCCGGAGTCCTCGAGCACCGTGACGTCACCACCCGTCGTGAAGCCGGGCTCGTCGTTCACAGCCGTGACAGTGATCGTCACCGTGGCCGTACCCGAGAAGAGCGTGCCGTCATAGGCCCGATAGGTGAAGGTGTCGATCCCGTTGAAGTCGGCAAGTGGTGTGTAGTCGAACGAACCGTCCGGGTTCAACGTGAACGACTGTGCGCTCCCCGGAGATGCCACGAGCGTGGCGGTCATCGGATCCAGCTCAGCATCGGAGTCGTTGCCCAGAACCCCCGGCGCAGCAACCGAGAGCGGTGTGTCCTCCAATGTGCCGTAGGCGTCGTCGTTGGCAGTCGGCGGTGTCTGCGGCCGGACGGTGTGCTCGGCCGAGAACTCCGACGTCGAGCCATAGCCACCACCTAGGTCCTCGGTCGTCGTAGCGGTGAGCACGTCCCCGGCGGCGCCGCTGTAGGTGGTCGTGTAGGAAGCGGAACCACCGGGGTGGGCGACGACGGAGTACGAGTGAACCAGTTGCTCCCCCTCTCCGTACCCGGATGGGTCGGCGCCTGAGGGGTTGGAGAAGAACTCGATGCGGTAATTACCAGCAGGCACGTCGAGGTCGAAGTCGACGGTGACGGTTCCTGCGATCTCCCGGGCCTCAGTGATGGCGGGGAAGTTGCGCAGGTCGTTCGAGCCCGGGAGCGTGTCGCCCGGGTCGTTCGGGGTGACGCCGTCCAAGTCGAGGTCGATCCCGAGGTCGCCGTTTTCGTAAATGGCGTTTCCGATGATGGCGTTGTCGATGGCCGCCGCGCCCATTGCGACGATGCCGTAAAAGCCGTTGCCTGCGATGACATTGCCCTCTCCGGGGTTCGTACCGCCGACAAGCCAGCCTGGTGAGTTGCTCAGGAAGATCGCTCCGCGGGTCGGACCCTCGTAGCCGTTGGGGATCGGGTTCGTGAGCGCGCGGTCGAGGCCCATGACGTTGTTCTGGATGACGTTGTTGGCCGAGTCCGGTCCCCAGGCATAGATGGCGTACCACGAGTTCCCGGAGATGAGGTTGCCGGTCGCAGCGGTGCCGATGGTTGTGTCACCGGTGTCGAGCAGATAGACACCGATCTGCTGGTCGTTGACACCGTCGAACGACACGGTGGTGAGGCCGGTGCGGTCGGCGCCGATGTAGTTGTTGAGGATTTGCGTGCCGCCTGCGTTGATGACAGCTCCGTCGGACCAGTCGTCGATCGTGATCCCTCGCTGGCGGTTCCCGGAGACGATGTTGCGGTCCCCGCCACCCGGTCCGCCGATGACGTTGTTTGCGGATTGGTCGATGAGGATGCCCTCGTCGGTGTTGCCAACGGACCCAGTGACACCATCGACGCCGGTTCCGATGTAGTTCCCGGCGATCGTGTTGCCATCGCCTCCGACCAGGGCGATCCCCGTGACGAACCGGTTGATGATGAAGCCCCGAATCTCGGCGTTGCCACCGGTGACATTGAGCCCGATCCCGCCGGCGAGCGATCCATCGAGTTCGATCTCGGGACCGAGATCGTTGACGAAGTAGCCCTGCCCCGTTGCGTAGCTGGCCTGGGTCGTAGCGTCGATGATCACGCCGGTGGCGGAGATCGTGGTGAGGGATGCGGCGGGCCGGATCCTCCAGTAGCTCGCGCCGGCACCGAGGTTCTGATAGCCACCGTCGGTGTCGGGAATGGCGAACTCGATCGTCATCGAACCGCCGAGCGCGTTGGCTTCCTGGATGGCCGCGTCGAGGGTGCACTCCGGGTCGCCGCCCACGATCGTGCCACCGGTATCGCACACCGCATCACCCGGGGTAGCGTCGGCGCTATTGCCGCCGGAGTTGACCACGATTACGGCGGCCGTGACCGGTGCGACGGGCGAGAACTCGGAGGTCGAGCCGTAGGTTCCGATCACACCCTCGGTCAGCGTTGCGGTGAGCTCGTCGGTGATGAAGCCGGAGAACACGGCGACGTACGACGCTGAGCCACCCGGATGGGCGATCGAGTCCTGGTACTCGAGCGCCTCACCCTCGCCATAGCCGGACGGGTCGACACCCGACGGATTGGAGTAGAACTCGACCACGTAGTTCCCTGGTGGCGCATCGACCGTGTAGTTGACCGTGATCCATGGGGGAGCGATCACCGCAGAATCGATGACCGGGTAGTTGAGGAGATCGTTGGGTCCCGGATCGGCGTCACCCACGTCATTGATCGTGGGGCCGTCGTTGCCGAGGTCGATGCCCAGCTGCCCGTTCGCGTAGATCGAGTTGCCGACGATCGAGTTGCCGGTCAGCGAGGTCGGCTCGAGCAGCACGCCGTCCCATGCGTTGTGGGCAATCGTGTTCGTCGCGATCAACGTGTTGGCGACAGGATCGATGTGGACACCGTTGGCGCCGTTCCCCAGCGGCGTCGTCCCGTCAGCGGCAACGCCGACGAGGTTCTCGATGATCCGGTTGTTCGCAGTACCGGAGGACAACCAGTCGGCGATGATGATGCCGTCGCCGGTGTTGCCGGAGATGACGTTGCCTTGCCCGACGTCGCCGATCCAGTTGCTCGATGCCCCGGATTCAACCTGGACCCCGCGGTCGCCGTTCGGGACGGCGGCGTCCCCGGCCGCGTTGGTCCCGATGTAGTTGTGGGTGATGCGGTTGAGGTCGGTCCCGCTGTCGGTGAGATAGATGCCGTCTTCCGTGTTGCCGGAGATGACGTTGCCCCAGGCGGCGGTCGGCCCACCGATGTCGTTTGCCGTGGCCGCATTGTCGATGTAGACCCCGGCCCGTCCGTTCGCGACGGCAGCATCTCCTGCGGCATTGGTGCCGATGGAGTTCCCAGACACGAAGTTGCCCGTCGACCCTGCGCCGATGAGGAGAACGCCGTCCTGCCCGTTGCCGGAGATGACGTTGCCGGCTCCGACGGCGTTGCCTCCGACGAGGTTCCCGGGAGCATCGCTGAGATCGACGCCTTCGTCGCTGTTGGGGACGGCAGCATCACCGGCAGCGTTGAGACCGAAGTAGTTCCCCTGGATGGTGTTTCCCGTAGCGTCCGCGCCGTCGAGCAAGATCCCGTTGTTGTCGTTGCCGGACACGACGTTTCGGTGGTTGGCGGTGAGGCCACCGATCGTGTTGCCGGGCGATCCGTCGATGTAGATCCCGTTGTTGCCGTTGCCGAGGTCTCCGGCCCCGGAAACGGCCGTTCCGATGTGGTTGCCGACGATGAGGTTGCCCGTGGTGTCGTTGCGCTGAATGAAGATGCCGTCATCGGTGTTGCCGGAGATGACGTTCCGTTCGCCGACGGTGAGACCGCCCACCGTGTTGTTGGTCGTCCCGTTGACGATGGCGATGCCGGTGCTGTTCGGGAGCGGGGTGATGCCGTCGGCGGCGATCCCGATGTAGTTGCCGGACACGGTGTTGTTGGTTCCGATCGCCAGCACGACCCCGTACGGTGCGTTGCCGGAGATGATGTTGCGCTCAGCCGCGGTGTCGCCACCGACGGTGTTGCCGTCACCGTCGATGAGCACCCCACCCGACCAGGAGACAGCGCCGTTCTGGATGGCGCCGTCACCGGCAGCATTCGTCCCGATGTAGTTCCCGATGACGACGTTTCCCGTATAGGTCGGGTCGATGTCGACGCCCTCGTCCGGGTTTCCGGACAGCACGTTCCGGGTTGCTGCTCCGGCCGTCCCACCGATGGTGTTGCCGTCGGAGACGATCTGGATGCCGTTGGATCCGTTGGCCAGGGCAGCAGTGCCGACGGCATTGGTGCCGATGTAGCTGCCGGTTACGGTGTGGCCACCGGCGCCATCGAGTCGAACGCCGTCGCGAGGGAAGCGATTGATCGCCATGGCGTGTACCACGGTGCCGGCCCCCGTTGCGGTCAGGCCGTCGGTTCCTCCAGCGCCGCCGGTGCCGTTGAGTTCGAGTTCCGGTCCGAGGCCATTGATGTTGCGGACGGCCTGCCCGTCGGCGAGGTCGTACGCGGTTCCGTCGATGGTGGTGGCGGCATCGGAGATCGCGTCGAGGACGTTGGTGACGTCGATCCGCCACCATTGATCGGCGACCTGGGACGCATTCGATGGTTCGACCGGGACGAAGCGCATCACGTTCGAACCGGAGATGGCGTTGGCGTTCTGGATGAACTGGCGGAGCGAACCCTGAACGGTCCGGTTGGCGCCGAGGTCGTCGTCGCTGAGATCGCCGCCTCGGGTGTTGGTCACGACGTTGAACGAGAAGCCGAAGTCGATGCCGATGTACCCGCTGCCGGAGATGGTGAGGACCACGCGGTGATTCCAGAATGCGTCGCTGTCCGAGACTGCACCGGTGATGCCGCCGTAGCAGGAGCCACTCCCAGCGTTGGGGGTGGAGCTTCCGGCGCCGTTGGCGCACGGTGCGGTGTCGGGACCGTACGTTTGTACCGCCCAGATGTCTCCCTGCACCGCGGCGGGGTCTTGCGCAGAGGGCACCGTGCGAGAGTCGACTCGCACGGTGTAGGTGTCGTCGGCGAGGCCGTGGAAGGTGTAGCCGCCGGCGGCGTCGGTCACGACGGACTGTACGAGCGTGTTCGTTCCGTCGTAGAGGTGGACGTCGACTCCCGGTGCGCCGGGGTTGGCGACGCTCCCAATGGAGCCGTCGAGCAGGAGGTCGCCGTTGATGTCTTCGAACACGGTGCCGGTGATGAACGGAAGTCGGTTGACGGCGACCTGGTGCTCCGGGACGAAGGCGGATTGGGCAGGGCCGGTGATCGGGCCGACGCCGACGTAGTCGCCGATCAGGCCACCGCCGGTGCCGGTGTAGCGGACGAGTTTGTTCCGGCCACCGACGTACAGGTGTCCGTCTGGACCGAAGATCGCGCCGCGTGGTTCGTCGATACCGCCGCCCGAGGCAAAGACGCCCATCGGCGATCCAGTCGATCCGTTGTACTTCAGGACCTCGTTGGTGAGCACCGACGTGACGTACAGGTGCCCATCGGGTCCGAAGGTCAGCTCCGACGGCGCGTTGAGGCCTCCACCCGTGGCGAAGACGTCGACGAAGACGCCCGTGATGCCGTTGTAGCGCAGTACCTGGTCGGTGTTGAAGCTGGAAACGTAGAGGTACCCATCCGGACCGAAGACGAGGTCGTCGGGTTCGTCGAGCTCGGGTCCACCCGCGAACACGCCGAGGGGCGCACCGCTCGTCCCATGGAACTTGAGGATCTGATCGCCGAAGTTGGACGAGACATAGAGGTGACCGTCGGGCCCGAACCTCATACCGGCCGGCCCGTCGAGGGCTCCGGACTGGAAGGTGACGAACTCTCGGATGAGCACCCCCGCGACCGGGTTGAACTCGAGGATGCGGTCCCCGGTGTAGTCGCCGACGTAGAGGAGACCGTTGGGCCCGATCGTGGCCGCCAACGTCCAGCCAAGCCCTGTTGATGCTCCGATGTTGTCCCTGATCGCGCCGGTCGTCGGCCAGAGCCGGAAGAGTTCCTCGGTGGCGAACAGTCCCGGCACGACCATCATGTTCTGGTGCCACGGCAGTCCGGGGGGGCTGTCCTCGTCGGCGACAGCGGCCGTGATTGGGTAGGTGAGGCCGCCTTCGGCGTAGTCGTAAGTGTGGGTGAATGACGCGGGGTTGCCGGCAATCGTGGAAACGGAGCCGTCGCCCCAATTGATCACCCAGCCGGTGACGGTGTCGTCGCCGGGGTCGGTGACGGACAGGTTGACCGTGTAGATCGAGCCGGCGTCGATGGTGCCGGTGCCGGTTACGGAGATCGTGGGTGCCGTGTTGGCGATGGTCCAATTGACGGTTGCGGTGTCGGTGTTGCCGTTCCCATCGTCGACCTCGAGCCCGATCGGATACGGCCCGCCGTCGTCGTCGAAGCCGAGGCCGACGAGGGTGAGCCACGGGATCGTTGGGTTGTCGCCGGTCGCATCGTCGTACTGGCCGTCGTTGTCGATGTCCCAGTTGTAGGTGAGGGGGTCGGTGTCGGGGTCGGATGAAGCGGAGCCGTCGAGGATCAGATCCTCACCCTCGTCGGTGGAATACGGGCCACCCGGAACGGCAGTCGGTGGACCGTTCGGCGCGCCGAGGTCGAGGATGTATACGGAGCCGCTGTCGACGAAGCCATCGTCGTCTCCGAAGACCCCGACTGCGATCCCAATGGTGCCGTCGCCGTCGAGGTCACCGATGCCGGCCACGGCGAACCCGAACTGGTCGCTCGTGTTGATGGTCACGCTGAGGCCACCTTCGAGGTTGCTGATCTTCTGGTGGCTCTTGACCGTGCCGTTGCTGTTGAGGAACAGCACGTACGCGGCACCGGAGAGGCTGTTGCCGTCGTCGTCCTTCGGGGTGCCGACGATGAGGTCGGGCACACCGTCTGCGTCGAGGTCGCCGGCGGCGCCGACTGCGGTGCCGAACTCATCGTTGCTCTGGAGCACCCCGGTGAACGCTCCCTCGGTGTCGCTGATCTTCTGCTGGCCCTTGACCGTGCCGTCGGTGTCGAGGAAGAGGACGTAGGCGGCGCCGTGGTTGGTGCCGCCGTCGTCGTCCCAGTACGTGCCGACGGCAATGTCGCCGTTGCCGTCGCCGTCGACGTCACCAAGCCCGGCGACGCCGATCCCGAATCCGTCGGAACCGCCGAGTGGAGAACCGAGGAGCCCGCCGGTTGTCTGGCTGATCTTCTGAGAGCCTTTGACAGTGCCGTCGGCATTCAGGAACAGCACGTAGACCGCACCGGCGTTGGCGAAGCCGTCGTCGTCGTCCTTGGATCCGACGACGATGTCGTTGAGTCCGTCTCCGTCGAGGTCTCCGATGGTGGCGACGGCGCCGCCGAATCGGTCGTTGGCGTCGAACAGGACGCCGAGTCCACCGTCGGTCTCGCTGATCTTCTGGGACGCCTTCACGGTGCCGTTGGCGTTGAGCAGCAGCACGTAGACGGCGCCACCGTTGCCGTTCGCTCCGTCGTCGTCCTGATGGGCGCCTACAGCGATGTCGTTGACGCCGTCGCCGTCGAGATCGCCGAGGCCCGTCACAGCGATGCCGAACTCGTCGGCATTATCCAGGACGGCGTTGAATCCACCGTCGGTGTCGCTGATCTTCTGCTGGCCCTTGACCGTCCCGTTGCCGTTCATGAAGAGGATGTAGACGGCTCCGCGGTCGCTGCTGCCGTCGTCGTCGTTCGGTGCGCCTACCGCGATGTCGTTGACCCCGTCCCCGTCGAGGTCCCCAATGGGTGCGATCGCTCGGCCGAAGTGGTCGCTGACACCGAGCGTCGGAGCGAGGCCGCCCAGCGTCTCACTGATGAGTTGCTCGTCTGCGACGGTGCCGTCTGAAGCGGAGGTCGGGAGGTCGAGATAGTCGGGTTGGGCGTCCCGGTCGGCGTCCTCGGCATCGCGGGGGTCGCCGTCGCCGTTCGGGTCGGCGTTCTCGGCCGAGGTGCCAACCGTGTCGCCGTCATCATCGGAGTCGAGGTAGTTGGGGTTGCCGTCTCCGTCGGTGTTGGGACCGGAGTTGGTCGCCGGGTTGCCGTCCCCGTCCGTGTTGGCGTCTTCGTAGTAGTCGCAGAGACCGTCGGCGTCGGCGTCGTTGGCACACGGATCGGTGAGTGCGACAACGTAGACCGCGCCGCGGTTGGTTCCTCCGTCGTCGTCGCTTGCTGCAGCCACGATGATGTCGATGTCACCGTCCGAGTCGAAGTCGCCGAGGCCGGACACGCTGACCCCGAAGTTGTCGTTGGCCTCGAGGAAGGTGTTGAAGCCGGCGGTGAACGCGGAAATTCGCTGGTCCGACTTGACCGTTCCATCGGTGTTGAGAGCCAGGAGATAGACGGCTCCACCGTCCGTTGACCAGCTGTCGTCGCGCAGAGCGCCGACGGCGGCATCCGGAACGCCATCTCCGTCGTAGTCGCCGATTCCGGCAACCGAGCGGCCGAACCAGTCGTCGTCGTCAAGGCCGCCGCTGAATGCGCCGGCGGTGTCGGAGATCTTCTGCTCGGCTTTGACGGTGCCGTCCGGGTTCAAGAAGAGGACGTAGGCGGCACCACGATCGGTTCCACCGTCATCGTCACGCTCTACTCCGATGATCACATCGGGCGTACCGTCGCCGTCGATGTCGCCGAGCCCGGCAACTCCGCGTGCAAAGCGGTCGTCGTCGGAAAGCACGCCCCCGAATCCGCCGGCGGTGTCGGAGATCTTCTGCTCAGTTTTGACGGTGCCGTTCGAGTTCAGGAACAGGATGTAAGCGGCACCGCGGTTGGTTCCTCCGTCGTCGTCGTTGAGCGCGCCAACGACGATGTCGCGCACGCCGTCACCATCGAGATCCCCAAGCGGTGCAATGGTCGATCCGAAGTTGTCGACGGTATCGAGGGAGGAAGCGAAACCGCCGGCGGTGTCGGAGATCTTCTGCTCGGCTTTGACGGTGCCGTTGGCATTGAGGAAGAGGATGTGGACCGCGCCGCTGTCGGTGGCACCGTCGTCGTCACCCGACGCGCCAACGGCGATGTCGTTGATACCGTCGCCATCGAGGTCGCCGATCCCGGCGACCTCGCGACCGAACTTGTCGTCGTCATCGAGCACGGCACTCAGTCCGCCGGTGATGTCACTGATCTTCTGCTCACCCTTGACCGTGCCGTCGGCGTTGAGGAAGAGGACGTAGACGGCGCCGCGCCCCGGACCACCGTCGTCGTCTCCCACGGACCCGACCACGAAGTCGGCGACGCCGTCGCCGTCGAGGTCCCCGATCGAGGCGACACCCGACCCGAAGAAGTCGTCATCGGACAGGTTCGTGACGACCAGGCCGCCGTCCGTGTCGCTGATCTTCTGGGTGTACTCCACCAGCTGCGAGTGGGCGGTGATTGGTGCGTCGAGGTAGTCCGGTTGACCGTCCGAGTCGCTATCCAGGGCATCCCGCGGGTCGCCGTCGCCGTTGGGGTCGGCGTTCTCGGATGCCGTCGGCGTACCGTCGCCGTCATCGTCGTCATCGAGGTAGTTGGGGATGAGATCACCATCGGTGTCGGGCCCGGGATTGGTTGTCGGGTCGTTGTCGGCGTCGGTGTTGGCGTCTTCCTCGAGATCGCACAGCCCGTCGAGGTCGGTGTCGGCACAAGCGACGGTCGAGTTGGCTGAGAACTCGGAGGTGTTGTTCGAGCCGTCGCTCGTGATCGCTGAGACTTCGTCACCGGCCGACAGTGCAGTGATCCCGGTCAGCGTCCAGTCGCCGGACCCGTTTGCGGTGGCCGTACCCAGATACTCGATCCCCTCGCCGTAATCGGTTCCACCCGAGTCATCACCGGCGCCTGCGACCGCCCGATAGACCTCGACGTCACAGTTGCCGCAGGAGGTGCCCGAGACGGTCGTCGGTATTGCCGAGCTGATTGCCGGCGCGTCCAGGCCGTTGTTGCCGGTGGTAGCGAGCGTGCCTGCGGTGAGGGTCACCCCGTCGCCTTGGCCGTGCGGTTCCTGGAGATCCGTGGACTCCACCAGATCGATTGAGATTCCGGTGTTGGTGCCGAAGGTGTTCTGGCTGATGAGGTTTCCACTGGCTGCCGACCACGTGGGCACCGTGACGGGACGCTCGCCGACCACGATCACGCCCGGTCCCGTGTTGTTGGTGATCACGTTCTTCGACACGGTGCTGCCGGTACCGAATATCCGGAGACCGGCCGTCTCGGCGCCGCCGGACCCATTCTGAATCAGGGTGTTGTTCTCGATGGTGTTGTTGCCGGGGCTCCGCCACGTGTCGATTCCCGGCCCGTCGGTTTGGGTGATGTAGTTCCCGATGGCGGAGTGACCGGTGCTCGTGGTG
This sequence comes from Acidimicrobiia bacterium, assembly GCA_030066755.1. Classification (GTDB taxonomy): domain Bacteria; phylum Actinomycetota; class Acidimicrobiia; order Spongiisociales; family UBA5794; genus JASJAX01. Next base: position 24,771 of record JASJAX010000032.1, read on the forward strand.
CCTTCGAACGCCAACGTGTCCATGTACGGGCCGGAGGCGTTGTCGAGGCCGGCCGCTCGTATCTCGTTGCCGGTGACGAGCCATCCGCCGGTGTTGGTGTTGATCATGACGCCGTTGTAATAGGCGAAGCCGATGAGGTTGTCGCGAATCCGATTCTCCTGGCCGGGGCCGCCCGAGATTGCGTCGGTGACGAGAATGTTGTTGCCGTCGGTGCGGGCTGCCAGACCGGGGTCGGCGAAGCCGTCGGCGGCCGTCCCGATGACGTTCTGCTCGATGACGATCGCCTCGAGAGCCGGGCCTCCGCTCGGCCCAACCTGGATGTTGGCGTCGCTCCCTGCGGTCGTGTGATCGCCAAAGCCGTAGATGGCAAGCCGCCTCACCGTGGTGGAGTCGGCCTGGATCACGAACCCGGCTTGCGGGGGAGACAGGATGGTCTGGTCGCCTTGGATCTCGAGTTCAGGGCCCGCGACTTGGGGCAGGGCGACGTTGTCTACGCCGACGAGGACTCCGCCGCCTGCGTTGGCGCCCAGGAAACCGGCGTTCGTGTCCCGCAATGTCGTGCCGTCGCCGAGGTCGAACGCAGTTCCGTCGATGGTCGTGCCGGCATCGGTGAGCGGGGGCAGGGCGTTCGACACGGACACCGCCCACCACGTGCCGTCGTTGGTCGGTTCGACAGGGACAAACCGCATCGAGTTTGCTCCGGATATGGCATTGGCGTTCTGGATGAACTGCCGGAGCGAGCCCTGCACGGTCCGGTTCGCTCCACCGTCGTCGTCGGTGTTGTCGCCGCCGCGGGTGCTTGTGACGACGTTGAACGAGAACCCGAAGTCGACGTTCGAGATGTCAGCGCCCGCTACCCGCGCCCAAGTCCAGTGCTGAGGGAACGCCATGCTGTCTGAATTGACGCCCATTCCGCCGTAGCAAGGGCCAGACGTTCCTCGTTCGTTGGCGGAACCTCCACCGTTGGCGCAGATCGAGCCTGCGGCGCCGTACGTCTGCTCAGCCCAGATGTCGCCTTGGGTGGCTCCCGGGTCCTGCGACGAAGCGACGGTGGTCGAGTCGACCACGACGTAGTAGTCATCGTCGGAGAGTGTCCCGAACGAGTAGTTGCCACTCCCATCGGTCTGGATCGGCCCCGCCACGAGCGTGTCGATCCCGACCTCGCGGACGCCGTTGCCGTTGGTGTCCTCGTACAGGTACACGTCCACCCCTGCGGCTCCGGGGTTGCTGGCATCTCCGATCGTGCCGTCGTTGAGCACGTCACCGGCGACGTCCTCGAAGACGGTGCCGGAGATCGAGTACCCAGCCTGACCAACGGCGAGGGTGAAGTAGTCGCCGTCGTTGAAGGATGCGAGATTGAACGTGGCCACGCCACCGGCGTAGGAAGCAGCGACAACGTCCGTTGCGCCGGTGGTGAAGTCGCCGTCGGCGTCGATCAGCAGATGGAAGTCTGCAGGGTCGGAGCTCGGCGGTGTCAACGCACCCACGTCGAGAGCGACGGTGGCGGTTCCGACGTCGCCGGTCTCGTCGACCCGCCACGTGCGTTGGAGGCGCTCACCGAAGGGCGACCCAGTGGTCGTCCATGTCGTGGCACCGTCGTCGTTGCCCCACACGAGAAAGTCGCCGTCGCCCTGGCTCGAGGCGGTCGTAATGTTCACGATCGAGTCGGCACTGACCGACCGCGATGCGGTCTGATCGAGCGCCGCTGCGTCGTCTTGGCCGATGCCGGCGATGTCGTTCTTGTAGGAAGTGTTGACGGTGGCGTCCCAGATCACCGTTCCGTCGGAGCGCACGTAGTTGTAGGGGGTGGTCTGGTCGAGGGTCAGGCCGTACTTGATTGCGAGGTAGCTCTGAATCCGCTGGTGCTCTGCGTCGGTGGCTCGGGTCGAGTACGAGATGACCTCGGCGATCTTGCCGTCGAGGTACTCACCGGGCCACGGCGAGTTCGGATTGGCGGCCGCCACGTTGTACGCCTCGTCAGTTGTTGCGAGGAACGCACCGTTCACTGCGTTGTCGACCTCGAGACCATCGGCGTAGATGTCGGTTCCGTTCAACGCTGCGTTGCTGCGCGACGCCAGGATCACCGGGACGCCATCCGGATATGTCGCAGTCCCGGTCTGGGCGACTCGCCAGGCTGCGGAACCTCCGTGCCCGTGCGTGACGACTTCGTCCGGGAACGTACCCGTGGTGTTGCCGAAGGCAATGAAGGCAGTGTCGGATACACAGGCGGCGCAATCGAAGGCAAAGATGTTCTGCGCCGGCGAGGCCGAGGAGATCGTGGTGTCGGGCACGACGATTACGTAGAAGGAGTGGGTCGACGCCCCGGCCGTACCGCCGATGACATCGTCCGTGCCGTCGAAGTCGATGACGGGATTGCCGTTGACTGCGCCGGCGATGAAGTCGGGTTGCAGGCCCGGGGTTGCCTGTGTCGCGTCGTTCCCGTTGCCGGACTGGTCGCCCCACGCCGTGACGTCGGCACCGGAGGTGCTCACTCCCGCATCGGCTCGGAGCCACAGGCCAAGGTCGGCCGTGACGCCACCCGGGCCAAACGCAGGTGCTGCGGGAGTCACCGCATATGCCGTTGAGAACTCGGAGGTGGATCCGAACGGCAGCGTGGTTCCTTCTGTGGCAGTGGCCGTCAGCACGTCGCCCGCTGAGCCGGAAAGTGTTGTCGAAGGGGGCGTCGGGACGCCGCCCGTCACTGTGACGTCGACGAAGTCGGCATACGTTTCGCCTTCGCCGTTGCCGGAGGGGTCTGCACCGGAGGAGTTGGTGAAGAACTCGATGCGGTAGCTTCCATCGGGGACGTCGAGGTCGTAATCGACCGTGATCGTTCCGCCGGACTCCGTAGCAGAGGTGATGACCGGGTAGTTCAAGAAGTCGTTCTGGCCCGTATCGCCATCGCCGGCGTCGTTGCTGGTCACGCCGTCTTCGTTGTGATCGATCCCCAGTCCACCGTTGCTGTGGATTGCGTTACCGAGGATGGAGTTTCCGGTGCTGCTCCCGGTAACTGCGACACCGTACGACGTGTTGTAGGCAACGGTGTTTGCCGCCGAAGGGGCGGTGCCACCAACGAGAGCGCCGCCGGCGCTGTTGAGGTCGATTCCCCGTCCGTTGGGGATGGCGCCGCTCCCGCTTGCGTCAGTTCCAACCAGGTTTCCCACAATCTCGGTCGACGAACCCCCGATCGTCACCATGATGCCCTGATTCGTGTTGCCCGACACCAGGTTTCCATCCGCACCTGAGCCGCCGATAGTGTTACCCGTGCCCCGCAGGACGACTCCGATCTTGTTTGGCTCAGCACTTGACCCGGTTACATCAGTTCCGATGTAGTTGCCGAGAATCGAGTTGCCGTCCGACGTCAGAGCGAAACCCTCGTCGTCCCAGTTGTTGACGACCAAGCCGCGAATGGTGCTACTGCCGCCGTTGACTCTGAAGCCGTCGGCGTTGCCTCCCGCAGAGGTGCCAGTCACCTCGACAACTGGTCGACCGCTCGTTCCGTACTCCGTCTGCGTCGTACCGTCGATCGTCATCGATGTCGTGATGTCTGGGAGAACGGAACCGGGCTCGACAGTGAATGCGACCGGCGACGGCGTATAGCCGCCGTCCGTTTGTGGGATATCGAAGTGGATGGTGTCGACGGTGGCCGAGGCGTTGGCCTCCTCTATTGCCGCCCGCAGCGTGCATTCGGGGTCGGACCCGATGATGCCGCCGGTATCGCAGACATCGTCGCCGGCGACGAGATCGGAAGTATCTCCAGTTGAGTTGACGGTGACGATGTTCGCCGGCGGCGGGACGGGGTTCACGATCAGCGACACGCCGAGATTGTCGTGGGATATCGGATTGTCGGCCGTTGCGGTACGGATGCCGGTAGGCGTTGTGGAGGTGATGGTCTCAGACGCGGCGTACAGCGACACGAAGCCGAGCATTCGGTCGGCGTTCTCGGTCATGCCGGTGTGGGGGGTGTAGCCGCCGTTGCCCCAGTCGCCCAGGTACATGGTCAGGAGCAAGCTGTCGGTCGTCGTTGCCGCAACGGACGGGGCGTCCATGTTGATGAAGTTGCCCGTCAACACGTCGTTGGCGCCGATTGGCGTCGAGGTATCGGCGTTGTCGATCCGGGCACTCCAAATCACCGTGTTGGAATCGGCGTCGGTGAACGACCAGGTGGCATTGGCGGGCTCGGAAGCGCCAGCGATACGCCAATAGATCGCCTGGTAGCTCGTGGGAAGGGCGTCGCGTCGGAGCAGGTTCCATCCCGCGGGCGGGACGGCGTTGTCGGTGCCGTCGCGGGCAATGTGCACGAGCATGAGGTCGTTTTCTGCAGCACCGTTGTTGGAGATGTCGATACTGGTGACGTTGCCGGGCGTGCCGTCGACGAGGCTGCTGGCCACGATCGACGGGGCGGTGGCAGCCTGCGCGTCATCGATCTGGTAGACGAGGGTGGCGGTGATGAGGAGGAGAGTGAGGGTGAGGATGAGGGGGCGGCCGAGGTGTTGGTACCAGGGGGCTGCTGGTTTTGGGGGTCTTGAACGCGGTTGAGGGTCATGCCCTTCTGGGTGACCCTCAGCGAGTGTTTTGAGTGTGGCGGCGAGTTGGGCGGCTTGGGTGAGCAGTCGGGGCCGTTGGGCTCGCCTTGGGTTGTGGTTAGCCATCGCCACCTCGTGGGGTGGTGACGACGGGTTCGGTATCCGTGTTGGTGGTGGTGGTTGGGGTGGTGCGTTGGGTGGGGGTGGTGGGGCGTTCGGGGGCGAGGGGCATGCGGATGGTGAAGCGGGATTCGTTGTCTTCGTGGGTGTAGGTGATGGCGCCGCCCATGCCGATGACGAGGGCGTGGACGATGGCGAGGCCGAGGCCGACGGAGTCGGTGCGGGCGTCTTCGGTTTCGCGGTGGACGAAGCGTTCGAAGAGGTGGCGTTCGACTTGGGAGGGCAAGCCGTCGCCGTCGTCGGAGATGACGAGTACGTAGGACTGCCCGATGGTTTCGCCGACGACCCGGATGTTGGGTCCGCCGTATTTCATGGCGTTGGACAACAGGTTGCGGATGATTTGACGCAGTCGGGTGCGGTCGGCTCGCACGATGCCGGGTTTGCAGCTGGTGGTGACGTCCATGCCGTTACGTACCAGCGACGCGGTGGCTTCTTCGACCTCGAGGGCAACGATGACGTCTTCGAAGGAGAAGTGCAGGGCCCCAGCGTCGAGTCGGGCCGTCGTCAACAGGTCTTCGACGATGCGTTCCAGATCCGAGGACTCGCGGATGATGACGTCGACGAGTTCGCGGGACATGTCCGAACCCTGGAGCGCCAGCTCTTCTTCTAAGAGCATGGCCATACCGGCAATCCCAGTGAGGGGAGTACGCAACTCGTGCGACGCGTTCGCTACGAACTCTTCCCTTGCGCGGGCCAACTGGCGTTCGGCATCTAACCGGTGTTCGAGTTCCATCTCTTTGTGGCGGCGGATCACGAGCTCGCGGTAGACAATGATCACTGCGGCGGGGATGAAGAACCCGACGAGGAACCGGGCCACGGTTCCGATGCGACCCAGCAGGGTGTCGGCATCGGTGATTTCAGTTTCGAGTCCGTCACGGATATCGATGAACTCGTTCGCCAACCGCAGATACCGGTCGTTGAGGGTTTGACCCTCAATAGTGTTGGCGACCCGCTGCGCCCCATCGAAGTCTCCGGCGACAAGCAGGTCCAACACGTCGTCGGCGACATCCACGAACTCGTCACTCAACGTGGGGAGTGGTGACCCCACCAGGCGGTCGCTCGCTGCAAGATCGGCAACCCCGTCCTCGAGATCGCTGAGGGCTTCCCGCGCCGACAAGATCGCTTCTCTGCGGGCCTCACCCGCATACACGCCACCCTCAAAGTCGGCTTCCACCGACCCCAACAACACCCCAATCGCCACATCGGCTCGGGCCACCGTTGCCAGCCGTAACCCCTCCGCGGACTGCTGCTGCTCCACCGCCGCGGTCGTGATCCGCTGCGACCCATACGCAACCGAAAACACCACCCCAACCACCAACAACAACCCCAACCCGGTCAACACCGTCAGAGCCAAACCACGATCCAACTTGCTACGACCGACGACGCCAGAGGCCCCGCCGGGCTTTCGCCGACGCATACCTAGTTAGTCGGCCAAACACCGTCCGTAGTTGAGGATTCGCGCCCCCAAAATCACACCAATCCTGGGGCATATTCCCAGGTGATCGGGGTCGATCGGGACGCGGAGACTTCTGACGTCAGGTTCGAGCTTCCCAACGAGCTGACGACTGACGACTGCGAGCGAAGCGAGCCTCACCGATCGATGCCGAGACCCACCACATACGGCTTGTCGTGCACGTATTCGAAGAACACGAGCCAGGGTCGGCCGGCCGCGTCGGGTTCGAGGGTGAGGTAGAGGAAGTTCCGGCACTCGATCGGGAGGAGCGCAGTCGACGAATGCGGGTTCCGGGGCGAGACATATGGGGTTGCCCGGAACGCTGACAGATACGGTTCGCTGATCTCGCGTCGGAACATGCTGAGCCCGCCGTCGTCACTGGATCCGGAGGCCAACGCCAGAACCTCGTCCTTGGTGTATCGGATGACGCCGCCTCCGAGGGCAACGACGAGGCCACGCGGGCTGATGACCCTCGAAAGGCTCGACTTGCCGTCAAACCCGCTTGCCAGCTTGCTCAGCAGCTCGACAGGTCGGTCGTCGTTCATGAAGAACTCGAGATCGCGTTCTTCCAACAGGTGGACGGCGGGAACCCACCCGTTGCCTGCCGGGGTCTCGATCTGCAGCCACTTCAGGCCGTCCGATACCTGCGATCGCCCGGTGACATCGATACCCCCGACGGCAGGGAGGTCTCGATAGATGACGGGGGCGTGTGCAAGGGGCTCGGGTCGCACCTCGAGGGTGTCTTCTCGTCCGAGGAGCACCGCGGCATAGGTTCGGCGTCGGCTGCCTCCGAGGAATGGGGTGTGGGTCGCCTTGCCGATGATGTACATCGCAAGGAGCATCACGAGGAGGAGGAAGAGCGGAAGTTCGAGTGCGTTCACGGTCTGGAAGAAGGCCGCAGTCATGAGTTCCACCGTGGCCACGACGACGGGTTGCCTCTGTGCCGCCACGCTCGCCGCGGTCTGTTCGGCGGCCTGCGACAGCACCGGATTCGGGACGTCGGGGATGCCGAGCTGGTTGCCCCGCTCGATTGCCACGCCGAGGACGGCGTCGGTGATCACGATCGTGAGTTCGGCGGAGGCGTAGCCTCCGTTGCCGTCGGTGATGGTGTAGAGAATCGTATCGGCACCGACGAAGCCGTTGTCCGGGTCGTACGCGATCTGGGTACCACCGAGGATGCGCGCCGTACCGTGGGCGGGGTGCTCGATCGACCAGATCGTGATGCGATTCCCCTCGGCGTCCGAGTCGTTCTTCAACACGTTGACGGCGTGTTCGCCGTGATCATCGAACGATCGTCGATCGGGATTGGCGACCGGAGGATCGTTCACTTCGATGACCGTGATCGTGATCGTGGCCGTCGCCTCTTGGCCTCCTGGATCCTGGATCGTGTACCTGATGGAGGCGACTCCTGCGAACCCTTCGGGTGGCTGGTACCGGACGATCCCGCCGTCGAGCAGCGTGGCGGCCCCGTCGGAGGCCTCGAGCTGGACGATGCGCAGCTCGTCGCCGTCCGGATCAGCGTCGTTCAGGAGCGGCGTCAGCGGAACGGTCGCGTCTTCGTAGATCTCGTACACATCGTCGACGGCAATGGGAGCTCGATTGGTGATCGTGATGGTCACCGTGGCCGTCGTAGCTGCGCCGCGCTCATCGACGGCGTCGTAGGTGAATTGCGCCGTGGGCGAGTATGCGCCGTCGGCGACGTACACGAAGGAACCATCGGACTCGAGCGAAAGGGTTCCGTTCTCTGGCCAGGTTCGGATCCTGGCCTTCATCGTATGACCCTCTGTGTCCGTGTCGTTGCGCAGCACACCCGGTGCACCAACCACCAGTGGATCGCCCCAGAAGATGGTGTAGCTGTCATCGACAGCGACTGGGGCGCTGTTGAAGACACCGGGAATCACGGTCCACGAGAAGCTCGTCTCCGCAAGGCCTCCGGCACCGTCGGTGACGGTCACGCGGGTGGCATAGGAACCGACCGTGCCGACTGCGACCACGCCGGTGATGCGGCCGGTGGTGCTGTCGATCGAAAGGCCCGCAGGGAGCCCGACGGCGGTCCATCGGAGGCTGTTGCCGGGGAGGTCCCCGTCCACAGCGGTGACGAGGACACTGATGCCGTCACCCTCTGCGTTCACCTGATCGGCGAGGCCTGCGAGTACGGGGTTCCGGTTGGCCTCGGCGACGGTGATCGTCACCGTGGTTGTGGAGCTGGCACCGTCCGGATCGCTCGCCCTCACGTCGAACGTGTACACACCGGGCCCCTGTGCCTCGTCCGGGGTCCAACTGAAGGCGCCGGTTGCCGGGTCGATCGATGCGCCGTTGGGGCTTCCGGCAAGCGTGAAGGTGATCGGTTCGATGGGGAGGTCGACATCGGTTGCGGTCGCCGTGAAAACGATGAGCGTCTCCTCGACCGCGGTGATGTCCGTAATGGGGTCGATGACGGGACCGGTATTCACCTCGGTCACGGCGATGGTGATCGTTTCGGAGTCCGAGCGAACCGGCACGCCGTCGTCGTCGACGGCGATTTCGAACGTGTAGGTCGCCGGGCCTTGCGCCTCCGTGGGGGTCCAGGCGAAAGCGCCGGTGCTCGAGTTGATGACGGTTCCGGCGGGAGCGCCGACGAGGCGGTAAGTGAGGCTGTCGCCGCCATCGACGTCCGAAGCGGTCGCCGTGAAGACGAGCGCTGACCCCTCGACCACAGCCTGGTTGCCGATCGGAGCAAGAACCGGGGGATCGTTGACCGCGGCCACCGTGACGGTCACAGCAGCCGAGCTGAACTCCAACCCATCGGTGACGGTCACGTTGAACGAGTCGGTCCCGAACCAGTTGGCACCTGGCGTGTAGGTAACCGTGGTGCCGTTGGTGGTGACGGTGCCGTTGGCCGGTGTCGACATCGTGACAACGGTGAGCGGGTCACCGTCGGGATCGCTGTCGTTCGTCAAGACGTCGATCAGGATCGCGGTGTCTTCGTTGGTGACAGCCGTGTCGGGCAGGGCGATGGGGCCACGGTTGATGTCGCTGACGATCCACGTGAACGACTCCATGTCCTGGCGGCTGGGCGTTCCGTCATCGGTAGCGGTGATCGTGACTGTGTGGGGCGACGTCGCTGCAGCGTCATAGGCGATCGTGCCGGTGATTTGCCCCGTTCCAGAGTTGATGGAGAGGCCATTGGGGAGGCCGACTGCAGACCACGTGGTCGTGTTGGCCGGAACATCCGGATCGCTCGCCGTCACGGTGAGGAGCACGGAGTCACCTTCGGCATTGGTCTGGTTGCCCGGGTTGGTGATCACGGGCGGCAGATTCGCCTCGGCAACAGTCACGGTGATCGTTTCTGCGTCGGTGAGGGTGGAGGGACTGTCGTCACTGACGATGACGTCGAACGTGTAGACGCCCGGGCCCTGAGTCTCGGTTGGCGTCCACGTGAAGACGCCTCCGGCGGAGATGGCTGCACCGGTCGGTTCGCCGTTGAGGCCGAAGGTCAAGCCGTCGCCGAGGTCTGGATCGGAGCCGGTGGCGGTGAAGCTGAGCGGCAGAGTCTCGTCGACGAGCTGATTGCCGATTGGGTCGAGCACCGGAGGGTCCTCGGCGGATGTCACGGTGATAGTGGCGGTGGCGGTGGTGGAGAAGTCGCTGCCGTCGTAGGCCCGGTAGGTGAACGTGTCGGTGCCGTTGAAGTCCGCAGCGGGGGTGTAGTCGAAGGACCCGTCCGGGTTGAG
>JASJAX010000004.1 GCA_030066755.1 Acidimicrobiia bacterium
GGGGCTCGAAGAGGTGGTGAGCCCACTGCGATTGCGAGGGATGGGCGCCATCCTGCACCGCATCAAACAACTGGTCCGCGACGAGCTCGATCGGCGCACAAGCCAAGGACCCTGACGCCCGCCATCCCAACGTCCTGCTAGGCACCGCCGGCGACCGCAATCACTCCTTCCTCAGTGCCGAGGAATGAAACCTTCTGGTCGTGGTCGTCACGGGGCAACCGGTCAACGACCAAGCCGGCCGGAATCACCCCAACCCTCACGGCACGGCGCCCGACCCGCGAGAGCAGCTCGTCGTAGTAGCCCGCACCTCGCCCGAGGCGAACTCCCCAGAGGTCGAACGCCAATCCGGGAAGCAGGATGAGATCGATGTCATCCGGAGCACGTTCGGGAGCAGAGGCATGCGGCTGGAGAAACCCGAATCGATGGACCTCGAGCGGACCGCCGAGCTCGTGGATCGTCAGGGTGCCGTCCCGGTCTGGGGTTCGGGTCGTGAGGAACTCGACACCGAGGTCGAGTTCGAGGAGGGGCGCGAGGTTGACCTCGTCGACGAGCGGGAAGTAGGTGAGCACCGTTCGAGCGGCGCGCAGCCCCGGCCACGCCGCGAGCGTGTCGACTACGGCCGTGGAGATTCCCGGAAAGTCGATCGATTCGCGCGCACGGCGTGCCCACTCCCGCCAGTCCGCCTTGTCGGCACCCTCCGGTTGGCCCATCATCCGCGCATGAGGAGTGGCCCGATCTTGGCGAACTCATCCTGAGACGAGAACGGCACGATGTAGGCATCCTCAACCCGAATCTCGCGGAGATTCTCCTCCACGTCCTCGATCGTGAGCCGACCCTCCCCCGAGGGGTGTTTGAAGAATCCTTCGGTCAGGCCGATGAAGAAGCGACTCACTTGCCCCCCGCCCACCGACCAGATATCTCCGGTGAACTCGCAGTCCTCCGACGCGAGGTAGGCAACGGCTGGAGACACCGACTCGGGATCGAAGAATGCAGCCGAATCGCCGAGAAGCTCGATCGTCATGCGCGTCCGGGCAATCGGCGCGATGGTGTTGACCTTGATGTTGTACTTGGCCCCCTCGAGCTTCAACACGTTCATCAGGCCGACGAGACCCATCTTGGCCGCTCCGTAGTTCGACTGGCCGAAGTTGCCGATGATCCCGGAAGCGCTCGCCGTCATGACGATCCGGCCGTATGCCTGCTCCTTCATGATCGGGAAGGCGGCGTTCGTCACGAAGAAGCCGCCGCGGAGGTGCACGTCGAGCACTGTTTCGATTTCGTCGACGGTCATATTGGCGAACGAACGATCCCGCAGGATGCCGGCGTTGTTGATCAGGACGTCGATCCGCCCGTACTCGTCGATCGCCTTCTGGATGATGGCTGCTGCGCCGTCCGGCTCGGCAACCGACGAGTGCTCCGCAACGGCTTCTCCGCCGGCGGCGCGGATCTCCGTGACGACCTGATCCGCTGCCGTCACGTCCGCGCCCGCTCCGTCGACCGAGCCGCCGAGGTCGTTCACCACGACGGCGGCACCGCGGCTCGCCAGCAGCAATGCGTGGCTCCGCCCGAGCCCGCCACCTGCGCCGGTGATGACGGCGACCCGGTCCTGGAAGTCGATCATCGTGGGCTCCTCTCCGACGACGTACCGGCCAACGTGTGCCGCCTGGCGGCCCAACGTGTGCCGTCCAGCGGCACGCTGACAGCGTAGTGGCCGATTCGCCCGGCACTCCGTCGATGACACCGCCACCGGCGTCCGGACCTTCCACAAGTCAGACCTGCCCCCTACGATGGCCTCATGGAGGCATGGGAATCGTCGGATCAGATCCGACCGCTCCCACCGGAGGCGCCTCCCGAGGGGCCCGGCCCGGACCGGGGTCGAACGCCGCGTAGCTGGCTCCCGCTGGCGATTGCGGCGGCAGCACTTGGCGCCTTCGCCGTGGGATCGGCGCTCTTCGCGCGCACCGAACCCACAGACGTTGCGGCAACGACGACCACGACCTCGACGACGACGACCGTGCCGTCCCTTGCCGCCGATGCCCCGGCGACGACGACCACCACCACGATCCCGCGACCACCGACGCTCTCGGATCGGGTCCCCAACGTCTCGCAGGTGTTCACCGTCATGGCGGAGGGAATGGACACCACCATCGAGTGGTGGAGCGTCGGTTTCCGGGAAGCGCTCGCCTTCGACGTCGCCAGCTCAGTCACGAGCGCAGTGTTCAACCTCGACGGTTCTCTGCTTGGGCTGCTCAGCACGGAGGGCGAGGAGAACGGGACCCTGCGGATCGGTGAACCAACCAGCATCGGGACCCGCTTTGTCGATGTGAGCTCGTTTGCGTGGCATGACACCTTCGCCAGAGACATCGCGTTCATTGCAACGCTTCCGCTCGACGACGAGCCGAGCCTCCTCACCGCAACCGTCGCCAATGCGTCGTTCGATCTCCTGTTCCTGCGGCGAGTCGCACCAGTGGCTGAGGACGCCCGGGTTGTTGCGTGGGGCGAATGGGGTATCGCGCTGGTCGGCTCAGAGCCTCGGGTCGTGACCATCGAGCGCAACACGAGTGAGGTGCCGTATCCGGTGTCCATCGTCCTCGATGCCGAGGGCAACGAGTTGGCTCGCACCGACGGCTGGATCGTCGATGCCCTCCCCGGTGGGCCATTGCTCATCCGGACCTTCTGGCAAGTCGACGAGACGGCGGAGGACGGCGTCCCCGTACTGAGCCCCGACTACGCCGTTACCCGTACCGACGTCTCCTTCGCTCCCGATGGACGCTTCGACCTCCTGACCGCTTCGTCGGTTGCCTTCCTCAACCCCAACGGAACCCACATGAGCGAGGTCACGACCAACCCATCAGGCATCACACTCATCACCAGCCGTCGGTTCGATCGGCCGAGCAATCGGTCCGCATCGGTCCCGGGTTTCCATGAGCCGCTGGGCTTCACCCGTGACGGGTCGCTCTTCATCGTTCACGACCTTGCCGAGGGTGAGCTCGTCTTCGTGGATTGGGGCAACAGCCGTCAGTACCGAGTCCCGACCGGCCTTGGCCGGGCGATTGCCGTCGACACGAGGTGAACGGCAGTCAGCCGATTGCTCGCCGCAGCGCCGTCGCCAGATCGCCGTGAGAGTCGACGGTGACCTGGCCGAGGTCGAGCCACTCCGACATGGCCTGCAGACGTTCTGCGAGCGCAGTCGAGACTCGTTGTTTGTCCCGACCGTCTTCCACGAAGGCACCCCGCACCTCGAGAACGCCACGGTCGCGGTGCGACTTCAGATCGACACGGGCCACGAGCTCGCCATCGAGCAGGAACGGGAGCACGTAGTAGCCGTACACGCGTTTCGGTTTGGGCACATAGATCTCGATGCGATAGTGAAAGCCGAATAGCCGTTCAGCGCGGGCCCGCTCCCACACGATCGGATCAAACGGCGTCAGGAGCGCCGCCCCCGCGACGTGTCGCGGCCGAACCGCCTCGGGATGGAGGTAGACCGGTCCCTTCCACCCCGGTACCTCCACTTCGTCCAGCTCGCCCGCACGGACCATCTCGGACAGGATCGGACGGGCGTGCGAGACCTTCAGGCGGTAGTAGTCGGCGAGATCATGGGCGGTCCCGATGCCGTGATGACGAGCCGACAGCTCGAGCAAGATCCGATACGCCTCGGGCTTGGCCGGCGCCGGAGCCTCTCGATGCTCACGAGAGATGAGGCGTTCTGGGATGTCGTAGATGCGCCCGAATCGGTGGTCCCGAATCGCCGCGATCCGGCCCGAGAGGAACAGCCGGTCGAGCGCACGCCGCCCTCGCCCGTGACCCCACCAGGGTCCGGTCCGGGACCCGGGATCGCTGAGCTCACTCACCGAGAGTGGGCCGTGTGTTGCGATCTCCTCATAGACCGTATCGAGGTAGCCGGGGTGCTCATCCTCGAAGTCCCTCGCCCACGACGAGGCGGCCATGCCCCGGCGCCGCCATTGGAAGACCGGGTAGAGGTGTACCGGCATCAACGACGCCACGTGCCCCCAGTACTCGAACACTTCCCCGCTGTGCGAGGTGTAGTCGTCGAGTGCGGCCCGGTCGTAGCTGCCGAGGCGGGCGAAGCCCGGCAAGTAGTGGGATCGGGTCAGCACATTCACCGAATCGAGCTGCAGCAGACCGATCTCGCGGAACAGCTTCCGAAAGTGACGCCGATCTCGCCGACCCGACTCCGGAAGGCGGGCCAAACCCTGGGCGCCCAATGCAATCCTGCGAGCAGCCGCAAGCGGTATCTGAACCATCGGGAGCGTTCCTCCGGCGACGTGAGGGCTCGCTACGCTAGCTGGATGGGCCAACGGATCATTGCCACGCTCCGCACCTGGATTGCGGTTCCGACGTTCTTCCTGTTCACCTTGGGGATCTCGGCAACCATCAGTGTGTACAGCTTGTTGCGGCCGCATCATCCTGCGATCGAACGGGTGATCCACCTTTGGAGCCGGGCGTTCCTGACGATCGCACCCATCAGATTCGAGGGCACCCGCTCCGACCATCTGGATTCGGACCGGCAGTACGTGTTCGTGTCGAACCACCTGTCGACCTTCGACATCCCGGTGTTGTTCCTCGCCGTCCCCCATCGGATCCGGTACCTGGCCAAGGCCGAGCTCTTCAAGATCCCGATTCTCGCCGGAGCCATGCGGAGGATCGGCATCATCAAGATCAATCGTGGCGCCGGGCCGTCGTCCCACGCCGCCATCAATGACGGCGTAGCCGCAGCAGCAGAGAATGGCTATTCGCTGATCGTGTTCTCGGAGGGCACGAGGAGCCGCGACGGCGAGTTGCACGAGTTCAAGAAGGGTGCGTTCCGCATCGCCATCGCTACCGGGATGGACATCGTTCCAGTGGCGGTTCACGGCACCTGGGACACGTGGCGACCCGATGCCAAGGTGTTCTTCCCCGGCACGGCCGAAGTTGTGATCGGCGATCCAATCCCGGTGGCCGACCTCACGCTGGCCGACATCGATTCGTTGCGCGATCAGACGCGCAACATCATCGCCGACGCCGTCGCCACGATGGCGGCGTCATCGAGCAACTGACTCCTTCGGCGTACCTACCAGCTCGGTGGAAACTCCGTTGCGCTCGCTTCCGCCTGGATCTCCTCCACCCTGCGATCGATGTGCAGGATGAAGAACGCCAGGAAGGCGCCGGCGCCGATCACGAGCATCGCTCCGAGCGCCGGACTGTGCGGCAGCAGCGTGAGATACACCTTTGCGGCGATGAGCAGTCCGCCGACGATGGTGATCCCCTTCAGAATGGTCCCGAGCCAGGACCCAACACCACGCTCCATAGTCAGTTCCTTCGGACGACCACGGAGGGTGGTTGAGGAGAAAGTCTCAGGTCTCAGGTCTCAGGTCCCAGGTCTCAGGCCTCAGGTCTCAGGTCACCGCCAACCTGCTCTGACTTGGGACTTGCGACTTGGGACTTGCGACTTGAGACCTGGGACCCGACCTCAGCGGCTGAGGTCGTCCGGCTGCCGCGTCGATCCCGGCATGGGGCGACCTCCGAAGCTCCTAGTCGTATATCCCTGTGATCACTGTCTTCCCGCCTCTCACCTCGACCAGGAATGCTCCGGCGGAGGTGACGAGTTGGTAACGGTCGGCGGGTTCGGCACCTTCCCACCAACGGCCGACGTGACGCCACGGACCGGCCCACGACAGCACCGGTACCCATCGAGAGCCGAGACGAATCTGGACGGGCATCCCACCATCCCATTCGACGTCGAGGACGACGGGTTCAGGGGGAACCAGCGTCGGGGTAGGCGACGGTACCGCACCGGGCCACGGGGCAGCCGGATCTCGAGTTGGTTCGCTCAGGGGATCCCCCCACCGATGCCATACGACACGCTCATCGGGATTCCTCCCTCCTTGGGGGCGGGCTTGGAGTACCTGATCGGGTCCAAGCAACGCCTGTGTCTGGGAGAGCGACCGTTGCGCTTCGGCGGCACTGTGGGCGTCCTCGTGAAGCGCCAGTTGCCGGCCTTCGTCGGACACATCGGCTGGGGCCACCCGGAGCCGGACCAATCCCCCACGGATCCCGGGTCCGCTGTCACGACGCGCATGATCGAGCCAGGCCTGGAGTTGCCACCGGATGCGGTCGGCCAGCGTTGCATCATCAAAAGGGTCCGCACTGCGCCAGGTGCGCGACCGGAGTTCTCCGTCTGCGGCTTCCGCTTCGACTTCGACCCGGTGGGGAGACACCCCATAGGCCGCGAGCTCGACGAGAAGTCGGTTGGCGAGTGCCCGGGCCGCAAACCCAGCTTGCTCCAGGTTCTCCAAAGGGGGGGAGAATCGTTCCTCGACGGCGAGTTCTGGAGGGAGCGGCCGAGGATGGGAGGGACGATCCTCCCCTCGGGCAAGCTGATGCGCGGCCAGCCCTTCGGCGCCGAATCGTGAGACGATGGCCGCCCGGGGGAGGCGGGACAGCTCGCCGAGGGTCGTGATACCGAGCCACCGGAACGTCGCCGCCATCTCTTCACGGCCAAGCTCGCCGATGTCGAGCGAGGCGAGGAAACCCATATCGTCGTCGACCCGGTAGATCGGCGCTTCGATGGTGGCCCGGTCGGCGGCGCGTCGGGCAACAAAGGGGCCGGCTCCAACCCCGATACGGAATCCACCACCGGTGACGTCATCGAGCTCCTTTTCGATCCGATCGACCAGCGAGTCCTCGCCTCCGTAGTACGCCAGGGCGCCATCGATGGGAGCGAAGACGAGGCCGGGCATCACCACTTCGATCCGAGGAACCAGATTCTCGATGGCCAGGGCGACGGGTTCGAACCGAGAGGCTTCAGCACCCGGATCGGCAACGAAGGTGACCACCGTCGGGCATTTTGCTTCCGCTTCGCGCCGCCGCATCCCAACTGCGATCTCCGCTTCCATTGCCAAACGGTTGACGGCGATGACCCGATTGGAGTCGTCGACGGCCTGGGTGGGTCTATCCGGCGGCGCGTCGGGCCGCCGGAGCGGCCAGTCCGGATACCAGACGCACAGCGTCCGTTCCATGGTCCTCCAATTCGATGAGCGCGGTGTGGCCACGCATCGCCTTGCCCGAGGCCTCGATGACGAGCTTGCGCTGGGTCAACCGTCCGTGTCCGGCATCCGTGCCCGCCCACTCCACCGACCGAGCCGTCAGCCGCAGGTGAGCCAAGCCCGGCGGGAGCAGGCTGCGTACGGGACGGAAGAGCAGCGGAATGCTGCGACGACGCGCCAGCGCAGCCAACGTCCGCAACTGGGCGTCCTTCACGCCTCGAGGGATCTCGGCGTACACCGCCGCGACCCCCTCGACGAGCGTTGCGGCAACACGGCCCCAGGACACAGGGTCATCACACCGCACGACCACGAGAGTGTCCGGCTCGACACCCGATTCCCATGCAGCGAGCGGTGACATCCATCCCCGGGCATCGAGATAGACGATCGGCCCGCTGGCGGGATAGGAGGCCAAGAGGTTGAGTCCCAGCCGGGTCATCCCGAACCCGGCGCTTCCTTCGAGCCCGACGATACGACCCGGCGTCAAACGAAACGGTTCCGGCAGCCCTCGATCATCGAATAGCTCACTTGCTGCGAGGTGAACTCGATGCGCCCCCGGCAGGTCGCGCTGCGACGGCAACTCCCCCGGCGAGATTTGTAGTCCCGCCCGTCCCCGTGCCGTCGGCAACGCCACACCTGTCCTCCACCCGCACCGTGTTCGAGTCCTCTCCGACCGGGTAGCGCTCCCGTTCGGAAGGTCATGCTATCGAACATATGTTCGATTGGCAAGAGAATTACCAGAGAACGATCTGCGACCCCAACACTGGATCCGTAGGGTGCGCCCATGACCGACCACGCCATCACCTTCGCCAACATCGCCGCCGAGGTCGAGGTCCCATCAGACGGAACCCTCAGCCGTGTCCTGTACAAGGACGACAGCATCCGCCTCGTCGTCTTCGCCTTCGATACCGATCAGGAACTGACCGAGCACACTGCGTCGCGCCCTGCGTTGATTCAGGTCGTCAGCGGCAGCCTCAGCCTCAGTCTGGGCGACGAGATTCTCACCGCGGTACCAGGATCATGGGTTCGGATGCCTGCCCGGCTCCCTCATTCCGTCCGGGCCCACGAGCCTTCCGTGATGCTGCTCACGCTGCTGCCGGGCGACTGACACCCATTGCCAACTCAAACGACCGTTCCCAGGCCATCGCGTCCGACCCGGTAGAGCCGCACCCGGACCCCACCCGGAGTACTCCAGTCCTTCCAGTACTCCTCCCCCACCTTCTGTGCCACACGGATGGAAGCGAGGTTGCCGGGCTGGATCACGGAAATCACCTCGTCCCAACCGAGCACGTGAAAGGCATGCTCGCGCAACCCGATGCCGGCTTCCGTTGCGTACCCGTTGCCGGTGTGACCGGGATGGATCATCCACCCGATCTCGAGACAGTCCTTGCCTTCGATCTGCCACAGCTTGTAGCCGCACCGACCGATGAGCTCCTGAGTCTCGATGTGGATTGTTGCCAAGAGCCCGAAGCCGTACTGCTCGTACTGGGTGATTGCCGCCAGCAAGGCCTCAGCGCTCTGCTCCCGCGTCGCCGGGCGACCGGCGCCGATGTATCGCATCGTCGATGCGTCCGAGTACATCTCATGCAGCGCGTCGAGATCCCCGGCGCGCAGCCGGCGGAGTTCGAGCCGAGGAGTCGCGATGATGCGGTCCATTGGGGCGCACAATAGGGGTGGCCACTCACGATCCAGCGGACAATGACGTACCTCGTACCTCGTACGACGTAGCCCGACCCAGCGGTTCACACCCCGACGCGAGTTAGCCTGAGGAGACGCTACGAAAGGGGCCAACCGCAATGTCGGTCGCCAAGGTCATCGAGATCACGTCCACCTCACCGGGCAGCTTCGAGGACGCCATCCGCAAGGGCATCTCGAAAGCCCAACAGACGATTGACGGCATCAAGGGTGCCTGGATCTCGGAGCAGAAGGTCGAGCTCGCCGACGACGGCACGATCAGGCACTTCCGCGTCGACATGAAGCTCACGTTCATTCTCGACGAGTAGGCGGCGGGACGCGGCAGACCACCGCTCGGACCGCCAGTAGGTCAAGACGCCAGACGCCAGATCGCTCGCTGCGCTCGCTCCCAGACACAGGAGGATCGTGATGCGAGCGGCGACCGACGCGACGAAGCCCCGGGATGTCCCGGGGCTTCTGGTCTCTGTACTCAGTACTCGGTACTCAGTACTGGCGAGCGAAGCTCGCCGATCAGATCCCTGCTTCGAACTCGTCCTCGAACGACACGACGGTCCGGCCGGGCTTGTCACCCTGCCGGTCACGGTCGCGACCGCCGCGGTCACGGTCCCGATCACGGTCACGATCCCGATTCCGGTCACGTCCTCCGCGGTCACGGCTGCGGCCGCCGTCACGGCCTCCGCGATCGCGGTCTCGGCCGCCTCGGTCACGACCGCCACGATCACGGTCACGGCCACCACGGTCTCCGCCGCCGGAGGAGGTCTTGGCGCCCTCCTTCACCTCGAGCTCGACGCCTTCTGCGAGGTCGAGACTGACCTTGCCGCGGTCGTCGATCTCACGAACGACCACGTTCACCTTGTCGCCCAGAGCGAGCACGTCTTCGACCTGCTCGATCCGTCGGCCCCCACCCATCTTCGAGATGTGGAGCAGGCCGTCACGACCGGGGAGGATGTTCACGAACGCACCGAACTTGGTGATGTTCACGACCTCGCCCTCGTAGTCCTTCCCGACCTCGGCCTCCGGCGGGAAGCCGATGGCGAGGATCCGCTCACGAGCGGCTTCCATCGAAGCGGTATCGGACGCACCGACACGGACGATGCCGTCGTCGTCGATCTCGATCGTCGCTCCGGTCTCTTCCTCGAGCTCGCGGATCGTCTTGCCCTTCGGTCCGATGACCTCACCGATGCGGTCCTTGGGGATCGAGATGGCCTCGATCTTCGGCGCATTCGGCGCGAGCTCCGGGCGCGGCTCGGGCAACACCTCGGCCATGGCGTCGAGGATGAACATGCGGGCATCGCGGGCCTGACCCATTGCGGCAATGAGCACCTCAGCCGGAAGGCCCTCGATCTTCGTATCGAGCTGCAGCGCCGTGATCATGTCTCGAGTTCCGGCGACCTTGAAGTCCATGTCGCCGAGTGCGTCCTCGGCGCCGAGGATGTCGGTCAGGGTCACGTAGTTCCCCTCGTGGGCGATCAGACCCATGGCGATACCCGCGACCGGTGCCGCAATCGGCACGCCGGCGTCCATCAGCGACATCGACGAACCACACACCGATGCCATCGAGCTCGACCCGTTCGACATCAGGACCTCGGAGACGAGGCGGTAGGCATACGGGAAGTCCTCGGCCGTCGGGATGACCGGGAGCAGCGCCTTTTCGGCGAGGGCACCGTGGCCGATCTCTCGCCGCTTGGGGCCCCGCATGAAGCCGGTCTCGCCGGTGGAGAACGGCGGGAAGTTGTAGTGGTGCATGTAGCGCTTCGACTCTTCGATCGAGATCGTGTCGAGCATCTGCTCCATGCGAAGCATCCCCATCGTGGTCACGTTGATGACCTGGGTCTCGCCACGCTGGAACATGGCCGAGCCGTGGCCCTGATCGATCATGCCGACCTCGATGTCGAGCTGACGGATGTCGGTGAGGCCACGTCCGTCCATCCGCACGCCGTCGTTGACGACACGGGCACGCATGACGTTCTTCTGGACGCTGCGGAACGCCTCCTTGGCACTGCCGTAGTCCTCGTCGTCTTCCGACAGCCCGAGCTCAGCCAACGCTTCGTCGCGCAGCGCCTTCTCGGCGTTCTGGCGTTCGTGCTTGTCGGCAACGATGCCCATCGCTTCGAGCTTCGGGACGGCAACGCCGGCAACCCGCTCGTACAGCTCATCGCTGTAGTCGGCGACGGTCGGGAACTCCTCTTTGGCGCCGGCACCCAGCTGGGCCGACAGCTCGACCTGGAGATCGATGAGCGCCCCGATGTGCTCCTTGGCCTCTTCGAGGCCACGAGCCACCGTTTCTTCGTCGGAGGCCTGCTGGCCGTCCTGTACGAGGCGGTAGCCGTGTTCAGTCGCCCCGGCCTCGACCATGGCGATGTCGATGCCGCCGGAAGAGTTGCGCTTGCCGGCCACAACGATCTCGAACACGGAGTTCTCGAGCTCCTCGTACGTGGGGAACGCAACCCAGACGCCGTCGCTCAGGGCGAGGCGCACCGCGCCGATCGGTCCGAGGAACGGGATTGGGCTGATGGTGAGGGCCGCGCTCGCTCCATTGAGGGCGAGCACGTCGTAGGGGTTGATGAGGTCGGCCGACATCACGGTTGCCACGACGTGGGTCTCGCTACGGAAGCCGTCGGGGAACGACGGGCGCAGTGGACGGTCGATCAGCCGAGCCGTCAGCGTCGCCTTTTCCGTTGCCCGGCCCTCACGGCGGAAGAACGAGCCGGGGATTCGGCCGACGGAGTACATCCGCTCCTCGACGTCGACCGTGAGGGGGAAGAATGATTGACCTTCGCGCACTTCACGCCGGGCGGCTGCGGTCGTCAGGACCTGGGTTCCCCCAATGGTCGTCGTGACGGCGCCGTCGGCGAGGAGTGCAAGCTTGCCGGCCGAGAGCGCGACTTCTTTGTCGCCTACCTGGCCGCGAACGGTGGTCTCTGCCACGCGTCTCTCCTTTTGAGTTGTGGGAGAGCGCCCAATTGGCAGTAGTCGACGCTCGAACCGATTCGAGCAGCGGCCACTGTCAACTGAACCGCATCTCCATCCTGTGGTCCCGAATACGAGAAGAAGGCGGCAAAGCCGCCTTCCGTCGTCGCGTTATCGGCGCAAACCGAGCTTGGCGATCAGGGACCGGTATCGCTCCACGTCTTGATCGCGGAGATAGCCGAGCAACCGTCGGCGCTTTCCAACCATCATCAGCAAGCCTCGCCGGCTGTGGTGGTCCTTCTTGTGGACCCGCAGATGATCGGTGAGGTGGTTGATCCGCTCAGTGAGCAGCGCAACCTGGACCTCCGGTGAACCGGTGTCCGTCGGGTGTGTCCCGAACTCGTCGATGATCGTTTTCGTGTCTTTCACGCAGGTCGAATCCTTGGTGAGGAAACGGAACGCGCAGGCGGTCGCCCTTGCGGAGCGTGAGTGTATCAGGTTCCCGGACGAGGACAACTTGGGAGGCGGTCTTTTGGCCGCCGGTACCTGGAACCGGGTACCTGGTACCAGGACGCCTCACTCGTGCACTACTCCCCCACGACTGCGGTGACTTCGATCTCTACCTTCCAGGCGGGGTCGAGGAGGGCTTTGACGACGACCATGGTGGCTGCCGGGCTGGCATCCCCGAAGAGCTCACCGTGGGCACGGCCGATCTCATCGGCGTCGGCCGGATCGGTGATGTACATGACGGTACGAGTCACATCGTCGGCCGATGCGCCGAGATCGCGGAGGGCTGCCGTGGCAATCTGGCCGCAGCGATACATCTGGTCGTATGCCGACTCCGCAACATCGTCTCCTGGAGGCGGGATCGGTGCGGTGCCAGCAATCTCTACTCGGTTTCCGACACGGATGCCGCGAGAGAAGCCGTATTGCTCCTCATACGGAGAACCGGAGTGCACACGGATACGCGCCATGCGGCAGCGTACCCCGCATCCACTGAAGTACGCACTGAAGACCCGCTAGCTTTCTCGACGTCATGCTGCCGCAACCGATCCCCCAAGTGCCGACCGTGCACGTCGAAGACGTCGAGGGCCTCGAGGCCGACGGTGCCCTCCTCATCGACGTGCGGGAGCGGAAGGAATGGGACCAAGCCCGCATCCCCGGGTTTGAACTGCGGCCCATGTCAACGATCAACGATTGGTACATCGATCTCCCGAGAGACCGGAAGATCGTCGTGTCGTGTCGCTCCGGCAACCGCTCGGCACGGGTCGTGCAGGCCCTCATCGAACAAGCCGGGTTTGACGACGTCCACAACCTCGCCGGCGGCATCATCGCCTGGGCCGAGGCGGGGTATCTCGTCGAGACGTGATCAGCGCGTGACGCAGATAGTCCCCCCTTGGGGGGTCTCAGCTTTGCAGCACGCGGCGGGCCACCTCGATGTCCTTCTGGATCTGCATCGCGAGCTCTTCCTCGTTGTGAAAGCGCTTCTCGTTGCGGATACGGTCGATGAACGCAACGTCGACCGGGACGCCGGTGAGCTCGCGGTCGACGTCGAGCAGGTGAACCTCGACATGCTCGCGATCGCCGGGGCCAAAGGTGGGGCGAACGCCGACGTTGACCGCAGCGGACAGTTGCTCACCGCTCACGCTCGCTCGCGCCGCGTACACCCCAGGGGCCGGCTGCACCATCCGGTGGTCAACCGCAACGTGGGCAGTGCGAATACCGGTCCGTGCACCCCCGCCGCTCGCGGCGACCGGGCCACGCAATGCAAAGGGACGGCCGAGGAGCTCAGCAGCGGTGGCGACGTCCCCGTTGGCAATCGTCCCGCGGATCCGGCTCGACGACACTGCGGCCCCCGACTCGGCGCGGAGTTCGAGACCGGTCACCCCGAAACCGAGCTGCATCCCCATACCCTCGAGCACAGCGAGATCACCTTCCCGCTGATACCCGAAGCGGAAGTCGCGACCGACGACGACGTGCGACGCCGCCATCGCGCCGTACACGATCTCAGTGACGAACGGCTCCGCCCGCATCGACGAGAGCGACTCGTCGAAGGTCATGATGCCGACGACATCGATCCCGGCGGCTTCGAACTGCTCGAGCTTCTGCTCCATCGACGTGAGGAGGGGCGGGACCCGTTCAGGTGCGAGCAGGGCCACCGGATGCACATCGAAGGTCAGCACGCCGAGTGGCAATCCGTCGGCCGGCGACCGCATGGTGTCGAACACGGTGTGATGCCCGACGTGCACGCCGTCGTACACACCGATCGTCACGACCATCGACGAGACTCCGGCGTCCCATGTGTCGAGTGGTCCCCGCAGCACCTTCATCCGAGCACTACCTCGGGTCGGGCACGCCGGTCTTCAGCGCGATAGACGGCGAGCAATCGAGCGGACTCGTCGAGAACCCTCACCAGACCCGATACGTCACCGACGAGGCCGGCGGCCAGCGGGACACCGTTGCGTACCGCCTGAGCCGTCGTCTCATCCACCTCGACGGCCGGAAGCGCTCCGAGGGCGGCCCCCGGGTCGATCAGCAAGCCGCCGGCATCCTCTGCCCCCTGCAACTGCTCGATCGTGACCGCATCGCTCACATCGAGCGAACCGTTGCGCACCCGCCGGAGCGCCGTCAGATGAGCCCTCCCTCCAAGTGCGCGTGCGAGGTCGTCACCGAGGGTCCGCACGTAGGTGCCTTTCGAGGCAACGACGCGAACTTGCGCCTCGGGGTAGTCGGATGGGGCGAAATCGAGCAGATCGAACGAGTGGATCGTGACCGGCCGAGACTCACGCTCCACTTCCTTCCCTTCGCGCGCCAACTCATAGAGGCGTCGTCCTTCGACCTTGCGGGCCGACACCATGGGTGGCTGCTGCATGATGTCGCCCACGAACCGGGTCATCGCGGTACGCACGTCATCTTCGGTGACCGGCATCGGCTCGCGAGACAAGACCGCGCCGTCGGCATCGAGGCTGTCCGTGGCAACCCCGAACTGCACGGTGGCGAGGTACTCCTTGGCGAAGTCCTGGACGAAGCGCAGCAGTCTCGTCGCGCGACCGATCCCGAGCACCAGCAAGCCGGTCGCCATCGGATCGAGCGTGCCGGCGTGGCCGACCTTCTTGATGCCGAGGATGCCGCGGCACTTGGCAACGACATCGTGCGAGGTCCAGCCGGAGTCCTTGTCGATGAGGAGGAATCCGATCGTGTCTCTGCTCACACCCACCCGACGGCCGTCCCCGCTCACGGCATCGCGTCGGCGACACGCGCAATGGCTTCGTCCGGCGTGCCTTCAACGGTGAATCCAGCCGCGTTGTGATGGCCTCCGCCACCGAAACTCGAGGCGATGGCTGCAACATCGACCCGACCACGTGACCGGAGGCTTCCCTTCCAGACACCGTCGCCGACCTGCTTGAGCAAGCAGGCGACGTCGGACTCCTGGGCGATGCGCAGGATGTCGATGAGCCCGTCGGTGTCTTGGTAGGCCACTCCCCCGGCTGCGAGGTCTCCGGTTGTCATGTACGACCAGACCATTCGGCGCTCGACATCGAGTTGCGCCCGGCCGAGCACGGCCCCGGCGACCCTGAGATAGCCGAACTTGGCTTCCTCGTACACGTGTTGGCCGACTTCGTCGGAGGCGACGCCGGCGTCGAGGAGCCGGGCCGCAACGAGGTGAGTCTCGGGCGACGTCGACGAGTATTGGAAGCGTCCGGTGTCGGTCACGACACCGGTGTACAGCGCCGTCGCCGCGGCTACATCCATCGGCCAACCGAGGTGCTCGATGAGTTGGAACACCATCTGCGCAGTCGCCGCCGCCGTCGGATCAACGAGCACCACATCGCCGAATCCTCCGTTGCTCAGGTGATGATCGATCACCACGACGGTATCGGCGCGCTCGACGAGCACCCTTGCTGATCCAAGCCGTTCCGGAGCGGCCGTGTCGCAGGCCACCAGGACATCGATGTCGCCGTCGATATCGCCGACCTTGGCGAGCGTCTCGAGGTCGAGAAAGGCAAGCTGATCCGGCACGACGAACGGTTCACCGAAGGTAGCGACCGCGTCCTTACCCGCGGCGCGAGCCGCGATCGCCAGGCCGACCGCCGACCCCAGTGCGTCGCCGTCCGGGCCGATGTGGCCGACGGTGACGATTCGCCGGGCGCGGCGCAGCACGTCGGCGACGGCTTCGAGTGACGCGGCGTAGTCGGCGTTCATTCACTCGTCTCCTCGTCGACCACATCCTCATCGTCGTGAAGGTGACGCAGGATCTCGTTGATGCGCAAGCCCTGCTCGATCGCCATGTCCGGCTGGAACTCGAGCACCGGGGTGTACTTGAGCCTGGACTGACGGGCAATCGCACGCTGCAGTCGACTGTGAGCGTGAGTGAGTGCTTCGCCGGTGTCTCGCATGGCGTCTTCGTCGCCGAGCACTGAGAAGAAGACCGTGGCGTTCCGGAGGTTCGGGGCAGTGTCGACCCCGGTGATCGTCAGAAAGCCGATGCGCGGATCCTTCAGCTCCGTGACCTCCTCAGCGAGGATCTCACGAAGGAGCTCATTGACCTTGCGCATGCGGGGTGACGGTGGCTTGCTCACCCGTTCGTCTCCAAATACGTGATGTCGGAGCCGAGCAGTTCGACATCGTCACGTTCGCGAACCGCCCGCTGTACCGAATGAAGGATACGGTCGAGCTGTGACGGTTGTGGCGCAACGGCGGCGACGCCCAGCGTCGAACGTTGCCACAACTCCTGGTGATCCACCTCAGCCACAGCGACGCCAAACGTCCGGTCCAGATGTGACGCCAACGACTTCACCACGTGGCGCTTCTCCTTCAGCGAATGCACGGCTCGCAACCGCAGCTCGAGCCGGAGCGCTCCAACATGCATGGTGCGTTACCGCTGGGACCTACGTCCGAGCGATCTCTCGAACCTCGAAGGATTCGATCGTGTCGCCTTCCTTGATGTCGCGGAAGTTCTCGAGTCCGATACCGCACTCGAAGCCCTGGGCAACCGAGGCGACGTCGTCCTTGAACCGACGCAGCGACGCGATCCGGCCTTCGTAGATGACGACCCCGTCGCGCACGAGCCGGGCCCGCGCGTTGCGATTGATCTCGCCTTCCGTGACATATGAGCCGGCAACCAACCCGTACCGCGGCGCTCGGAAGACGGCGCGCACGTCGGCGACGCCGAGGAACGACTCGACTTCCTCCGGTGCCAGTTCCCCGACCATGAGCGACTCGACGTCGTCGAGGAGCTCGTAGATGATCGAGAACGTCCGGATGTCGATCCCGGCTTCTTTCGCCGCCGACCGGGCGTTGGAGTCCGGACGGGAGTTGAAGCCGTAGATGATCGCCCCTGAGGCCTCGGCCAGCATGACGTCGTTGGCCGTGATCCCACCGACGCCACTGTGGATGATGTTGACCGTGGCGTCTTCA
This sequence comes from Acidimicrobiia bacterium, assembly GCA_030066755.1. Taxonomy (GTDB): domain Bacteria; phylum Actinomycetota; class Acidimicrobiia; order Spongiisociales; family UBA5794; genus JASJAX01. Next base: position 17,064 of record JASJAX010000004.1, read on the forward strand.
CGCTTGATCTTGTTCACCGCATCACGGATCGCCTCGAGCGAACCGTGAGCGTCGGCCTTGATGATGATGCGCAGCTCGGCATGATCGGCCGTCCTCAGCTGCTCGATGAGCATCCCGAGCCGCTCGGTAGCCGTCGGCACGGTGAGCTCGGAGGCTCGTAGCTCCGCGACTCGCTGGTCGGCCATCTTGCGCGCCGTGCGCTCGTTCCTCACCGACTCGAACATGTCGCCGGCCGTCGGAACGTCATCCCATCCCATGACGAGTACCGGCGAACTCGGACCTGCCGCCTTCACCCGCTCGCCCTTGTCGTCGAACATCGCCCGGACACGTCCCGAGACGCCCCCGGCGACGATTGCATCGCCTTGCTTGAGCGTGCCACGTTGAACGATGACCGTCGCCACCGGTCCGCGACCGACTTCGAGCTGACCTTCAACCACCGTGCCGATGGCCGGCGCGCTGGGGTTGGCCTTCAGATCCTCGACCTCGGCGACCAGACTCAGCAGCTCGAGGAGGTCATCGATGCCGTCGCCACGCAGGGCTGAGATCTCAACCGACTCCACATCGCCACCGAGATCCGTCACGACGATCTCGTGTTGCGTCAACGCAGCACGAACCGCATACGGATCCGCCGTGTCGAGATCCATCTTGTTGATCGCGATGATGATCGGCACCTCGGCGGCCTTCGCATGGCTGATCGCTTCGGCCGTCTGAGGCATGACGCCGTCATCCGCGGCGACCACGATGATCGCGATGTCCGTGACGTCGGCGCCACGAGCGCGCAAGGCGGTGAATGCCTCGTGGCCCGGCGTATCGATGAACGTGATCGTCCCGTCGGGACGAGTCACCTGATAGGCACCGATGTGCTGTGTGATGCCACCGGCCTCGCCCTCGATGACATTTGCCTTGCGAATGGTGTCCAGCAACTGCGTCTTGCCGTGGTCGACGTGGCCCATGACGGTGACCACCGGTGGCCGCGACTTCAACGACGCTGGGTCGTCTTCGAATTCGACGATGAACCTGCCCGGACCTTCGTCGACCTCTTCCTCGTCGACTTCTTCGACCAGCACGTCGTACCCGAAACGGCGCCCGAGTTCTTCAAGAGCACCAACCGGGATCTGGCCGCCGCCCGGGACCATCTCACCCATGTTCATGAGCGTGCGCACGATTTCGCCGGTCCGCTGGCCGATCATTCGGCCGAACTCGTAGGCCGTGATGCCCGGCGCCACCATGATGACCCGGTCCTCGTCACGCCCCTGGATGTCGTCGAGGTAGACGGGTTCCGGTGGTGTCGCCTCGGCAACGGCGGTCACCTCGGGTGCTGGCTCCGCGGGCGCTGGCTCCGGAGCGGACTCCGGTTCGGGCTCGACCGCAACCGGCTCCGGCTCAGGCTCGGGAGCCGGTTCGGGCTCCGCAGTCGCCTCGGGCTCGGCTTGCTCGGCAGCACCTTCTTGGTACGACAGCTTCACGAGGGCAACGGCGTCCTCGTCGAGGCCCGAAGACGCAGTCTTCACCTCGATACCGAGTTCCTGAGCGCGCGCCAGGACCTCTTTGGACTCGAGCCCGAGCTCTCGTGCCAGTTCGTAGACCCGCTGCTTCGCCAATCTTCACCTCCGCGTGCCCTCCGCTCATCCGGCGGGGGCAGCGTCCTCGTCTTCTGTTTCGTCGTCTGCGGTTACATCGTCGTCGGCAGTTGCCTCGTCGGCGGTGCCGCTGGTGTCTTCTGCGACAGGCACGTCGGCGTCGACGGAAGTGTCCGCCGGAGCCTCGCCTGCCGGTTCCTCGACAGGTTCAACCACCGGTGCATCCGCCACTGGATCGTCCGCTGCCGATTCGTCGGCCACGTCGACATCGTCGAGCGCTGCTTCAACCGGTTCGTCGGCCGCATCGTCCGCCGATTCGGCCGCTTCGTCCACATCGGACGGCCCGGTCGCCGCATCTTCGGGCGTGGCCTCGTCTTGTGCAAGCTCAGGAGACGCCTCAGCGGTCTCGGCTGCAGGCAGGTCGGCCGCCTCCGTCTCTTCTTCGTCTTCGATGTCGAGCCCGAGATCTTGACTCTCCGACTGAATGTCGATCTTGTAGCCGGATAGACGGGCCGCAAGACGGGCGTTCTGGCCCTCCTTGCCGATCGCAAGCGACAGCTGATGGTCCGGCACGATCACCGTTGCGACCTGCTCTTCGTCGTCGAGTCGCACTTCCTTGACGCGTGCGGGGCTCAGTGCCTCGGCAATGAACGACGACGTGTCGTCCCGCCACTCAACGATGTCCACCTTCTCGCCGCGAAGTTCGTTCACGACCTGACGGACACGCGATCCCCGCGCCCCGACGCAGGCGCCAACGGGGTCGACATTCGGATCGTTCGACGCCACGGCGATCTTCGTACGGTGGCCGGGCTCACGGGCGATCGCTCGGATCTCCACGTCGCCGTCGACCAGCTCCGGAACCTCGAGTTCGAACAACGACCGGATGAACTCGGGATGGCTGCGACTGATGACGATTTGCGGGCCCTTGCCCTCACCCCGGACTTCGAGGATGTACGCCTTCACCCGGTTCCCGCGCTCGAGCCGCTCGTACGGGATGCGCTCGGACGACGGCATGATCGCTTCCGCATTGCCCAGATCGAGGATCGCATAGCGGTGATCCGACTGCTGCACGATGCCGGTCACGAGATCGCCCTCGCGCCCCTCGTACAGCTCGAAGACCTGCTCACGCTTGGCGTCACGCAGACGCTGCATGATCACCTGCTTCGCCGTCTGGGCAGCGATCCGCCCGAAGTCCTCCGGCGTGTCCTCCCACTCGTCGGTGACGTTCCCGTCCTCGTCGAGTTCCTGCCCGTAGACCGTGATCTCACCCGTGTCGGCGTCGATGGTGACACGCGCTTCCTCAGCAGCACCCGGGGTGCGCTTGTATGCGCTGACCAGGGCGTTTGCCAGTGCGTCGAGAATCGTCTCGGCGGGCACGCCCTTCTCACGCTCGAGCAACTCGAGTGCGTCCAGCAGGTTGTAGTCCATTGCTTCGGTCCTCTCTCAGCGCCGCGATCCGGGCTTCGGTGCCTTTTCCCACTCGAACACCGTGCGGGCCGATGCCACATTCTCGTAGGCGATCGTTCTGGGTCGTCCGTCAACGTCCATCGTGAATCCCTCGACATCACTTGCCGTCAGGGTGCCACGATGTTGGCGGGCGTCGTCGACCGGTACGTGCGTCTTGACCTTTACCTCTCGTCCCAGCGACTTGCCGTAGTGGCTCGGCCGCCGGAGCTTGCGTTCCAATCCGGGCGAAGAGACCTCCAGGGTGTACGACCCGGCAATCGGGTCCTCAGCGTCGAGGAGCCGGGACAAGCCCCGGCTCAACGCTGCGATGCGGTCGACACCCACCGTCATTCGGCCCGTATCTTCCGCTTCGGGCCCATCGACGGTCACCCGCACGATCGTGCCCTTTCCCTGTCCGAGCACCTCGAGATCGTCGAGTTCGATGCCCTCGGCCTCCACATACGACGCGACGAGGCCCCACAAGCGCTCCGTCGTGCCGCTCACCAGCTCCTCCTAAACGTTCTCCTCACAAAACGAGGCGGGCAACGCCCACCTCGAGAAAGCGAAATCTCAGTTAGCAGACGGGATTATACCAGGGAGTCGTCCGTCGTCAGTCGTCAGTATCGAGCGATGCCGAACCGCAGTCGCTGACGACTGATCACTGAGGACTGACGACTCGGCGGAGCAGCCGCCGCCTCAACGAGCGGCTCGCACCAGCTCCGTCACCTTCGCTGCTGCGTCTGCCAGCGCAACGTTTTCGGTTGCTCCGGTTGCGCGGGTGGTGAACTCGGCTTCGCCGCTGGCGAGGCCTCTCGGACCGATCGTGATGCGGTACGGGATACCAACCAGCTCGGCGTCGTTGAACTTGACCCCTGGGCGCTCGTTCCGGTCGTCGAGAATCACGTCGACACCGGCACCCTGCAGTGCGGCATAGAGGTCCTCGGCGGCGTGCATGGACGCCTCATCACCGACCTTCACGACGGTGATCACCACCTCCCAGGGCGCAACGGCAACCGGCCAGCTGATGCCCTTGTCGTCGTGGTGAGTTTCGACGATGGCGGCCATGTTGCGCTCGAGTCCGATCCCGTAGGAACCCATGACAATCGGACGGGCCTTGCCGTTCTCATCGAGCACCGTGGCACCGAGCGGCTCTGAGTACTTGACCCCGAGCTTGAAGATGTGACCGCACTCGATGGCCGAGAACACTTCCAGCGGCTCGCCGCACTCGACACAGGGCTCTCCGGCTTGCACCTCGCGCAGGTCGTACCACGCGTCCACCGAGATGTCGCGAGCGACATCGACGCCGCGAATGTGGAAATCGTTCTCGTTGGCGCCCGTCGTCATGTTCGTGCGGCCTTCGAGGGCCTGATCGGCGATCACTCGGATGTCGCTCACCCCGACGGCTCCGAGGCTTCCCGCATCGGCACCCATCAGGTCGTTGATCTCCTCAGGATGGGCGGGCCGAGCTTCGATTGCGCCGGTCTGGTCTGCGAGCTTCTGCTCCTGGAGCGGATGGTCGCCGCGCAACAGGACCAATGCCGGCTCGCCGTCGATCATGTAGACGAGGGTCTTGATCTGCCGGTCCGCGTCCGCACCACCGGGGAAGGTGACGAGATCCTCGATCGTCCGGACGCCCGGCGTAGCGAACTTCTCCGGCGCGTCGGGTCCAGGCTCGTCGACGATGGCGGAAACCTGCGAGGTGGCGCGCTCTACATTGGCCGCGTATCCGCAGTTCACACAGCGCGCGACGTCATCCTCTCCCGAGGGTGAGGACACCATGAACTCGATCGAACCGCTCCCACCCATCGCACCCGACGATGCCTCGACCGCCACTGCGTCCATGCCGAGGCGCCGGAAGATCGTCGAGTATGCCTCGAAGTGGGCATCGAACTGCTCGTCGAGGCCGGCATCATCGAGGTCGAAGCTGTATGAATCCTTCATCGTGAACTCGCGTACGCGGAGCAAACCTGACTTGGGCCGCGGTTCGTCCCGTAGCTTTGTTTGGATCTGATACCAGAGCTGCGGGAGCTGCTTGTAGGACGTGATCTCCTGTGCGAGCGTCGTGAAGATCTCCTCATGGGTCATCCCGAGCACGATCCCGGCACCACGCCGATCAACGAAGCGGAACATCTCGGCACCCATGACCTCGATCCGACCCGTCTCGTCCCAGATCTCCTCGGGGTGCAGGGCAGGGAGGAGGAACTCCTGACCACCGATACGGTCGATCTCCTCCTCGATCACTTTGCGGATCTTCGCCCGAACCCGGAACGCCGCCGGGAGCAGGGAGTACACACCGGACATCAGCTGACGGATGTATCCGGCGCGCACCAGCAAGCGATGGCTCACGGCCTCCGCATCGGCGGGATCGTCACGCAAGGTGGGAATGAACGCTCGAGACCAACGCAATGGGACTCCAAGGGGATGAGATTGGTCGGTGAGGATAGACGGGGTTGCGAGTCCCAGGTCCCAAGTCCCAGGTCATGAGGACTTGAGACGTGCGACTTGAGACTTGCGACGCTTACTCGCCCGCCACTTCGGCGACGGCCGCCTTCTTCTCCTCCGCTCGGTTTGCGTCGCCCTGGATGCCGCGCAGCTCAATGGCTTCTTCCATGGCGATCTTGGCGGCGTCTTCGTCGCGGGCAGCGAGGCGAGCCTCGACGCCCTCTTCGGCGAGGAGTCGAGCTTCTTCGAGCAGGGCGTCAACCATCTCGTGCTCAGGCACGACGCGGACGACCTCACCCTTGATGAACAGGTGACCCTTCTTCCGACCGGCGGCGATGCCGATATCGGCTTCGCGGGCTTCGCCGGGGCCGTTGACGACGCAGCCCATGACCGCGACCTGAATCGGGAGGTTCTCGGCTTCGAGAGCCGCCTGCGCATCTGCAGCCACCTTGATCACGTCGACCTCGGCACGACCACACGACGGGCAGGCAATCAGGTCGAGACCGGTGCGCTCTCGCAATCCGAGATACTCGAGCAGTTGGCGTCCTGCCTTGGCTTCCTCCACCGGATCGGCGGTGAGCGAGAACCGGATGGTGTCACCGATGCCCTCCAGGAGCAGCGTGCCGATGCCCGCAACCGACTTGATCAGACCCCCGGGCGGCGGACCGGCTTCGGTCACGCCGAGGTGGAGCGGATACTCGACCACGTCGGCGAGGAGGCGATAGGACTCCACCATCGAGGGGACGTGAGAGTGTTTCACAGAGATCTTGATGTCGAAGAAGTCGACGTCCTCGAGGTAGCGGATCTCCTTCAGCGCCGAATCGACCAGCGCCTGCGGCACGGGCGCCCCGTACTTGTCCAGCAAGTCCTTGTCGAGCGAGCCGGCATTCACCCCTACCCGGATCGGGATCCCTGCTTCTCCAGCGGCGAGCGCCACCGTCTTGATCTGGTCTTCCTTGCGGATGTTGCCCGGGTTCAGCCGCAATCCGGCAACCCCGGCTTCGATCGCCGCGAGCGCCAGCCGATACTGGAAGTGGATGTCGGCGATGATCGGCACCGGAGACCGGGGAACGATCTCGGCGAGACCCTTCGCCGCGTCGACGTCGTTGCACGTGATACGAACGATGTCCGCTCCCGCCCCACGCAGTGCGTAGACCTGGGCGAGCGTGCCATCGACATCGGCCGTCTTCGTCGTCGTCATCGACTGCACGGAAATCGGTGAACCGCCCCCGACGGGGACAGATCCGACGTGCAATTGACGGCTCGGACGACGTTCGTAGGTCATGAGCGGAATGGTAGGGCGCGTGGCCCGACACCGAAGCTGAGGAGAAGTCGTCAGTAGCCAGTAGCCAGCAGCCAGTAGCCAGTAGCCAGTAGCCAGACCGTGAGGCACGTACCGGCGACTGGCGACTCGACCTCGAGGACACGGCACGATCAAGTCTGCGGCGTCCTGCCGCGAAAACTGGCGGCGTTAGGGCTGGCGACTCGACCTCAACGCAGGCCGCGACAGCGGCTGCCGCGTCCCAACGTCATTCGGGCAGCTGTAGTGGGTCAACTATGTCGAAGTAGAAGCCGAGGAGGCCGAGCACGACGATGAAGACGAAGACGGCGGCGGCTATCGGGAGCAGCCGTCGCACGTCGGCTTCGCGTCCGCGGATCTTCTCGTAGAGGGCGACGGCGAAATGGCCGCCATCGAGTGGGTAGAGCGGCACGAAGTTGAGTACCCCAACGAAGACATTGACGAACGCAAGCAGTTGGAGGCTCAGCTCCAGCGGACCGGCGATCCGCACGAGTCCGATCGGGCTCACCGGGCGAACCTGGTTGAGCACATCGGGATCGGCGTCGGTGAACACTGCCCCGACGAGATCATCGAAGTTGACGACCAGACCCCACAGTCCCTGGACGGCGGCTCGCGAGGCGACGCCGACGTCACCGGCGGCGACACCCACTGCGCCGAAGACGCCGGGTTGCTCGACGACGCCGAGCGGCGAGATCCCGAAGAAGCCCTGCTCGACACCGTCGATCGTGCGGGTCGCCAGCGTCACCTCGATATCGACCCGAGTCCCATCGCGGTCGAAGACCACGGCGACCGTCTCGCCGGGACTTGCCTGGGCGAGTTCGACGAACTCCTCCCAGTCGTCGATGGGCGTGCCATCGAACTCCACGAGTACATCGCCGACCCGGACATCGACGCCGGCTGCGGGTGCCGGCATGAGCCGCTGGGTGGTCTCGAGGGTCACCGACGCTCCATCGCGCAGCACCTCGACTTCGGTGACGGCCCCGGCTTCTTTCTCGACCGGCACCCATTCCGCCAGCGCCACGCCGTCAACTGCGATGACTTCGTCCCCGACGAACAGGACCAGCTCTCGCTCTTCTTCGGTGCCGCTACCGGATGCCATGATCGTGCTGACGTTGTCGATCTCGGTCGAGATGGTGCCGACGCCGTAGGCAATCGCCAGGGCATAGAACAGGATGAACGCAACGACGAAGTGGCTGAAGATGCCGGCGAGCACCACGACCGATTTCTTCCAGAACGGGTTCTCGCGATAGGTCCGTCCCTCATCCTCGGGAGCCACCTCTTCGAACGGGTTCATGCCGATGATTCGGACGTATCCGCCGAGTGGGATCGCCTTCACCCCGTACTCGGTCTCACCTCGGGTGGTCGACCAGATTCGGGGCCCAAAACCGAAGAAGGCCTCGGTTGCCTTCATGTTGAAGGCCTTGGCCGCGAGGAAGTGCCCCAGCTCGTGGATCACGACCATGAGGAGCACACCAACGATGATGACGACGGCGCCCATAGGGATTCTCTATCGGTTCAATCGATCAGGAACGTGAACGGTAGCCCTGTGCGGCGATTACCTGTTCGCTCATGTGGACGGCGGACGGCCAACGGATTCCTCGCCGATCTGCGTCACGGCGGCGTATGCGTCAGTATCGCGCAGCGCACGGACGTCTCCGAGGGCCACCTCGAGGGACTCGTCGAAAGGAACCGCGCCGAGAGAGTCGAGGCCGAACTCGTCTGCGAGGTCGTGGACGACGCCGCCGGCTCTCCGCTGCAGGTTCTCGACGACACCGAGGATCGGCGCGTCCAGTTCGGTCAGCAGCGCGGCGGCGCGGCGCACACTGTCGACGACGAGGCGAGACGCCGTTGCTACGAGGAGGAACTCGACTCGCGGGACGTAGCGGAGCACGTCGAGACTCGTGTCGCCCAGACCCGGCGGCATGTCGAGAAGCAGGAGGTCTTGCGAACCCCAGTTTGTGACCGCGAGGAGTTCGAGGAGTGCATTCGTGGCATCACCACCGCGCAGCGGTGTGGCAGCGCGGCCCGAGAGAAAGGCAATCGACATCATGTCGATGCCGGCGACCGAGACGGGATCGATTCCGAACGTCTCAGTCGGGAAGCCGCCAACCGAGCCGAGCACGACGTGGTCGGTCGGCGATGTGAAATCGAGGTCGAACAGCCCGACCGATCGGCCTCGGTCGGCGAGGGTGAGCGCCAAGAGTGACGCAACGACGGTCTTGCCGATTCCCCCCTTGCTCCCTGTGACCGCAATCACACGCTCGACGTTGGCGAGCCGGTCTTCGATCGCCACGACACGGGGATCGATGGACTCAGTCATCGCTTGTTCCGCCTTCGCCCTCGATCCGCTCGAGGGTGACACCACGACCTTGCGTGATCTCGAAGTCGGGACTGCCGCATTGGGGGCAGCGCACGTAGGCGTGGGCGAGCTCCGGGACGAGGTGGATGGCTTCGAGCGCCGTCTCGTCTCCTACCTCCTCGAGCTCAGAACGTCCGAACGTCGTACCGCAGGAGCGGCAACCGAACGCCACGTCGACGGTACGGACATCGAACGCAACACCCGCGACTCGCGGGTCGGCCGTTGCCAGCACTGAGGTCAGCGAGTACCGGAACAGCTCGGGCTCGATCTGCTGGAGCGCTCCGACCGCAATCACGATCCGATCGATGCGGTCGATTCCCGCATCGTTGGCGGCTCGAACCGCGGTCTTGACGACCGCTTCGGCGAGGGCAAGTTCATGCATCGTGCTGCACCGACGCCACGTGACGTTCCGCAATGCGGCGTGCCTCGGCGTCCGCTGCCAACACGTCATCGACGGACCCAGGCGTCACGTCGGCAGTCTGCTCCAGCGTCGCACTCACCACGTCGGCGATGGAGAGAAACGGGATCCGCTCAGCGAGGAATGCGGCAACGGCAACTTCGTCGGCGGCGTTCAACGCAGCGGGAGCGATCCCGCCCCGACGACCCGCGGCATACCCGAGGTCGAGACACGGAAACGTCACCCGATCCGGCGGTTCGAACGTCAAGTCGCTCTGAGTCAGGTCGAAACCGCTCGGGGGAACCGCCGGGCGGGTGCCGCCGGTGATCGCGTATTGGATGGGGTGCCGCATGTCCGGCTCGCCGATCTGGGCCTTGATCGAACCGTCGACGAACTCCACGAGCGAGTGCACGATGCTCTGCGGATGGACGGTCACATCGATCTTGTCGTACGGCAGCCCGAACAGATAGTGCGCCTCGATCACCTCGAACGCCTTGTTCATCAAGGTTGCCGAGTCGATGGTGACCCTCCGCCCCATGGCCCAGGTTGGATGTGCGAGTGCATCACCGACGCTCACGTCGGCGAGCTGTTGACGCACCATTCCCCGGAATGGTCCACCCGAGGCCGTGAGGACCAGTCGCCGAACCGTGCCGAGGTCCTCGCCGACGAGGCATTCGGCCAGTGCCGAATGTTCGGAGTCGACGGGAATCAACGACCCACCGCCGCGTGCCAAGGCCTGCATCACCACCGGGCCGCCGGCGACGAGGCTCTCCTTGTTGGCGAGGGCGAGGTGGTTGCCGGCGTTCAGCGCCGCCACCGACGCACGAAGGCCCGCTGCCCCGACGATTCCGTTGACGACCATGGCTCGGGCGGTTGAGGCGAGTTCGAGTAGCGCTTCCTCACCGAACCGAGCGCGGACGCCGACGCGATCGGTCAGCGCGGAGCCATCGTCGCCGGGATCGACCGCAACGACAACGGCGTCCGGCCACTCGGCGGCGATGGTTGCGAGCTCCGTTGAAGCTCGGCGGGCGGCGATGCCGACGACCTGAAGACCGAGCCGACGAGCTACGTCGAGGGTCTGGGTGCCGATGGAGCCGGTGGCTCCCAGCACCACGATCGGCGCATCCGGCGGCACGGTCTGCTCAGGCGGCAATCAGGCCCATCCAGGAGTAGGCGACCCACACGGCAGGGATCACGAAGATCATCGCGTCGATCCGGTCGAGCACACCGCCGTGACCGGGGAGAATCGCACCCATGTCCTTGACGCCGATCGCACGCTTGACGACCGAAACCGCCAGGTCGCCGAACGGAGCGACGATCGCAACGATGACGCCGAGCATCAGTCCGTCGATGACGTCGAACGGCGTGGCCTGATCCAGGGCCGACTCCCACCACACCGCGACTGCGCCGAAGGCGGCACCGACGACGATGGCGGCGATCACGCCACCGATCAACCCCTCGACGGTCTTCTTGGGAGACACTCGCGGCGCCAACGGGCGTTTGCCGAAGCGACGTCCCACGAAGTACTGCGCCACGTCCATCAACGCAGTGATGACCACAACGGCTGCGATCATCCAGGTGTAGTTGGGTGCCCACGCGATGTCCATCGCCAACGCGCCGAGCGTGCCGATCCACGCGAGCACCAGGATCGTCAACGCCGTGTCGAGCAGTGGTTCCCTGCGGTGGGCGACGACCCCGAAGAACACCAGTGTGGCGATGGTGGTGAGGATCACGGCCATCGGAATCGCAATCGGGCCCCAGTACCAAGCTCCGAACAACGCCCCGCCGACGCCGATCAATCCGAAGAGGGTCATCGGCCGGTAGCCGACCCGCACGAGCACGACGTAGAGCTCGATCGCAGCGATGAACATCACCACGAAGATCAAGATCGCAATCAGGTAGTCCTGGTACAGCGAACCGAAGAACACGGTGATGAGCGCCAATGCCGTGAGCACGCGCACCGACAGATCCGACGCCCCCTGCATCGGCATCGCGTGGTCCGGGTCGGGAGCCTCGTCGAGCACATCTTCGAGGCCGACGATTCCGGACTCGAGACCGGGGATGTCGGCCGCGACGGCCATCTGTTGCGGCGCTTCTGACGCCGCTCTGGCAACGTCTTCGGCCAATCCGGCGTACTCCTGGGTCGTGGCCTGGACGTACTGCTCCTGAGTGAAGTTGGCGAAGTCGGGCACGTCTTCGACATCGAAGACCTCGGCGTCCGGCTGCCGGGGGGCAGCATCGGAGGCCACCGGCCGTTCCATCGACGCCTCCGGTTCCATCGGCACAGTCAAACCCATTGTGTTGCTCGGCTCGAACTCCGCAGACACCGGCTCGTCCGGCGTGGGGTCGGAGGCGTCGGCGTCGGGCGATTCGTCTTCGTCTGGGCTGTCGACGGAGTCGTCCTCTGCGGGCGGATCAGTCGCATCGAGCGACTCGACCGGCCCGGCGTCCGGCGATGCGTCCTCGTCTTCCCCATCGACCGACCACTCGGGCTCCTCGTCTGGCGTGGTCGCCGTGTCGAAGTCCAGCTGCGCCTGGGGGTCCTCGTCGGGACCGAGCTCAAACTCGTCGAATGACGAGAAGTCGTCGAAATCCTCGATTGACCACTCCGAGCCGTCGTTCGGCCGGTCGCGTTCATCCCGGTCCACGTCGGGGATGCCCTCCATGTCTCGTCACGTTGCCGCAGCAGCGGCCTTCACGATTCTGGCAGGTTGCGGCGTTCGCCCAGCGCCGGACCGGTCAGACCTCGAGCAATTCCTCTTCCTTGTGTGCCAACAGCTCGTCGATGCGCTCGACGTGTTGGTCGGTCAACACCTGCAGTTCCTTCTCGCCGCGACGAACGTCGTCCTCGGACACGTCACCTTCGAGCGATTCGATGTCGTCCTTGGTGTGGCGCCGGACGTTGCGAATCGCAACCCGACCTTCCTCTGCGAGGTGCCGCACGACCCGGATCAGCTCCTTGCGACGATCCTCGGTGAGGGCCGGAAAGGCCAGTCGGATGATGTTGCCGTCGTTGGAAGGATTGAGACCGAGATCGGCCTCCTGGATCGCTCGCTCGATCTGGTTGATCGATGACTTGTCGTACGGCTGAACGATCAGCATTCGTGCTTCCGGCACCGAGAAGCCGGCAATCTGCTGGAGCGGCGTCGGCGACCCGTAGTAGTCCACCGTGATCCGGTGGAGCAAGCCGGGGTTGGCGCGGCCCGTGCGAACCGTGCCGAACTCTCCTGCGGTGTGTTCCACCGCTTGGTCCATCTTCTGTGATGCCTCGGCCAACAGTTCCTTGATCACGACGCCACCTCTCGCATCAATGCACCAACGTGCCGATCGCCTCGCCACGCACCGCCGCGGCGATATTGCCGGGCTCGACGATGCTGAAGACCCGAATCGGCAGGTCATTGTCCATGCACATCGTAATGGCCGTTGTGTCCATCACCCCGAGACGCTCCGCAATGGCCCGCATGTACGTCACCTCGTCGAGCTTGTTGGCATCCGGATTCGTCACCGGATCGGAGTCGTAGACCCCGTCGACCTTGGTGGCCTTCAAGACGGCCGATGCTCCGATCTCGGCGGCGCGCAGCGCTGCGGTGGTGTCGGTCGTGAAGAACGGATTGCCCGTGCCCCCGGCAAACACAACGACTCGGCCCTTTTCGAGGTGGCGGATCGCACGCAGCCGGATGTACGGCTCGGCCACCTGCTGGATGCTGATGGCCGTCTGTACGCGGCAGGGAGCTCCGGCCTGCTCGAGCGCATCGCGCAACGCCAGTGCATTGATGACGGTGGCGAGCATGCCCATGTAGTCGGCGTTGGCTCGGTCCATGCCGGCGGCGGCCGAACTGAGGCCGCGGAAGATGTTCCCGCCTCCGACCACAACCGCGATCTGGAGTCCTTCCTTGTGGACGGACGCTATCTCTTCGGCGACGCGCTGAACCGTGGCCGGATCGATGCCGTATTTCAGCTCTGGATCGGCGAACGACTCACCGGAGAGCTTGAGGACGACTCGCCGTGCCACTCAGGAACCTGCGCCAACCTGGATGCGGGAGAACCTCTTGACGGAGATGTTCTCGCCCATCTTGACGGCGAGCTGCTGGACCATGTCGCCGACCGTGCCCTCGAACGCTTCGCTCCGAACGAACACCTGGTCGAGGAGGACGTTGTCCTTGTAGAAGCTGTTCAGACGCCCCTCGACGATCTTGTCGACGATGTGATCCGGTTTGCCCTCGTTGCGCGCCTGCGCCGCAATGAGGTCCTTCTCTTTGTCCAGATCCTCCGCCGGCACGTCGTCACGGGTCACCCACTGCGGTGACGCTGCCGCGACGTGCATGGCGATGTCGTTCGCAATCCCCTGGAACTCGTCGCTCTTCGCAACGAAGTCCGTCTCGGAGGCGAGCTCGACGAGCACGCCGATGACCGGGCGACCGGCCTGGTGATGGAGGTACGAGCCGATGGTGCCTTCGGTCTGGGCACGGTCCGTGCGCTTCGCGGCTGCGGCGATGCCCTTCTCGCGAAGGATCTCGGCGGCGCGCTCCATATCGCCGCCGGCTTCCACCAGCGCCTTCTTCGCATCCATCATCCCGGTTCCGGTTTCCTGGCGCAGGGCCTGGATGTCTTTTGCGGTGATGTCGGTCACGGTTGGTTCACTCCTCGGAATCTTCGGACTCGGCGGCAGCCTTGGTCCGCGCAGCCTGGTTCAGCTCACGGCCTTCGCGGGCAGCGGCGGCGATGATCCCCGAGAGCAACTGCGACGATCGGATGGCGTCGTCATTACCGGGGATCACCATGTCGATGTTGTCGGGATCGCAGTTGGTATCCACGATGGCGATGATCGGGATGCTGAGGCGCGACGCCTCGGCCACGGCGATGTGCTCGCTCTTGACATCGATGATGAAGACCGCGTCGGGCGGCCTATTGAGATCGCGCACGCCACCGAGCACCGCTTGGAGCTTGCCCAGTTCGCGCCGCAAACGGAGACGTTCCTTTTTCGGAAGGGCGTTCATCTCGCCGCTCGACTCCATGCGCTCGAGCTCGAGCATGTAGCGAATGCGCTTGTGGATCGTCTGGAAGTTGGTGAGCATTCCGCCGAGCCAGCGGTGGTTCACGTACGGCATGCCCGCCGCGTCGGCGGCGTCCTTGATGGCGGCCTGGGCCTGCTTCTTCGTGCCGACGAACAGCACGGTTCCACCGGACTGCGCGGTTTCCTTGACGAACGAGTGGGCTTCTTCGATCCGCTCCAGCGTCTGGCGCAGGTCGAGGATGTGAATGCCGTTCCGCTCACCGAAAATGAACGGACGCATCTTGGGATCCCAGCGTCGGGTCTGGTGGCCGAAGTGGACTCCGGCCTCCAAGAGCTGACGCATCGTGACAGCAGCCACGTGCTTCCTCCTGATGTTCGGGTTATGGACCTCCGCTCACCCTTCGAGCCTCCACGGAGCAGGGCTCCGACCACAGGAGATTGCGGTGAACGTGTGAATTGAGGCGGGAGTGTAGCTCAGTTCGGCTCCAGCCGATCCGAGCTACACGTACGACGTATTGCGTACGACGTCGCCCGAGCGTGCCGGCCGTTTCGGGCTACGTGCTACGGCGTACGTCGTACTCAAGAAACGACGCCTTCGGCGTCATTTCTTGTAGGGCGGCTCCATCATCCGGTTGCGCAGCGACATCACCGCTTTGGTGTGGATCTGGCAGACCCGCGACTCAGTGACCGAGAGGACCTTGCCGATTTCGGCGAGTGTCAGCCCCTCGAAGTAGTAGAGCGTGACGACGAGACGCTCCCGATCCGGGAGCCGGTTGACGGAGTCGGCCAGCATGTAGCGGGTCTCGATCTTCTCGAACGAACCGGAAGGATCGAGCGACTTCCGATCGGCCATGAGATCGCCGACCGAGGCCGAATCTCGCTCCGACGGGTTCAGGAGCTCGTCGAGGGCCACGAACCCGAGGGTCGACAACTCGCCGAGGTGGTCCTGGAGCTGCCCGACCGGCATGTCCATGTGATCGGCCAACTCCTGATCGGTTGGAGTTCGCTGAAGCCCGTGCTCGAGCTCGGCCAGGCTGCGCTGGATCTCCCGGGCTCGGGCACGCACTGAGCGCGGTACCCAGTCGAGGGCTCTCAGCTCGTCGAGGATCGCACCCTTGATGCGGTTGACTGCGTAGGTCTCGAACTTGTAGCCGCGCTCCGGATCGAACTTGTCGATGGCGTCGATCAGCCCGAATGTGCCGTAGGAGATGAGATCTTGCGCGTCGACGTTACGCGGAAGACCGGCACGGAGTCGTCCGGCAACGAACTTGACGAGCGCCGAGTAGTGGAGGATCAAGCCTTCGCGGGCGGCAGGGTCCGCCGACGACTTGAAGCGCTCCCAGAGTTCTTGAAGCTCTTCTTCGCCGCGCTCAACCGCGCGGATGGGTTCGCTCATAGGTCGCCTTGAGGTGTTGCCGGGTCACGGAAGTGTATAGCTGGGTAGTGGCCAGTTCAACGTGGCCGAGGAGCTCCTGCACTGCACGCAGGTCTGCTCCACCTTCCAGAAGGTGCGTCGCAAACGAATGCCGGAGGGCGTGCGGGAACGTTCCCAGTCTCCGCTTGACGACCCGCCGGATCCCTCGGGCATCCAGCGCTCCGCCACGGGCACCAACCCAGAGCGCACCGCCGGTGGTGCCGACTGCCAAACGGGGGCGGGCCTCGCGCAGATAGCGATCGAGTGCCCGTCGTGCGGGACCAGTGAGCGGAACCGCACGCTCCTTGTTCCCTTTCCCTCGAACGCGGAGGAAGTCGTCACGGCCGACCTCAGAGACCCGAATCGCCGCCACCTCGGACACCCGGACGCCGGTTGCGTAGAGCACTTCGAGGATCGCCCGATCTCGGACATCGATGGGCTCGTCTCCGGTCACGGCATCGAGCATCGGCCCGAGGGCGGACGCAGGAATCGCCTTCGGGAGCGTCTTGGGCCGCTTCGGTGTTTGCAGCCCCTCGACGGGGTTGCTCCCCAGCTCGCCACGTTTCGCTAGATCGGTGAAGAAGGCCCGAATCGAAGAAGCCTTCCGAGCAACGGACCGGCGGGCGTAGCCGCGGCTGTCCAGCTGGGCGAGGAACCTACGCACCACCCGCCGATTGACCTGATCGAACGCCGTCAAGCCGAGCCGATCGCAGAATCGAACGAACTGCTCGAGGTCACGACGGTAAGCGACGACCGTGTGTGCCGACAGGCCGCGCTCATGCTCCAAGCGGCGCAAATAGGCCTCGACGGAGGTCGATGCCCACGGCGCGGTCGACTCGGCCGGTGCGGATGGGGAAGCGGTCACCGAGCCATAGTGGACCACCGGCGCGGTGAGGTCAACGATCGGAGCCGGACTGCTCGTATCGAGGGGACCTCCTACCGGCCCGGGAGCTGCGCCGTGGTGCACGCGGTGTAGGTGATGCCGTCACCTTCGACGAGACCGTCCGCTTCCAGTCGTGCAAGCTCGGCAAGCAACGCAGGTACGGCGAGGGCGACCCGCTGTGACAGCTCGTCAACACCACAGGACCCGTGCTCCATCAGCGCATCGAGCACGGGCGACACGTCTCGCTCGTTGGCATTGGAGCGGGCTGGCTGCACCGGGCCCAATACCAGTTCGAGTTCGGCGATCAGGTCTGCGGCGTCCAGGACGGGATGCGCCCCATCACGGATCAGGAGGTTGCATCCCTTCGACACCTCACGCGTGACGTCGCCCGGGGTGACGAAGACCGGAATCCCCTGCAACATCGCGGTCCCTGCGGTGATCAGGGCACCACCTTTGACGCTTGCCTCGACGACCACCACCGCCACCGACAATCCGCTGATGATGCGATTGCGCGGGGGAAACCGCCATCCCTCCGGAGGAGTTCCCGGCGGGTACTCCGACACGATCAATCCACCCGCGTCGACGAGCGCTGATGCCAGCCGACCGTGCTCTCGCGGGTAGTCGACGTCGAGCCCACAACCCAGAACGGCGATGCCCTGCGCGCCCACCCGCAGCGTGCCTTCGTGCGCTGCGCCATCGACGCCGCGAGCCAAACCCGACACGACGACCCAACCAGAGATGCCGATCGCTGCGCCGTACTCCCCCGCCAATCGACGCCCGTAGGCCGTACAGCGGCGGCTACCGACGACGGCGACCCGTCCGCCGATCGGCAGCTCCCCACGGGTGAACAGGACATCGGGCGCATCCGGGAACATCGCCAAGGATTCTGGATACCCGGGCTCCCCACGGAACCACACCGCATGCCGCAGATCGTCGAGTTCACGGCGCCGGTCGGCGGCCGGAACCTGGACCGCTGCCCGAATCCGGTCGCTGACCCGCAACGCACCGCCGTCGAGGCGGGCGACCACCGCCTCGGCGCCGCCAAACTGATCGAGCAAGCGCCGTGTGCGGTCCGGATGCATCCCACCGAAGGCGAGTCGCAGGCGGGCGTCCAGGCTCATACCGACCCCCGGTACATCAACGCCTCCGCTGCGTGGGCCTCACTGACGACTTCGGCGTCGTCGAGATCGGCGATGGTCATCGCAACTCGACGCACACGGTCCCACCCGCGAGCCGTCAAGGCTTGGTTGGCGACCGCTCGTTCGAGCAGCTGCCGAGCCTTCGACACCCACTCCACCCCGTCGAGATCGGACCGACTGAGCATCCGGTTCAAGTGGCCACGCCTCATCTGGCGGTCTCGAGCGGCAATCACCCTGGCCCGGACCCGATCCGACGACTCCCCCGGCGGCCCGGCCAACTCGGTCGAGTCCAGCCGGGAGACACGGACCTGCAAGTCGAAACGGTCGATGAGCGGACCGGACAAGCGCCGACGGTACTTGTCGACGCCTCTCGGACCGCACCGACACGACACGAGACGATCGCCCGAGTAACCGCACGGACAGGGGTTGGTTGCCGCAACCAACTGGAATGATGCGGGGAACTCCACCGATGCCCCCTTGCGCGCAACGGTGACCGACCCATGCTCGAGCGGCTGTCGCATGGCATCGAGGAGGTGCGCTGGAAACTCGCCGAGTTCGTCGAGGAACAGCACGCCGTTGTGGGCCAACGTGACCTCACCGGGCACCGGAACGCCCGAGCCACCGCCGATGAGCGCCGCCATCGTCGCCGAGTGATGCGGGGCACGAAACGGCGGTGGGGCGCCAACGGGACGAGGGCGCCCGGCTGCCGCCCACGCCATTGCAACCTCGAAGCGAGCGTCGTGCTCGAGCTCGGGGAGGATCCCCGGAAGGCACTTGGCCAGCATGGTCTTTCCGGAGCCGGGGGGACCGCTCATCAAGAGGTGGTGGCCACCGGCTGCAGCAACCTCGAGGGCGCGGCGGGCCGTGAGCTGACCGCGGACTTCGGCCAACTCGGTTGCCGGTGTCGATGGACCGACGGCCGGGATGATCGGAGCCCCGCCATCGAGACCCTTGGCGACGTTGATGGCCTCCGTCAGGGTCGCAGCAGCCGCAATGTCGTGTCCGGAGGCCTGCGCTTCGCCTGCGCTCTCGGCCGGCAAGACACAGATCTGCGCGACCTCTCGGGCCACCAACGCCGCACCGAGCCCTCCCCGCACCGGTCTGACCTTGCCATCGAGGGCCAGCTCACCGAGCGCTACCACCGACGGTATCGATTCGACACCGGATGCGGCGATGACGGCGAGGGCAATCGGCAGGTCGTACGTCGTCCCGCCCTTCGGCAGGTCGGCCGGGGAGAGGTTCACGACGATCCGCCGACCCGTGAGGCGGTACTGCGACGCAGCGAACGCCGCGAGAACCCGCTGCCGCGCTTCGCGCACCGCCGTATCGGGCAGACCGACGATGTGGAAGGCCTCTTGCGCTTTGGTGACATGTGCTTCGACGCGCACCTGCCGAGGCCGGACCCCGACCAGGGCGACTGAGGTCATAGCTGCAAACATGCCGCCAACGTATGGGACCGCTGTGACAGGATCGGGGCTCGACCGGTCGCTCGCTAACGGCCGGTGAAGCGCGGGCTCCGCTTCTCGATGAAGGACGCAATGCCTTCGCGAGCGTCCTCGGAGGCGAGCAGCACCGCCTGAGCCTGGTTCTCGAACGCCAGCGCCTGTTCGAACGTCAGCGCCGTCGAGCGGCCGAGTCCAGCTTTGATGAATCGCTGAGCGAGCGGCGCTCCCTGGGCCAGGGCCGCGGCCCGCTGATCCACGACAACATCGAGATCCTCTGAATCGGCGAGGACCGCGACGAGGCCAAGCTCGAGCGCCTCAGCGGCGTCGACGATACGCCCGGTGAGCGCAAGGTCCTTGGCGGCGGCAAGACCGATCAGGCGCGGGAGGAGCCAAGTGCCCCCCATGTCGACGGTGAGCCCGCGGGCCACGAAGACCTCGGAGAACAGCGCGTTGCGTGAGGCGACAACGATGTCACACCCGATAGCGAGGTTCATCCCGGCCCCTGCTGCAACTCCGCGAACAGCTGCGATCGTCGGCTTCGAAAGCGAAGCCAACCGCTGCGCGACCCGCGTGGTTCGACGCATGGTCTGCATGTTGTCCGAGACGCTGCTGAGGTCGACTCCCGACATTTCGGCCACATCGGCGCCGGAGCAGAAGTCGTCACCTGCGCCTCGCAGCACCAGGACCCGCTGGTCGGACGTTTCGAAGTCGGTGAACGCAGCCTCGAGCTCACCCCAGCCGTGAACCGGCACTGCGTTGCGTCGGGTCGGGTTGGACATCGTGACCGTTCGAATGCGGTCCTCGTCGGCTACCGACACAAACGCACCGTCGAACCTGCTCTCGCTCATGCCGAGCACGATAGATGAACGGTTGCCCACGCACCCGGGCCTACCATCGCCGCCGTGGGATTCAATCCGTTCCGCCAGCAACGCAAGACCACCGTGGACATCATCCTCGTGGCTGGGTTTGTGCTGCTCACGGTCGCCGTCGTGCTCTGGGGGTTCTTCGGCGGATGATCGAACCGTTCTCGCCTGAGCTGGTATCGCAGATCCAGCCGTACCAGGCACGCAAGGAGTACATCTGTCCGGGTTGCGAGCTGCCGATTCCAGCGGGAGTCGGTCATCTCGTCGTGGTACCGGAGTTCGAGCCGGACCTTCGACGCCACTGGCATCGGGGATGCTGGTTCAAAGAGGGCCGCCGGCGCGGTCCCGTTGCCGATGCCACTCCCTGACGCTCACGCTCCCCGAACCCAACGCACGTCGGCGCCGCTGCGGTGAAGCACGACCGCAACCACGTCGACGCGATGCGCTCTCGGGCGGAGCCGTCGTGCCAATCGATGTACCTGATCGGCCTTGCCCTTCGTGTAGGACCGCAACGGGTTGGCCATCACGGAGTCTGACGCAAGGGTCTTCACCTCGACGGCGACGACCGTTCTACCGAAGATCGCGTGGATGTCGATCTCGCCGCGCTCAATCTCGACGTTGCGTCCGAGAATCGTGGCGCCGTGGTCGACGAGCATCCGAGCGGCAACGGCTTCGCCGAGCGATCCGATGGCGCGCCGATCACCTCGAGGAGTCCAGCCCTGCGAGGTCAAAGGGCCGTTGTTGGCTCCAGCTCCTCGATGTTGACGTCGCGGAACGTCATCACCTTGACTCGCTTCACGAAGCGGGCCGGCCGGTACATGTCCCACACCCAGGCGTCGTGGAGCTCGAGCTCGAAGTAGACGGCGCCATCGGCGTTGCGGGTTTGCAGGTCGACGCCGTTGGCGAGGTAGAACCGGCGCTCGGTCTCGATGACGTACCGGAACATCGGGAGCACGTCCCGATACTCCTTGTAGATCTTCAACTCGACGTCGGTTTCGTACCGCTCGAGATCCTCTTCGCCCACGGCGTCTCCCAATCAGTCCTGCCTCGGCGCGCGTAACGCTAGCCCTCATCCACCCCTTCGCAAGTGTTTGCATGGTGAATGTACCTCTATCGGCAGGCTGTGACACGAAGGTGAGTCGTCAGTAGCCAGTCGCCAGTCGCCAGTCGTCAGTCGACGGTGCAGTTGGGCGCAGCCCTCCGGGGTCGCAGCGACCTGTGCGGTGCGACCCCACGATGAGGGCCGCCGGGAGGCGGCACGTATCGAGCCGAACCGAAGGTGAGGCGAGAACTCGACCGCAGCCTGCTGCGGTCGAAACTCAGAGTCCTCCCCACCGGCTCGGGGGCCAGACGATGACGACGGCTCGACCGACGATCGAATCGATCTCGATCGGGCCGAAATTGCGGCTGTCGTCGGAGATGTTGCGATTGTCCCCCATCACCCACACGTGCCCGTCGGGCACCGTGATCTGCTCGCGATCACGCATGTCGAAGCCCGGCCGCAGGTACGGTTCGGGCAGCAACTCGCCGTTGACCAGGACTCGGTTGTCCTGGATCTCGACCGTGTCCCCGGGAAGAGCGATCACTCGCTTGATGAACTCCGTCCTCGGCGTGGACAAGCCGAGGGACTCGGCCACGTTCCGCCCGAAGGCTTGCAGGAGGTTCTCGTCACGCCCGTCCCCTCCGTTGGGTGCATCGAACACGATCACGTCGTACCGCTCGATGTCGCTGATCCGGAACGCCTGTTTCGACACGAGCACCCGATCATTGATGTCCAGCGTCTCCTGCATCGAACCCGACGGGATGAAGAACGCCTGGAACAGGAACGTCTTGATCAGCATCGCGATCAGGAGCGCCGCAACCATGAGGATGGGCAGCTCGCGCCAGAAGCTTCGTTTGGCCCGCTCCATCTCGGCACGCTGGCCAGCCTCCACACGGGCGTCGCTCATGGCTTCATGGGACGCCGAGAGGTCCGCGAGATCGAAGGGCGCACGTTCCACGATGACTGACGTTACTGGAGGGCGTGTCGAGCCCGGCAAACGAGCGTCTGGGTCATGCCGGACCGTCGGTACCCCCGAGGTAGTCGTGCCACAGGATCCGGGCGGCCACCGATCGCCACGGACGCCACCGAGTCGCGTACTCGACCGCCACCGCTGAATCCAGCGGCGGTTGATCGAGCAGCGATCCGAGCGCCACCAACAAGGCGCGGTCACCGGGCGGCCAGACATCGGGCCGGCCGAGGGCAAACATCAGATACACGTCCGCGGTCCACGGACCGATCCCCTTGATGCCCATCAGCCGGTTCCGCGCCGCATCGTCCGGCAGCACGTTCAGCCCGTCGAGCTCGATGCTGCCGTCCAGGATCCCCGTCGCAAGCCCCCGGCAGTACCCCGCCTTCTGACGAGAGAATCCGATGGCGAGCAGCTCGGGATCCGTCAGGCGGAGGAACCCTGTCGGTTCGACCTCGCCGAGTGCTGCTGCGAGGCGGCGATAGGCGGCCGCCGCCGATGCCAGCGACACTTGCTGCTCGAGGATCACTTTGACCAGCGTCGGGAAGCCCTCGGAACGGTCCCACAGCGGCGGCGATCCGTTGCGATCGACCAAGGTCGCCAGTCGTGAGTCGGCCGCCGTCAACGATGCGACTCCGGCGGCGAGTCCGTCGGGCCCGAGACGGGGGAACTGGCTCGGCGTCAGAGCCCCGACCAGTGACTCGGCGGCCACATGATCACGAAGGCCCGGCCGATGATCCGGTCTTCTTCGATCGTGCCGATGAACCTGCTGTCCTGGGAGGCGTTCCGGTTGTCGCCCATCACGAAGTACTCACCGGCCGGGATGGTCACCGGCCCGAAGTCGCGCATTGCGACCCCGGCGCGGAGATACGGCTCATCGATGGCAATCCCGTCGATCAGGACCTGGTTGTCCTTGATCTCGAGCGTCTCACCGGGCAAACCAACCACGCGCTTGATGAGATCCGAGTCGGGAGTGGCCAGGCCGATCGACTCCAAAACGTTGCGCAGCACCTTGGCTGGCAGTGACTCAGCCTGATCGGCGAGGTCCGAGCTCTCAGGATCGAAGACGACGACTTGGCCGCGTTTGACGTCGCCGAAGCGGTACGACAGTTTGTTGACCATGACCCGGTCGTTGATCTGGAGCGTCTCCTCCATCGATCCCGACGGGATGTAGAAGGCCTGGAAGAAGAAGGCCTTCACCAACACCGCGAGCACCAGCGCGATGACGATCAGGATCGGCAGCTCCGCCCAGAACGACAGTCCGGTCGACTCGGTGACCTCGGCGTCGTCCGTTTCGGTCAGCAACGCCTCATCGGGATCAACCGGCCCGTTTGGAACCGATGGGGACAACGAATCGCGTTCGGCCGGGGCGTCGCCCTGGCCCCCGACTCCGGTCACTCGCGCCGCTTTCCGCGCGCTAGCGCTTCTCTTTGATCCGGGTGGCCTTGCCGACCCGATCGCGCAGGTAGTAGAGCTTGGCGCGACGAACGTCACCGCGGCGGGTGACCTCGATCTTCTGGATGATGGGTGCGTGCACGGGGAAGATGCGCTCGACGCCGACGCCGAAGCTGAGCTTGCGAACCGTGAAGGTCTCGCGGGCCCCGCCGCCGCTGCGGGCGATCACCACACCCTCGAACACCTGCACCCGCTCACGGCCACCTTCGATCACGCGGACGTGCACCTTCACGGTGTCGCCCGGACCGAAGTCCGGCACGTCGTCGCGCAGATACGCGGCCTCGATGTGGTCGAGCGTGTTCACAGGTCCTCCAGAGACGGAAAAGAAGAGAAGAGGAATCTCGAGGGCGAGATGTTACCCGCGATCCGTGGGGAAGGCGAGCCCAGGCGGGAGCCGCCAGCCACCAGCCACCAGCCACGAGCCACGAGCCAGGGATTGTCCGTGTTGCCCTGACGTCTGCGTGAACACCCTTCTCGAGACTCGGGGCTTGACCGCACCCAGGCTGCGATCCGGGCTGCCGCGTTGTGCACGGAGTCGAGCGGCGTCGGGGCCGGTGGCTCGACCTCGGCGATGCTGAGGTCACGCCTGCCGCGTGGATCAGTCCTCCCGCAGCAAGTCTGGGCGCCGGTCGCGGGTGCGTTGCCGGCGCTGCTCGGCGCGCCACTCGGCGATCTTCCCGTGGTCGCCACTGAGGAGGACCTCCGGGACCTTCATTCCACGGAACTCGGCTGGTCGGGTGTACTGAGGTTCCTCGAGAAGGCCGTCGTGTCGGAAGCTCTCAGTCTCCGTCGACTCCGGATTGCCGACAACTCCCGGAATGAGGCGTACCACACCCTCGATGATCGCCAACGCCGCCGCTTCGCCGCCGAGGAGAACGAAGTCGCCGAGCGAGACTTCCTCATCGATGTAGTGGTCCGCGATACGTTCGTCGACGCCCTCATACCGCCCGCACACCAACGTGAGCGCCGGCATCTGCGACCAGCGATCGAGCATTGACTGGTCGAGCGGTTTGCCAGCCGGCGTCAGGAGGATACGGTGGGTGTGCTCGAGTGGATCGAGCGCCTGGGCAAGGGGCTCAATCATCATCACCATGCCGGCACCTCCCCCGAAAGGTGCGTCGTCGACCTGCCGATGGACTCCCTTACCGAAGGTTCGAAGATCTACGAGGTCGACGGACACGGCGCCTCGCTCTTGCGCCCGACCGACGAAGCTGACCTGTAGCGGCGAAGCGAAGAATTCCGGGAAGATGGTGATGATGGAGATGTCCACGGGCACAGGGTATCCGCCCTGGGTCATGTCGAGGGGATGGAGCCGGCAATGTCGATGACCCGACGTCTGCTGAGTGTCCTCGCCGCCTTGGCCTTCGTGACCGCAGCCTGCGCTGCGGAACCGGCGGCGTCGACGTCTGCCCCATCGACGGCCGCTCCCCCACCTCCTGAGGCGGCACCGCAAGAGGAAGTTGCGACCCCCAGCACCCTGCCACCCCCGACCGTGCTGGCGGCGCCGGTGCTGCCGAACCCGCTGACGCAGCGAGCCATCGACGCTGAAATGCTCTCCCATATGCCGATGCCGCGATTGGATGCACCTCTCGCCGGCTTCACGGCTTCCGTGATTCGAGAAGAATCGAACGAGACCGCGGTCGATCGTCTTCCTCCGTCGTATGACGAGCGTGAGGACCAGGTCACCTTCGGCCGTGAGAGCGGATATCGATCGGTGCTTCGCCCCACGAGGTTCTTCGGGACCGGCACCCTCGCCGCCGACACGTGGGTTGCGACCTTCACCACCGCGTTGGGCGCCTCCGAGTATCTCGAGGACTACGCCAAAGATCTCGCCAAGAACGGCGACGCGGGACGTGCCCCCGATCTCGTCGCCATCGAGGTGCGGACCTTCCCCGTCGAGGAAGTGGGCGACGAGGCGGCCGGGTTCATCATCGTGGCCGAGGAGCCCTCGACGAGCTCGGTGTACCAGGAGACCATCGTGGCGTTCCGTATCGGCCGGCTGCTGGCATTCGCGAGCCTGTTCCGCGACGACGACCTCGACGTGCGCATCCCGGCACTGCAGGTTGCCGGAGCGTTCGAACAGCGGATCGTCTCGGTGCTGGACGGCAGCTTCGAGACCGTCGAGATCGCTCCCGATCCGCAGCTGGCCGCGTTCACGTTCTCGTATCGCCAATCGTTGACTCAGCGGTATCGGTACGTCGTCGTGCCCGAGGGAGTCGACGATTCCGGTGGCGGCGACGGAGTCGGCGACGGCGATGGCGATGGCGAAACGCCCGGCACCACGATCCCAGTCGTATGGGACACGGAGACCGACACGACGACGGTCCGGTCCGAGGGGACGGTGATCGGCGAAGACTTCGAGTGCTCGGTCCGCATCACGAGCCCGGCCATCTCGATTCGCCGGACGTACGTCGTCGCCGGCGGTCTGGCATGGGTCTCGGATCGTGGTGGCGCGTTCAAGGAGATCGATCGTTTCGAGGAGCCGTGGGCGGCCGATCTCGTCTACTGCCCGGGGTGGTCACCGGACCGGACGACGTCCGGAGTACGGACCGTCACGCGACCCGGGAACGGAGTGCTCGAACCATTCGGCGAGGGCACCGCAGAGCGGTTCGAACTCGATCGCGACGACCTCATTGCGGTGGGACTCGCCGGCGAAGACGGGACCGGCATCTCGGTCAGCTGGTTCAACATCGTGACGGCAGGCGACGGCCCGTGGGTCGTCGATCTCGCACTTCGTCTGAGCGGGACGACGGCGTCGCTCGAACGTGCTGTGGGGCCCGGGTTCTATCCGGGTGCGACGGTGAGCATCGACATCGCTTTCGAGGCGGACGACCTCAACTCGGAGACGCTCTCGATCACGCTGCCCTGAGCGACCTAGGGACGCAACCCGGCGATCAGGAAGGCGACGGCGGCATCGGCGATCCCGTGCACCTCTTGTTTCGGCTCCGCTGCGTCCATCACCTCCCGACCGGCGGTCATGATGACCTGATACATCAAGCGAACTGCGAGGCGTGGCGGCATGGACCGGAAGACACCTGTTGACGTGCCGCGTTGGTAGATCGCCGTGAACGCCTTGGACAGGTTCACGTGGGACTCGGCGATTCGCGCTTGCGCTGCGTCGGAGAGCCGCGGGACTTCCTGGTGGAGCAGCAGACCCAGATGATCGGTACCGACGAACTCGACCATGCGAGCCGTCAACTCGGCGAGTTCCTTCTCGGCCGGGAGTCCGTCGGGGATCGCGCCGACCAGCTCGTTCATCAGCTCAGGCACTCGCGTGGCGACGAGATCGACCAGCAGTTCCTCCTTGCTGGCGAAGTACTCGTAGAACGTCGTGCGACCGATCCCTGCTTCGGCGGCGATGTCGGCGTGCGACGTGTTCATGTAGCCGAAGCGAGCAAAGTGCTCGACGGCGGCGTCGAGGAGAGCGCGTCGGGTACGTTCTCGTGACTCAGCAGACATGGCGTGCTCCAGCTGGA
>JASJAX010000166.1 GCA_030066755.1 Acidimicrobiia bacterium
AGGTGGGCGTTGCAGAAGCTCTCGGTGACGAGACCGCCGGCGGCGTCGATCACGCGTCCATCTGACGGACCGTCCGTGGTAGCCCCGATGCCCGTGATCACGCCGTTCTCGATCTGGATGTCGTGAGTTCCCGGTTCGCCCCGGAGCCGAGCGTTGCGAATCGTCAGCGTGTCACCCATCGTCATCCTCCCGGTGGCGTGAGGCCGATTCTGTCAGCGCATTCGATCCGGCGCCACGAGGGCGTCACCTGCGGCCTAGTCCTTGCGGGACGTGAGCCGCATCATGATCAGATTCACGACGACCGTGAGTGCCAGCGAACCGACGATCGAGATCGGTATCCCGGTGACACGACGCAGCAGGACGAGGATCAGGGCAAAAACGACGAGCGAGGTGAACGGGCGCATCGGCGCAAGGTTGCCCGGTTCCGGACCAAGTGTCCAGGCGGTCCCGGTGTCAGGCCACCGACACCGTGTTGCGGGCCGCGGCGACGACGAGCCGGAAGACGGAACGTCCCTGGTCTCGGTGAGTAGGGGAAGTCGGAACTGGGCGTCAGCGCGTCCTCACGTCCGTGGCTGCGCTAGACAACGTGCATCGTGAAGCCGTCTGCTCGAGGCCACGCGAGTCGAATTCCGTGTTGACCGCAGGATTCAGCGGCTGCGGCCGCCCATGATCTGTCGGACCCACCAGGCCCCTGCCGCAAATGGGGCTGCGAGAACCCAGAACCACAGCCACTCGTCGGCGATCACCGTGCCCCACTCGTCAAAGCCAACGCCGCGATCCAAGCTGATCCACGCCTGCAGATAGGAGAACGCAAGCAGCAGGATGGTGGTCGTCACGCCGATCTGGATCGCCAGTTCGCGCCGGTGCCAGCGCCACACGAGGCCGACGCCGATCCCGATGACGATGACCGTGCTCCAGAACTGGGCGTTGGTCTGCGCTTCGGCGTTGTCGAAACTCAGGATCCCGTCGATGAAGCGTGGCCACGCCTCGTAGATGACGAGCGCGGCGAGTGCCATCTGTGCACCAAGGGCACTCGAGACGATGTCGACCAACGCACGCATGGTGCTGACAGTATGTCACTGAGGGTGGCAGGTTTCAACCACTCTACGCGCGATCAGGTACCGACACCCAGTCTGTTCCAGGTCGTCATGAGATCCACTTCGGGTCCCCGGTGTGTGCCCGCCCGGGCATCCCACTACTCAGCGCAACCAGCCGCTACGCTGAGGAGAGGCGTTCCTGCCGCGGTCGGCTGAGGAACAACGGGGTTTGGACAAGGGGGACCATCCATGTGGCAGCGGGTGAGAGTGCTCATCCCCACACTGTTGATCGCCGTCAGCCTGGTGGCCATTGTGCCGGCACCGGCCGGCGCCGCAGCCAACGAAGTGCTCGCCAACTGGCAAATGAACGAAGGCAGAAACGCCGACGTCATGTTCGACAGCAGCGGCAACGGTATCCACGGTGACATCGGGAGCGCAGTCGACACCGGCCAGACCTTCGGAGGTGGCGTGGTCGCCTACCAATGGGATTACGTCAGCCCAACGGCACCACCCGCAAAGCCGGAGCGACTCGTCGTGATCGACGACGATCGGCTGAATCCGCAGAGTGATGACTACGCAATCACGATGCGCTTCCGAACCACCCACCCGTTCGGCAACATGATTCAGAAGGGCCAGTCGGGCCAGGTCGGCGGCATGTGGAAGTGGCAGATGCCGAGCGGCCAGCTGGTGTGCCTCTTCCGGGGCGTGGGACCGCAGGGACAGCAGTACGAGGAGGTCGTGAACTCGGGTGCGAATCTTCCAAGGCTCGACGACGGCCAATGGCACACCGCGCGCTGCGAGCGGCGGCAGGATCAGCTGATCCTGACGATCGACGAAGGCACCCCAAACGAGCGGGTGCGTCGGGCCAACGGGCCGACCGGGAACATCTCGAATCCCATTCCGGTGACCATCGCCGGCAAGCTCAACTGCAACCAGCAGTCGATCACGTGCGACTACTTCACCGGCGAAATCGATTACGTGATCATCGAAACGAGCTCGCGCAACGACTCGCCGAGCGCCAACGCCAGCGGAAACTGCGACTTCCTCGACTGCGACTTCTTCTCGAACGGCTCGTTCGATCCTGACGGGACGATCGTCAACTACCACTGGGACTTCGGCGACGGGAACGAGACTGACGGGTTCGCGCCGGAGCACACGTACAGCGAGCCCGGCACCTACGAGGCGACCCTCACGGTCACGGACGACGAAGGTGCGACCGACACCGACACGGTGACCGTGGTCGCTACCTCCGAGCCGCCGACGGCGGTGGCTTCAGCCGATTGTTCGTTCCGGGTCTGCAGCTTCACCGCATCGGGATCCTCCGACCCCGACGGGTCCATCGTGTCGTATGCGTGGGACTTCGGCGACGGGAACGACGGCACCGGCTTCTCGCCGAACCACACGTACAGCGTCGTTGGCGCCTACACCGCCACGCTGACGGTCACCGACAACCACGGCGTGACCGACACCGACACCGTCGGGATCGTCGCCACCAACGAGGGCCCAACTGCGGCGTTCACCGTCGATTGCGACTACCTGTCGTGTGTGTTCGATGCGAGTGCCGCCAATGACCCGGACGGAACGGTCGTGACCTACGGGTGGGACTTCGGCGACGGCGACACCACATCGTCATCGGATCCGGTCGTCGCGCACGAGTATGCCGCGCCGGGGACGTACGAGGTCGACCTCACTGTGACGGACAACGACGCCGCCACCGACGATGCCGCGGCGTCCGTCGACGTCAGCGCAGCGCAAGCGGTGCATCTCCACAACTTGGCACCGAAGCCCTTCGACAAGCAGGGCTCCAAATGGGTGGCCAAGGTCCTGGTTGCGGTCCGAGAGGCGAACGGCAACAAGCCGGAAGGGGTCGAAGTCACCGTGACGATCGGGGCCGTCGAGCGGTCCTGTGTCACAAACGAAGCCGGCAGGTGCCGCGTCAGGCGGCCCGTTCCGGACACCAAGCCGAAGCTGAAGCTCACCGTCATCGACGTTCAGTGGCAGGCGGGATACGACCCATCCGCGAACAAGGACAGGGACGGCAACGGGGACGGGGAAACCGTGAGGATCGACCGCCCGTTCTGAACGCCGGCCAAGCCTCGGTGGGGTGACGCCGCCTGGTCGCGCGTTCGGCAGACGCATGACCTGCTCTGCTCTCATGTGCGCCCGGCCTTCTGCCGAAGTTGCCCACGTGAAAGGAGCCCGTTGAGCGACCGGTACTCACCCAACCTCATCCCGTGCCCATCGTGTGGACGTGGGGTTTCGGCGTCGTTCGACGACTGCCTGT
Organism: Acidimicrobiia bacterium; assembly: GCA_030066755.1. Lineage (GTDB taxonomy): Bacteria > Actinomycetota > Acidimicrobiia > Spongiisociales > UBA5794 > JASJAX01. The sequence continues at coordinate 3,322 of JASJAX010000166.1, forward strand.
TCTGCCACGAGCCGCTTCCCCGCGTACCGGTCGATCCCGAGGGTGCCGAGAGCGGTGGAGAGAGCTTGAGCGCCGAGCCGGCTTCACCTCCGCCCGCCGAGCCTCGCCAACCGTCCATCTACGACCCTCCGGCACCACGAATCGGTCAGGTGAGCTACGGCAGCGCAACCTCATCAGAGCCGGGCGCACCGGATGGCCGGTTCCAGTCGCCTGTCGGGCGCAGCTATGTGGCGCTCGGCTTGCTTGCCGCTCACGCACTGATGCTCGCGTATCTCGCCGTGCTGGGAATCCTCGAGATTGGCGTTGTTGACTCCGTCGTCGATGGGACGGACTCGACATTGATCCCGGAGCTGATTGATGTCGACGATCGTCGGGTGATCGTTGGCGGCATCGAGGCATTGCTCACCTTCGTGACCGGGATTGCGTTCATTGCCTGGCTGTATCGCCTATACGACAACGCATCGGCGATCGACCGTTGGCCGCCGCGGTTCAGCTCAGGTTGGGTTGTCGGTGCCTGGTTCGTTCCGTTCCTCAGCCTCGTGCGGCCGAAGGCCATCGTCGACGACCAATGGCGCATCAGTGATCCCGAGCGGGATCCGGCTGCGGCAGGTCGATGGGAAGGTGCGCCGGTACCGGGATGGCTGCACCTGTGGTGGGCCGCGTTCCTCGCACACTTCATCCTCATCGGTCGATTCACGGACTATGACCCGAACGACCTGGTGGCGCTCCGGGCACAACTTCCGCTAGAGGTCCTCGCCAACGTGGTCGGCGTTGTTGCGGCCGGCTTGGCGTTCTGGCTCGTCATCTCTCTAACGAGACGCCACATGGCCCGAGCCCGAGTTGTCGGTGTTGAAACCGTCGACGACCGATCGGGAGCCCCTTCGTTGGCGTTGGTCGGCGTTCTTCTTGGCGCAGTTGTTGTGGTGGCCGGCGTCGGCCTTGTCTACGAGGTGAGTCGAGAGGTGTCTGGAGACGAGACCACTCTCGCCGAGGATGAGCCTGCCGTCGTTGCGGCGAGCCCTCCGCCCGCAACGCTGCCGGAATACGCCACGGGGGAGCCGGTTGCGTTGGATCAGCTCGTCATCGGTGATTGCTGGTCGCCGCCGCGCTCCGGATTCGACGCAGCGGGCGTCACCGACCTCGAGCTCGTGTCCTGTGACGAACCTCACCTCGGCGAGATCTACGCCGAAGTGACTCACGAGGACGGCGACTACCCCGGCGACACGGCGGTGGTCTTCGACGGACAACGCCGGTGTATCGATGCATTCGAAGAGGCCCTCGACATGAAATACGAGGAGGCGCCCTACGACATCTACTGGATCTGGCCGAGCGAACCGAGCTGGCTCGCAGGTGAACGCCGGACCCAATGCTCATACACGGCTGCGGGGGTCGCGCCGCTGCGGGCTCCGGCGTCACGCACGGCGCAACGACTCCCCGGGGTCAGCCGCAACGTCAGCGGGGCGACGTCGTGCGACGATCTCGCCGGATACACCCTGTCCGTCGCCGAGGCGTACGCCCGCCGGCTCGACGGGATGACTCTCTCGGAACTCGAAGCGCTCGAGGCGGGAGCTTGGCTCCCCGGAATGGAGCGGTATTGGAAGCGTGAGGCGACGGTGATCTTGAGAGCGTATGAACTCGGCTGCACCCTCGCCCAAGTCAATGACCTCGTTGCGGAGCGGATCGGCGAGCTCACTCCCGAGTCGCTCGCAAGCACCGCCTTCCTCAGCTCGGTACGAACGGACGGGTACTTCGACGAAAGCCTGATCCCGTAGCGCCTCGGCTCACACCAACTCGAGCTGGCGCTCTCCTCGAGGTTCCTCGTCGGCCGGCGGGGGCGGTTGTCGGTCCTGGCGGGGCCGGGCCGGATTCCCGGTGAGCACCATGACGCCGACACGAGCGATCCGCCAGGCCACAATGGTGGTCGCAAAGGCTGCCAGCGCGAAGAGGAACACGACAACGGCGCCCCGCGCCGTACGTCCGATTGAACCGAGGGCTCCGTCGATGGTGGCGGAGATCTCGTCGCCAACCGAGCCGACTGCGTCGGACAGGCTCGATTCAATGTCCAGGTTGAGGAGTTCGTCCACCTGACCGGTCGTGCCGGTCGTCTCGTCGACGCCCGGAATGGCGACTTCGCCGGCGAGAGTGTTCGTGGCACCGTCGGCGTCCTCGACGGTCAAGGTGACGATGTAGCTGCCGTACTGCACGTAGTCGTGGACGACGGTCTCCCCGCCGCTCGAGGTGCCGTCACCGAAGTCCCACCTCCAGGCAACGAGATCCGCTTGTCCCGGGATGGAGGTGGACTCGAGGCGAAGCCGGTACACGGCCGGGTTGACGGACTCGACCACGATCGCTTCCCAGCGGAACCGCGCCAGCGGTTCGGCACGGACGACATCGTCATCAGCAGCGGCAACGACGACGGTGGGCCGATCCTCGACGGCTGGGAACCAACGATCGTACGCGGTGACCGGATCACGCAGTATTGGGAACAGCGTGACGAACACGATCATGAAGAGGGCGAGCCCGATGAGAACCAGCCCGCTGCCCAGCACGGTGGCCCACTCGGGTCGGCGATACACGACGCGATCGATCACGGAGACCCCGTCGGCGAGTTGGTGGCCGGCGTTAGCGCCGCAATGGTCGTGTCGCGGCCCGATCGACCTAGGAGCACCGCCCTGCTGTCGAGCAGCTCAGCGGAGGGCGCGGACCGAATCCGATGCCGGGAGCGACGCAGGCACGCTGCGCACTAGGTACGGCTTCGCCGTGAGCTCGACCTCGGCGAGACCGGCAACGGCGGTCACCTGGGTCAGCATGATGATGGAGGCAGGGCCCGAGTACTCGGTGCCGGCGAAGACCAAGATCAGAAAGAGCGCCGTGACGATCGTTCCGGCAACGAGCAACTTCTCCCACAGCGTCCGCTGCTCACGCGGGAGGCTGAATCCCATGGCCACCTCGTGGTCGTCCGGGTAGCGGCGCGCCGCCCGCCCCATGAACTCGTCGCCGTAGTGGAGAACTGCCCAACTCGATGACGGGCGGGCGAGCCGTATCGCGCCGACGAGGGGGACGATGAAGAGGCCGGGCACGATCAAGGCCACGAGCCCGATCCGAGCCAGCACGGGCTTCCTCTTTCGATAGCAAAACGAGACGAGCCACAACTGCAGGACGACGGCCCAAACGATGATCGGGACGAGCAGCATGACGGTGGCGGTTCCGGATGACATCTGGCCTCCTTTGTGGGTTCACCGTTCCAGACACGAGACCCGGGCGGAAGGGTCGAAGGTCAGGACCAAGGCCCAGATGCGTTGCTCGTCGGCGACCAGCGGATACCATCCCCGAATCCTGCGAATGAATGAGGACGATGGACGCCAACGAATTGCGCCGAACCCGGACACCAGTCGGGGAGCTCGTGCTGTTCGACAATGGAGTGATGGTGCACACCCTGGACGAGGGCGCACTCGTCGACGAATCCGCGGCCGTTGAGGTCCTCGCCAAGACCGAAGAACTCGCCGCAGGTAGCCGTGTTGCCGTGGTGGTCGACCTGACGCGGATTGCGTTCGCTGATCACGACTCACGCAACATGTTCGCTCGCAATCCCGCCGGGGGCGTCGAAGTCGCTACTGCGCTCGTCGCAAGCGCCCGGATCGCAGAGTTCCTGGCGGGCCAGTTCATGAAGACGGCGCAACTCGT
>JASJAX010000167.1 GCA_030066755.1 Acidimicrobiia bacterium
GCCCCGACAGTGCGGAGCGGTGGAGACCCTCCCCGCCTCCGCTTCGCTCCGGCACCCCTCCCTACGAGGGAGGGGGACCCGAGCACCGAACGGTCGAACCCAACGCGACAGATCACCCAAAGGGGGGCTATCCCCGTGATTGGCACTACGGCGTTGTTTCCCGTATCATCTGGTCCGCTCCCGAGGCCGGGGGCGTTTCCTTGTGTCCGAGGTTCCTCGAAGGATCACGCATGAAGCCGAAGCTGCAGAAGACGTTCACGCCCAAGCCGGGTGACATCACCCGTGAATGGCTCGTCGTCGACGCCGACGATGTGCCGCTTGGCCGTCTCGCGTCGGCCGTTGCCCAACTCCTGCGGGGCAAGCACAAACCCACGTTTGCGCCGCACGTCGACGGTGGCGACCACGTAATCGTGATCAACGCCGAGAAGGTGGCGGTCACCGGGAACAAGGAAGACGCCAAGATGTACTACCGCCACTCGGGATACCCGGGCGGCTTGCGGGAGATGAACCTCGCTGCGATGCGTGCGCGATACCCCGAGCGCGTGATCGAATCGGCCGTCAAAGGCATGCTTCCGAAGAACAAGCTGGGTCGCAAGATGCTCGGCAAGCTTCGGGTATACGCCGGCGGCGAGCACCCGCACCACGCGCAGAACCCGCGCGTTCACCAGATCAGAAAGGTGGAAGCCTGATGGCGAAGCCGCTCGTTCAAGCTACGGGCCGCCGCAAGAGCTCCGTGGCACGTGTCCGTCTCTACGACGGCTCCGGTCAGTTCTCCCTGAACGGTCGGCCGCTGGACAGCTACTTCCCTGACATGGCGCTGCGCCTTCGCGTCGTCGAGCCGCTCAAGCTCGTCGACATGGAGGGCCGCTACGACGTCCATGCCACCCTCGAAGGTGGCGGATCCACCGGACAGTCTGACGCTCTCCGCCTCGGGATCGCCAGGGCGCTCGTCGAAGTCGATTCCGATCTCCGTACCACGCTCAAGAAAGAGGGCATGCTCACTCGTGATGCCCGCCGCGTCGAGCGCAAGAAGTACGGTCTGCGCAAGGCACGCCGCGCTCCGCAGTTCACGAAGCGCTGAGCGACTCCGGCGATCGCCGGATGCAAACGGAGGGTGGCTCGCGTATGAGCGGCAATGGTGGACGTTTGTTCGGGACCGACGGTGTGCGCGGTCGGGCCAATGACATCCTGACGCCCGAGATCGCGACCGATCTGGCTCGTGCCGCCGGCGAAGGAACCGGTGGTGTCGTCGCTATCGGTCGAGATACCCGCCGTTCCAGTCCGATGTTGGCCTCGGCGCTCCATACCGGCTTCAACTCCGTCGGAGTCGATACCGTCGACGTCGGAATCATCCCCGTCGGCGGCGTGTCCCGGCTGACTCGCGATCTCGGTGCCGAGTACGGCGTGATGGTCAGCGCGTCACACAACCCCGCTGAGGACAACGGCATCAAGTTCCTCGGGCGCGACGGGGCGAAGTTGTCCGACGAACGCGAAGCTGCGATTGAAGCCCGGTATCACCGGGGCCGCCCGTGGCATCGTGCGGTCGGCGCCGCTGTTGGCATCCAGACGACGCTCGAGGACGCGGTGGCGCGTTACGTCGACCAGCTGGCGGATTCGTTCGACTATCGCCTCCGTGGCGTGCAGTTCGTGCTCGATTGCGCCAACGGTGCCGCCGTGCGTGCGGCGCCGGAGTTGTTCCAGCGGCTCGGGGCGGACGTCGAGGTCCACAACGCCGACCCGGATGGGATGAACATCAACCGGGGATGCGGCGCCACGCATCCCGAGTACCTGTCGGAGTACGTCGCCGGCCGCGTCGGCCTGGCCTTCGACGGAGACGCCGATCGTCTGATCGCCGTCGATGAGAACGGTGCCACCGTCAATGGAGACGTGCTGATGGCGATCTTCGCGAAGCACCTCAAGGACAACGGCAAACTGAAGAAGAACCTCGTGATCGCAACGGTCATGTCGAACCTCGGCTTCCGCAAAGCCATGGACTCGCTCGACGTCGAGGTCATCGAGACGGCCGTGGGTGATCGATATGTGCTCGAGGAGATGCGGCGAACACACGCAGTTCTCGGTGGCGAGCAGTCGGGACACGTCATCCTGTCCGATCGGTCGACCGGTGACGGCCTACGTTCGGCTCTGCAACTGGCAGCCGTCATGGCATCGACCGGTCGCGAGCTCAGAGAACTCCGAACGATCATGCGTGAGTACCCGCAGGTCCTCCAGAACATCACGGTGGAGGACAAGACCGGTCTCGACACCAACACGCCGATCTGGGACGCCGTTGCGGCGGCTGAGAAGGAGCTGCACGGCGATGGCCGGATCCTCGTCCGTGCATCGGGTACCGAGCCGCTCGTCCGGGTGATGGTCGAAGCGAGCTCACACGAGGTAGCGGAGCAGGTGGCGTCGGGCGTCAGCGACGTCGTCATTGCGGAGCTGGGCTAGCAAGTTCCAAGTTCCAAGTCTCAAGTTCCAAGTCAGAGGTCGGCGCGGGATTGACTTGAAACTTGTCACTTGAGACTTGCCACCAGCGCCGGTCTGGAACCCGAAACTCGGCTCATCCGTTATCGTGTTGTCCGACAATTCAGCGTTGACCGGAGATCACCATCTCTAGCGCCTGCCCTCGCTGCGCCTGTGCGCACCGAGGTGACGAGGGAGAGGGAGTATCGAGCAGTCGGCGGGTGCCCTCTCGGCCGGCCACGGTCGTCACGGGGATAGGGAAAGCCCGGGAGTGATCCCGGGGACAACACATCCTCGAAGTGGTGCGATTCTTCGATTCGCCAGTGCGAATCCAGGGTCGCTTTCGGGTCCGATGCGACCCGGCTATCTCAAAGGGATAGCACCCTCCGGTCCTGAGACAGGAGGTTCACGCGCGTATGTGCGGAATCATGGGATACGCCGGGCCACGTGCCGCGGCTCCATTGCTGCTCGAAGGACTGCGTCGTCTCGAGTATCGAGGGTATGACTCAGCCGGGATTGCCGTGACGAATGGCGAGATTCACGTTCGCAAAGCCGAAGGCAAGATCGATCGCCTTGCGGCGCTTCTCGAGAGCGATCCAATCGAAGGCTCGATCGGGATCGGCCACACTCGCTGGGCGACCCACGGCGCGCCGAGCGACCTGAATGCCCACCCCCACACGGATCCCAGCGGTGAGTTCGTAGTCGTCCACAACGGGATCATCGAGAACTACCTGAGCTTGCGAGAGCGCCTCGAAACCCGGGGCCACGAGTTCACATCAGAGACTGATACCGAGATCCTCGCCCACCTCGTTGCCGAGGAATACGACGGGGACCTCGTTGCGGCCGTGCGGCGGGCCGTCGGGAGAGCGGAGGGTGCGTACGCACTCGTCGTGATGACGATGCACGAGCCGGGCAAGATCGTTGCGGTTCGCCGGATCAGCCCGCTCGTCGTCGGGCTCGGTGACGGGGAGACCTTCCTGGCTTCCGACATCCCGGCCGTGCTGGAACACACTCGTGACTTCCTCATCGTGGAGGACGGCGAACTCGTCATCGTCACGAAGGACGGTGCCTCGATCGAGGCAATCGACGGAGGACCGATCGATCGTGAGGTTCTCCACATCGAATGGGATGCCGAGCAGGCGGAGAAGGGTGGATTCGACCACTTCATGCTCAAGGAGATCCACGAGCAGCCGGTGGTGGTCACTGAGACCCTCGCCGGGCGCCTCGATGAGGACGGTCACGCGTGGCTCGAGGACGTCGAGTTCGACGACTACTTCGCTTCATCGCTCGACCACATCTGGATCACTGCGTGTGGCACGGCGTACCACGCCGGCCTCGTCGGGAAGGAGATCTTCCAACGTGTGCTCCGGATTCCGACCTCGGTGGAGTACGCCCACGAGATGCGGTACGCCGACCCGCTCGTGCGGCCCGGCAGCCTCACCGTCGCCATCAGCCAGTCCGGCGAGACCGCCGACACCCTGGCGGCAGCTCGGCTGGCCAAGACGCGAGGCTCGCGCCTCCTGGCGCTGACCAACGTGGTCGGTTCCACCTTGAGTCGCGATGCCGATGACATCCTCTACACGCGGGCCGGGCCCGAGATCGCCGTTGCGTCGACAAAGGCATACCTCGCGATGCTGATTGCGGAGTATCTCCTGGCGTTGCGGATTGGCAGAGCTCGGGGCATCGTCGACGAGGCGCTTGCGGCTCGTGTAGCCCACGGGCTCAACCTCCTCCCCGAGCATGTCGATGCGGCGCTCGGTCAGGACGCTTCGGTGATCGCTGCTGCCGAACGGATCGTCGATGCCGATGACATCTACTTCATCGGCCGTGGGCTCGATCACGCCGTGGCCATGGAAGGTTCGTTGAAGCTCAAGGAAGTCAGCTACCTCCACTCGGAGGCGATGCCGGCCGGTGAGCTGAAGCACGGCACCCTTGCGCTCGTCACCGCAGGGACTCCGGTCATCACCGTCATCACCCAGGGAGCGGTGTACGACAAGACGATATCGGCGGTTCAGGAGGTCAAAGCCCGCGGCGGCGACGTGATCGCCGTGGCGTACGAAGACGATCGTGAGATTGCCAAACACGCCGACATGGTGCTGCGCATTCCCCGCGCCGACGATCTCCTCGGACCGGTCACGGCAGCCGTGCCGCTCCAGCTCCTGGCGTACCACGTAGCTCGCCTGCGCGGTCATGACATCGATCAGCCGAGGAACCTGGCGAAGAGTGTCACGGTTGAGTGAGGCTTTGCCTCACTCAACCGTGACGTAGCCGGTAGCCCGTACGGTCGCTGCGCTCCCTTCCCGTCGCCAGACAAGACAGCGGGTGCGACTGCAACGGTTCTTCTCGGCTACCGGCTACTGGCTACTGGCTACTGGCTACTGGCTACTGGCTACTTCGAGCCGATAGGCTCGGCGCCCATGAATGTCTACGGGCTTGGCATCGATCTCGCTGTGGTTGACCGAGTGCGCCGGGTCTATCAGCGCAACCCGGAAGCGTTTCGGAGGCGGTGCTTCACCGATCACGAGTGGGAGTACGCCCATCGTTACGCCCAGCCCTTCGAGCGGCTCGCAGCTCGGTTCGCCGGGAAGGAAGCGGTGATGAAGTCGATGGGGACCGGGTGGCGTCGGGTGCATTGGCGCGACGTCGAGATCACCGGTGGGGGAGCGCCGCGCGTCAATCTGAGCGGCACGGCCCAAGCGCGAGCCGACATGATCGGTGTGACGCGTGTGCTGGTGACGATCACCCACACCGGCGGCCAGGCGATGGTCTTCGCGATGTCGTTCACGGACTGAGGGTCGTCGGTCGTCACTCGTCAGTTGTCAGTCGTCAGTCCGGCTGCGACGTCCCTTGTCACGGGTAGTCCTATGGGGGCACGATTGGGGGGCGACCCGTTGCGCACAGGAAGGGACGTGATGAGACGCCTGCTACTGGCCGTGGTCCTCGTCGGCGCGTTGGCTGGTTGCGACGCTGCCATCGACCTCGAGGAGTTGCCGACCGACGCGCCGTTCGGGCTCACCGAGATCGACATTCCGAACTCGGAGGCCGAGATCATCGCCGCCATCCAGGCAATGCCGGCCGAGTTTGACGGACGCCAGCGCGCCGGACCAGGTCACCTTGGTGCGTCCTATGGCGAGACCGGGATCTTCTGGTCGATCTCCGCGTTGCCCGCTTCGGACCCCGTGGTGCGAGACCGCAGCGGGTCCTCCGCCGAGTGGGTCGTCCGGCAGGCCGGGCTCGAGCTATCTGGAGTGCTCGAGGACCACGCCTTGTCCCTCGACGGCGACCTCGTGTGGTTCACCGCCGTGCAGGAGTGGATCGAGCCTGATCTCCCGCCCGAGTACAGCGGCCTGGTCTACGTCATGTTGTGGGCGGATCCCAACGGCGAGTGGAGCTTCGTGGTCCAGGCGACGACACCGGAGGGACGCGCCGACATGGTGCGTGAGTTCGCCTTTGCCGCTGCGTCCCGTTGAACGCTGAATTCAGGGGCCCCCGCCGCTCCCGCTCTCGATCGGGGACACGATGACCGGCTCGCCTTCGTCGATCGGTGGTTTGCTGCCGGCTTGCTCGCTCCATCGCGCCGTGATCTCTGCGGCACCCGGGATGTCGACCTGTGCCAGCGCCCGGCGCAGCTCCTCCTGGCGGTCACGGAGGGCCGTGCGTTTGGCAAAGGCATCGGCCGGTAGTGCGCTGAGCCGGTCGAGGATCTCGCCCATCTCCATTCGGATCGTGTGCTCGTCCATACCCCACGAGTAGCACGTCAGTGCGCGCCGCGTCGAGTGCGGCGGCTACGGATGCCTGCACCTAGGCGGCCTCGGCGTCCGCAATGGCAGCCCGGTAGGCCGCTCGCACGGCGAGGTTTTCGCGTGCCTCGTCGACGATGTCCTCGAAGAACTCCCGCCGGAAGGTGGCGTCGGTGATCATGTACACCGAGAAGTAGAGGCCGGCGAACGCCGCCAAGAACCCGGACACTTGGAGAAGCTCCCGGGTCAGTTGCACGTCGATGCCAAACCAGGTGAAGGACTGCCACCACGAGGTCGGCTCGGTGCCGATCCACGCCGCGATCGTCTCGGGCCGGATCATCAACAACCCGAACAGCACGAAGAAGGCCCCGACCAGGACGGCAACGACGAGGATCCGGAAGCCCTGTGCGACGAGGACCACGAGGCCGAGGTTGCCCCACTCTCGGCGAGTGAGCGGAGGCGGATCCGGTGGCGTGTTGCCACCGCTCCGCTCGCCAGCGAAGGGGCTGTCGGAGAGCCGATCGTCGATCTCGTCCCAAGTCCGGAACACGGTCGCACTCCGGAGCTCGCGTGGGACCTGGAACAAGACGAACACCATCCCGACGGCAGCGAACAGTCCAAACACGGCGAACAGCAAGGGTTCCTCGAGGGTTCCGGCCGATTGCCACGCTTCGGCGTTCACGAACAGGAACATGAAACCGAGAAGCAGCAGCGGGAGGCCGCGCGCCAGAAGTGCAACGGTCTGGCGAAGTGACGACACGGCAGCAACCAATCCCCATTTGGCAACCGCGACCACTCCGTAGCTCGTACTCACGTAGATGACCCCGAGCACGACGACCTGGGCGACGAACGTGAGTCCTGCACCGC
>JASJAX010000168.1 GCA_030066755.1 Acidimicrobiia bacterium
CGTTCATCGGACCACTCACAGTCGATCTGCCCGACCAACCGGCCCTCTTCGAGTTCACCGGCTTCCTCGAGGGGTTCCTCGAGGCCAAGGGCTACGTCGATGGACTCGGTGACACGATCCAGGCGAAGCTCGACGAAACGACCATCCTCACCTTCCTCGAGGATCTGCGGGACTACCTGGGTATCGCCCCGGGCGACTTCGCCCTCGACTTCGACCCCCCAACGGGGATCGTGAGCTTCAGACTGACCGACTCCGTGGACCCGGGTCCCGAGATGGTCAACGTCGAGCTCGCTGAGGCGTTTGCGGACGCCGGGATCACAGCCAGCGCAAATCTCATGGCGAGCATCGATCCCAGCGCCGAGTTCGGGATGACGGTGAGGATCGATCTGAACGATCTCGCTGCGGGCGATGATGACATCCTTAACCGCTTGCTCATCCAGGACGTGTCGCTCACTGCCGATGCCCCCGTGACGGCCGATCTCGACCTCGCTGGCGCAATCGGCTTCCTCGGCCTGACCATTACCTCCGGCGGCGAGGTCCCACTGCTGCAGACACGTGCCGGTGACGATCACATGTTCGAGGTCACGTTCGCCGAAACGGATCCCGTCGCCATCGCTGATCTTCCCGACGCGTTGTTGACCGATCTCGATGCCTCGTTGGCAGTTCAGGTACCGACCACGACCCTCACCTTGTCGGCCGACACCACGGCAGGCACGAACCTGGCGTCCTGTTCCGCTGAACTGTCCTGGCCCGACGTGACCTCCGGTACTCCGGACTTCGAAGCGCCGTCGGCAGACACGTGTTTCGACGACCTGCTCCGTCCGTTTGCCTTCGACACCGATGACCCAAGGGCGCTGTTTGGTCAGATCCTGACCGCACTGCGGCTCGTGTTCGATGAGCTCGACGGGCTCGTCGGCGGGACAGACAGCCCGCTGCGTGCGGAAGTGCCGATGCTCGGCATCAGCGTCGCTGACCTCGTGGACACGTTCACCGACCTGCTAGATGACATGGACGCTTTGCTGGTCGCCGATTCCGAGTCGACGCTGCAGGAGCTCGAGGACGCGATCGAGCAGCTCCTCGTCGACCGATTGGGGATCACAGACGCGGAAGCCGAAGCGCTGTTTGCGCTGACCATCGATCCGCCGAGCACTGGGTCGGGAGCCGTGCTGAACGTCTCGTTCGGCATTAACGAAGGTGACACTGTTCAGCAGCCGTTCTCGCTCGACTTCGGCACCGGCGGCTTCTTCGGAACCGAGGGAGACGGAGAAGTCAACGTCAGTTGGAGCGCCGACGGCACGCTCGCCTTTGGCATCGAACTGCCGCAGTGGAACGGAAGTGGCTTCACCGGTTCGGTCCGGCCGTTCCTGGACGACTCGACGTCGCTCAACCTCGCTGCGTCGCTCGACGCTGAAACCACGCTTACTGGCAGCCTGGGGCCGGTGAGTGCCTCGCTCGGCGCCGCCGGCAACGAGATGGAGGCCCACGTCGATCTCGGCGTGACGCTGTCCAACTCCGACCCTGATGGCCGGATCTACCTCCTCGAGGGAACGGAACTCGGCGATTGGCTGGATGACCTGTTACCGGCTTCGCTTGGTGACCTCGATGGTGACACGACTGAGTGTGACTCGCTCGGATTCACCGACGCTGCGGCATGCGCCGTGCTCCCGGTGTATCTCGGAACGACGCAGCTTGATGCCGACGATTCGGTCGCAGGCGATCAGCCGATCACGTGCTACGCCGATCCGGTGCTCTCGGCACCGATCTGCGAAGGCGTGGAGGCTATCTTCAGCGACCTGGCGTCCGAAGCGTTCGCCTGGGCACTGCTGGCTGAGGGGCTGCAAGCACTCGCCGACGCCTTGGCTGACCTCCTGTCGACTTCCGAATACGACGTGTCGATCCCCTTCCTGGGTGACACATTTGACGGTCCATCGGACGCTGGAGATGGAGACACCCGGATCTCGGAGGTCGTTCGCCAGCTCGGCGTCGACATCGGCGACATCCTGGACGACCTCAGTTCGCTGACGCCCGACGGGGCGCGAGCGGCACTTGAGGTATGGCTGGAAGCCAATCTCGGCACGCTGCTCGGCGACAGTAACGGCGACGGAACGGTTGACAACGCGGACGTCGAAGTGCTCGCCTTCTGTGGTGATCCACTCGTGGCCTGCAACGACACCGACCACGGGTTCATCGGCGACCTCGTCGACATCCAGATTCGGTTCACGGTCGGTGAAAGCGGTACGACGGATGTCGTCGACGCACCGATCGACGCCGGCCTGCCCGGGTTGCGGCTGACCACCCAGGACGGCACCGTCAGCGTCGATTACAACTGGAGCGTCGACGTCGGTCTCGGCATCAGCGACAACGACGGCTTCTACGTCATCACCGATGGTGGCGGAGTCTTCGGGACCGATGAGAAGGAAGTTGAGCTGTCAACTGGTCTGTCGCTGCCGGATATCGGTGGCGAGTTGGCCTTTGTCCCATTTGAGCTTGAAGCCCAGACGGACCCGGACGTTGAGATTGGACTCAATGTCGACCTCGTCGAAACCGACGGACGCCTGACCCTGGTGTCGCTTGGCGGGATCGACGCCCAGAGCAACAGCGACATCAACGTCGAATTGTGTGGCGGAGTGTCCATCGACCGGGCCTTCACTCTCGGTGGTCAGTTGTTCGATGGCGACGCCGCTGGGCTACCCGGTGTCACGGCGAACTTCATCGTGGATTGGCCATTCGCCGACTGCGGAACCGATGGCATGCCAGCGGACGGGACCAACGGACCGGGCGACTACGACCTCACCGACGACTTCTACGTCGCTTTCGAGGATGTCGCCTTCGATCCGGGCAGCCTCGTGCGCGACTTCGCCGAGCCGATCCTCGAGGATGTCGCCAAGTACGTCGGCCCGATCCGTCCGATCGTCGACGAGTTGAACAACTACGTTCCGGTCATCAGTGACGCCCTCGACGTGATAGGTGTCTCCGAATCCAAGTGGCCGACGTGGATCGACCTGCTCGAGTCGGTGTCAGGCAACGACCTGACACTCGTGCGGCGCATCGCCGAGCTGATTCAGTTCGTCGACGATGTCAGCAACGCGTCATTGGCTGGATCGATCCCGATCGGTGACCTCGTCATCGCAGGGGCCGACGCAGCGGGCGCGGCCCCGGCGGCAAACAGCGTCGGGTCGTTGATCGACATGTCGAGGACGGCTCCGGATGCCAACTACGCCAGTGAGATGCGCAGCAAGGGTGGACCGTTCGGTGATCGGCTCTTCGCCGACGATTCCGGCACTCCCAAGGATGCGGCCAACAACGGCGGCTTCCGCTTCCCCGTGTTCGAGGACCCGCAGAACGTCTTTGAGTACCTGCTGGGTAAGGATGTCACCCTCATCGAGTGGGACGCCGGCGACCTGTCGGCGCGCTACACGATCGGGCCGCCGCTGATTCCGCCGATTCCGATTCCACTCGGACCCGTCGTGATCACGATCAAGTTCAGTGGCTTCATTGGCGCTGGAGGTCACTTCGCCGTCGGCTACGACACGTACGGCATCAGGCAAGCCCTAGCCGGCAACCTGGAAGGTCTCCCGTCGTATGTGGACGCGCTCCTTGCCGGAGTCTTCATCAACGACTTCGACAGCCAGGGCCGTGAGGTGCCCGAGGTGTATCTGGAAACGGGAGTGTCCGTCTCAGGGTCACTGGATCTTCTCATCGCCGAAGGCGGCGCCCGCGGGACGTTGCGTGGTGAGGTCGAGTTCGACCTACGCGACGACGACGGCAAGGTCCGGATCGAGGAGATCCTCGACAACTTCCGCACGCCGATCTGCCTGTTCGAGATCAACGCCCTCGTCGAGGTGATCCTCGAACTGTTCTACGAGATCAACTACCTGATCGGCAGCACCGGTGACTCCTGGGAGATCGTGCGGTTCACGCTCTTCGAAGCCAAGGACCTGATCGGCAGCTCCTGTGGAGCGAATGACGATGCTCCGCCCGAACTGGGGAACTACGACGACACGACCGGCATCCTGACGCTCAACGCGGGACCCAACGCGACCGACCGCAACGTCTCCGAGGGCGAGCCATTCGAGGACTTCACGGTGCGTCAGGTCAGCGCCCTGAGCGGCGGCGAGGCCGACGTCGAGGTCACCGCCTTCGGCATCACCATGCGGTACGACGACGTCACCGAGGTGCACGCCGACATGGGCAGCGCCGACGACACGCTCGAGTTCCTGTCCGGAGCACCGGTCAGCGGAGGTCAGTTCCGGGACCCGATTCCGTTCACACTGCCCACGAAGGTCTGCGGCGGCACCGGTGCCGATCGGATCATCGGTGGTTCCGGCGTCGATCGGATCAGCGGCGACACGGACGCCGCCAACGCTGGGTTGTCGGGTTGTGACGGAGTGGTCGAACCCGGTTCCGAGTCGAACGACGACACCATCGATGCCGGTCGCGGCAATGACCAGGTGTCGGGTGGGCCGGGCAACGATGCCATCCAGGGCGGCGCCGGCATGGACACCCTGCGAGGTGGCGCCGACGACGACCGGATCCTGGGCGGCATCGACGCCGACACGATCTTCGGTGATGCCGGCGATGACGTCCTCCAGGGCGGCCCCGAGCCCTTTGGCGACGACTGCACCGTGACGATCGTGGATCCCGACGATCCCGAGAATCCCGATGCTGCGAGCCAGGAGGGAGCCTGCCCGTCGGACAACGACGACCCATCTCTCGTCGACACCATCGACGGCGGATCCGGCGACGACGACATCAGCGGAGGGTTCGGCAACGACATCCTCAGCGGAGGACCGGACAACGACACCGTGCGCGGCGGACCCGGCAATGACACCATCAACGGTGACGCCGGAGCCACGAGCGGAACGGACGGTGCCGATGTTCTGGTCGGCGACGACGGAGACGACACCATCAACGGCAATGGGGGCGACGACTCCATCGATGCTGGTGACGACAACGACACCGTGTCAGGCGGTGACGGCGCCGACATCATCGTAGGTGGAACCGACACGGAGCCGCTTGGCGACAGCCTCAACGGCGATGCGGGTAACGACGTCCTCCTGGGTGACCTCCCGTCGCCGGCCTTGCTGGCGACCGTCATTGAGCTGTGGCAAACGGTTGACCCCGACGACATCTGCAAGCTCGGGCTCACGAGCGATCATGCCGGCGACGACGAAATGCTCGGCGGTCCCGGATTGGACAGGATCTGCGGTCAGGACGGCGACGACACCATCAACGGTGGCGCCGACGCCGATGACATCTTTGGTGGTCGCGGCGACGACACCATCGGCGGTGATGGCGGTGACGACGAGATCCACGGCGAGGACGGCGACGACACCATCAATGGTGGTGACGGCGGCGACGACATCTTCGGTGGTGACGGCGAGGACCTCGTCCACGGGGACCCCGGTCCCGACAACATCGAAGGCAACGACGACGACGACGAGATCCACGGCGACGAGGGCGACGACACGATCGACGGCGGCGAAGGCGACGACCTGATCGAAGGTGACGCCGACTCCGACACGATCAACGGCGGCGGGGGTGCTGATCGGATCCTCGGCGGCGGCTCGGAGGACCTCGGTGCCCCCGATGCCGGCGACACGATCTTCGGTGATGGTGGTGATGACATCATCCTCGGCGACAACGGGGAGATTGCGCCGGACGGCAGCTACCAGGCCTGCATCATCCTTGCCTCCGGTTCGTTCGGCGACGACACAGTCGAGGGCGGACTCGGCAACGACGTGATCAACGGGCAGGATGGCGACGACAAGCTCGACGGTAATGCCGGCAACGACCTGATCTTCGGCGAGTACGGCGATGACGTCATCGACGGAGGCCCCGATTTCGATGTGCTGCTCGGCGACTGCGGTACCGCGCCGTCGACGAACACCTTCACACCGTCAGGTGCGCTCATCAGGGATGTGACTCTCATCAACGAATACGCCGGTGGTGAGGACATCATCTACGGCGGAACCGAAGACGACGCCATCTATGGCGGCGCTGCGGCAGACCTGCTGTTCGGCGAGGACGGTGACGACCTCATCGAAGGCAACGAGGGCGACGACACCGCGTTCGGCGGTGACGGCGGCGACGACATCGTCGGCGGTACGTCGGCGCCAGGAAAGCGCGATGGGGACGACACCCTATCCGGTGAGGACGGTGCCGATGTGATTGCGGGCGACAATGCCTCGATCGCCCGGCCGCTCGATCCGGTGGGCAACTGGCAGATCGATCCCGAGCGTGGCGGCACGCTGCGCACCATCACGCTGCACGATGTTGCACTCGCAGACGAGGATCCGCCTTCGGCTGACACGTATGGCAACGACGTCATCCTGGGCGGTGACGGTCCCGACCGGGCCTACGGCCAGGGCGGCGACGACGGCGTTGACGGCGGATCCGCCGACGACGAGATCGAAGGTAACGCGGGCGATGATCTGCTGCTCGGCTCGAGCGGCGACGACGACCTCATCGGAGGCGGGTCCGCCAGCGATGGCGTCATCAGCACGACGTCGATCGGCAACGGCCTAGCCGACGGCGAGGACGAGATGTACGGCGGTACCGGCGACGACGTGTTGGCGGGCGACAACGCCCGGATCAACCACCCGGCGGACACCTCGGACATCGGCGGTGATCTCACCCGATTGGTGACGCTATTCGATGTCGAGCGGGCAACGACGGATCCGGTATCCGGCGAAGCGCACGGCGGTGACACGATGCTCGGCGAGGACGGCGACGACTACCTGTTCGGGCAGGGCGGCCCCGACACCATCAGAGGTGGAGAGGGCAATGACCAAGCCGAAGGCAATGCCGACGCCGACATCATCGACGGTGACGCCGGTGACGACAACGTCATCGGCGGCGGGTCGGCCGTCGACGGCGTGATCGACGCCGACCGCCTCGGCAACTCATTGCTCGACGAAGGTGACGTCCTATCCGGTGGAACCGGCCAGGACGTGATCGCCGGCGACAACGCCCGGGTGATCTTCCCTGTCGACACCGACCAGGGCTTCGGCCTCGAGGTCAATCGGGCAATCCGACTGTTCGATATCCAACGATCCGAGGGTCCGAACATCAAGCCTGAGACGAGCGGTGGCGACATCATCGAAGGTGGTCCCAACAACGACGTCATCTTCGGTCAGGGAAACGGGGATCAGTCAACCGAGTTGGTTGATCCGCCGGACGGGATCGACAACGACCGTGACGGCTGGGAGACCAACAAGGCGCCGAAGCCGTGCAAGGGCGACA
>JASJAX010000169.1 GCA_030066755.1 Acidimicrobiia bacterium
TCCTTTCGCGCCCCCAGCGCGCCCCGAGACCAGCGACTGAGCCCGCATCTCTTCACGGGTGGGAACCCTCTATGCACCGTGGCGACATATGACTACGCTGTAGTCATGACTGTTGTTTCGATCCGGTTCTCAGACGAGCCGCTCCACCAGCGACTCAAAGCCAGCGCCCACCAACACGACGTTGGGGTGTCCACCCTGGCGCAACGACTCATCGACGAAGGCCTCCGCATGGAAGCCCACCCCATGGTCGTGTTCCGAGACGGCCCCTCGGGAAGGCGACCAGTCCTCGTCGGCGGACCCGAAGTCGCCGACGTAGTCGGAACAATCGTTGGTGGAGACGTTCCTGTCGCTGAGCGTCGCTCACGCGCCGCAGACCTACTCGGCGTACCGGTCTCACTGATCGACGCTGCGGTGGCTTACTACGCCGACTACACCGACGAGATCGACGAAACGCTCGCCGACCGTTCCCGTCTCGCCGACAAGGCCGAAGCGTCGTGGCGTCGCCAGCGCGAGCTGCTGGAACGGTGAAACTCCTCCTCGACGAGATGCACGCCCCCAGTGTTGCTGTCGAACTCACCGGCGAATCCTTCGATGTCGTTTCGGTAGCCGCCCAAACGGAACTGCGCGGCATGTCTGACGAAGAACTCCTCGCCTACGCCGCCCACGAGCAACAAGCTCTCGTCACCGAGAACGTCGCCGACTTCATGCCGCTCGCCACTCGCTGGGTCGATGAACACAGGACACACTCCGGTCTGATCTTCACCAACCCGAAACGATTCAACCGGGCGACACTCGCCTACCCAGGGAACCTCATCGCCTCGCTCCGCAAATTCCTCACCAATCCGCCAATCACGGGAGAATCCTGGATCTGGTGGTTGTGAACCACCGACCAGAGCACGAAACGGGTGTGTGGATAGTCAGCGGCCGGCCAAAGCGCACACACTGTTTGAGGTGCCGCTCGGTGCGGCTTGACGATGCGGGTGCTATCGATCTGGATCGTTGACCGGCGCCAAACACGGTGGGTGCATGTGTCTTGGCTACGTCGTCCAAGGATCAGTCTGCGGCATGCTGCGTCCCGTCGATCTCAACCGCCAGGACGCCTGGGTCTGGCGGACGGCGCCGCGGTTCGCGCACCCCGGAGGCACGAGGACCATTCCCCGGAGGACCAGGAGGCATGGCGCGTGCCCTCCTCATACCCCACGCAAACGAGACCACGCTTCCAATGAGCCACAACCCCGAAACCAACGCAGCGCTGAAGGCCGCAGCGTTGCTGGGAAGCCCACCCCGCAGAATGATGGCTCCAGCGATCGAGGCAAAGCATACGGTGGCGACAATCGCCGCAACCACCACCGGAATGCCGAATGGGCGGAGCAAGTCTTGAAACGCGTGTTGCCAAGACCCCACGATGAAACCCTCAAACCCAATTCCGGCACGAACCGCGTAGATGCGACGCCGCCGACGTAGAGCCCGGTAGTCAACCTCCGTCATCGATCCCAGTCTGCCCGACGGCTCGCTGTCCGACAACCACGTGACTCGCCCTCAGCATCTACAGACCCCCTTGTCGCACCACTCGCGGAGGTGCCGTTCCAGCGCACTGTGCGAAGTGCTCGTTCTCGTCCGAGATTTGGTGATCGGCGTGGGTCTTCCCATTGCCTAGCCGGGTGTGGCACAATTGTGTACATGTCAAGTGAATCATTGCGAACAGTGAGAGACCGGTTCTCCGAATTCATCGACCGAGTGCAATCACACCATGAACGCGTCGTCGTCACCAAGAACGGAACACCAGCCGCGGTGCTCATCAGTCCCGAGGACCTCGAGTCGCTCGAAGAAACCGCAGCTGTACTAGGAGACTCCGACGTGTTGGCCGAACTCGTTGAGGCGCATCGTGCCTATCTCGAGGGTGATGTGGTCCGTGGGGTCGACGCGGTGAAGGCGTTGCGGCCTCGGTGACCGAGCCGACCTATGAGATTGTTGTAACTGCCCCAGCAGCGCGGGCGATCCGAGAGACACTCCCAGAAGCTGTCGCGTTTGCCGTCATTGACTTCATCACCGGCCCGCTTCGGAAGAATCCGCGGCGGGTGGGCGCATCGCTCCGTAACGAACTCGAGGGTGTATGGAGTGCGCGACGTGGCACCTACCGCATCCTGTACAGGATTGACGACCAACGGCAGGAAGTCATTGTTCTCCGCGTGGGACACCGCGGCGACATCTACCGTACGCCCTGAACGACTGACACTCGCAACGACCGTCAGTGTTCGACAGGCGAGCGCAGTCGTGCCGATCTGCTCGGTTAGGCGTCGCGCTCGTTATGACGCATAGCGGGTGAGCGGCTCGGCGTCGGAGAGCCTGAGCTGGGCCGTAATCGAGGTTGTCCGCTAGCGGGTCCCGTGGGACTCGAACCCACAGCCAACGGGCTAACAGCCCTTTTCGACGAGCCCGACAAACTAAGGAGAAACCCCGGCAACCCAGTGATATCAGGGATCATCTCAGACGATTCCGCCGACCACCCGAACCGGCTCAGGCGTCACGCGTGCGACGGCGGAACAGCATGGCGGCGGTGGGAGCGGCCACGGCGAGGATGCCAACACACCACGCGATTGACACCCAGGCGCTGTTCCCGATCGGCGTCCCGAGCAGGAGGCCGCGTGCGGTCTCGACGATCGGGGTCACCGGCTGGTTCTCCGCCACCACCCTCAACGCGTCGGGCATGGTCTCTGTCGGGACGAACGCGCCGCTCACGAAGGGGAGGAGCGCTATGAAGAAGGCGAAGCCGCTGGCGGCCTCGACGCTCTTGGCAACCAGTCCCATGATCACGGAGATCCAGGTGATTGCGAGCACGAAGAGCGACAGTACGCCGATCGCCGCGACCCATTCCCACGCTCCCGCCGTGGGTCGGAATCCGACGACGAGGGCAACGGCTACGACGAGCGCCGTGACAACGAGGTTGCGAGCCGTGCTGGCGACCACGTGGCCTGTCACCGCCGCCGACGGGTGGATCGGCATGGACCGGAGCCGGTCCATGAGTCCCTCTGTGAGGTCGGCATTGACGGCCGTCGCCGTGATGGCGGCGCCGAATCCTGCGGCAACCAGGATGATCCCGGGCGCCACGTAGTTGACGTAGTCGGTGCCGGTTGCGATCGCGCCGCCGAACACATAGACGAATAGCAGCAGTTGGAAGACCGGTAGGACGAAGGAGATGAGCAGGGCATCGGTTGATCGGACGATATGGCGGGCACTCCTGCCGATCAGGACGCGGCTGTCGGTGACCAGGGAGGATCGTCGAGTCGTCGTGGTCGTCGTCATTCTGCCCCCTTTGTTGCTTCAGGCCGTTGGGACTCGGTGAAGGCGATGAAGACATCGTCGAGCGTGGGTTGGCTCACCGTGGCGCTGAGGGGCGCAAGGCCAATGTGCCGCAGGCGGCCGAGGATGGCGTGTAGGTGCCACGGGTTATCGATGGCGAGGCCAACAGTCAGATCTTCCCGGTCGACCACCGGATGGTTGTCGTCGAGGAGGGCAGCGGCCACCGAGAGCTCGTGGCCGTCGCGGAAGGCCAGCTCGGCCCTCTCCGACCCGACCTGACGTTTCAGGCTCTTCGGCGAGCCGTCGACGATCACCCTGCCCTCATCGATGACCACCACCCGATCGGCGAGCAGGTCGGCCTCCGCCAAGTACTGGGTGGTCAGCAGGACGGTCGTCCCCTTGCCCATCAGGTCCCCGATCGCATCCCACACCTTCTGCCGGGCCAGTGGGTCGAGCCCGGTCGTGGGCTCGTCCAGGAACATGATCGCCGGCGCGGCCACCAGGCTGGCAGCTAGATCGAGCCGCCGCCGCATACCGCCGGAGTACGTCCTCACCGGCCGGTCCGCTGCTCCCTGGAGGTCCATCAGGGCGAGAAGCTCCTCCGCCCGACGCTCCGCCGCCCGGGTTCCGAGGCGCCACAACCGCCCAAGCATCGTCAGGTTCTCCCTTCCGGTCAGCAGCCCATCCACCGACGTCTCCTGGCCGGTCAAACCGATGAGGCGCCGAGCCTGCGCCGCCTGGGTGACGACGTCGCACCCGCCCACCAAGGCCCGCCCTCCGTCGGGGCGGAGCAAGGTGGCGAGGATTCGAACCGTGGTCGTCTTCCCCGCCCCGTTCGGGCCGAGCAAGGCGAGAACCTTGCCCGGCTGCACCTCCAAATCGATCCCCTTGAGGACCGGGACCTCGCCGAACGACTTGGTCAAACCATGTACCTCGATCGCCATACCACTGGGTACCTCGTCGGTGGAGCGGGTGCGGGATGCGTACGGTGTCTGCATCGGTTTCTCCGTACTGCGTACTGAATCGTATCACATACGGAGTAAGTCACACCGTATAGGGTACGGAGTCAGGTTTCTGATCGCCGAACTGTGAGGACCGTATGGCCGTCGAGAAGATCGGGTGGGACCCGTTGCGAATCGAGATCCTGTGGGACCGGAAGGAGGCTTCTCGTCGCGGACCCAAGCCGGCGCTGACCGTCCACCAGATCGCACGAACCGCCATCCAGATCGCCGACGACGAGGGTCTCGATGCGCTGTCCATGCAGCGACTGGCCCGCGAGCTCGGCGTGGGGACAATGACGCTCTACACCTATTACCCCGATAAGGACACCCTGCTTGAGGTCATGTTCGACATGGCCTTCGAGGAAACCACTCCGGTGCCGGCGATCGGTGACTGGCGTGGCTACCTGGAGCAGATGGCACAGGGCGTCATGTCAGCGTACCAACGGCACCCTTGGGCCCTGCAGATCTTCGTTGGCGGACCCCCGCTCGGGCCGAACCAGGTTCGGGCTCTCGAGGGGGCCCTGCGAGCCTTCGACGGCGTCGGCCTCGACGACGCAGAGAAGCTCGACGCCATCATCGCCGTCACCTCGTTTGTCAGAGGCGCTGCCCATCTCTCTGTCGGCTTGGGCGAGCACCACAAGAATTCAGGGTTGACTGACGAGCAACTGGAAGCCGAGTACGCCAGGGCGTACGCCACGGTCCTCGATCCTGAGCAGTTCCCGGCGACGGTCGCGGTGCTCGCCGGCGTCTTTGGCACACCCACGGAGACGGAGGCCAACGACGCCGGCTTTCACTTCGGTTTGAGCCGCCTCCTCGACGGCATCGAGCGCCACGTCGAGTCCCGGTGCTGACCCGCTGGGAGCGAGCAGACCCGCGCCTGGTGTCTTCGATGGAAACTCGGCGAGCTGGCCCAACGCCGGGCTGCGTGGACCCGGTAGGACTCGAACCTGAGCTGCGGCGCCAACTGGACCCCAGCGAAAGATCCAGCGCACAGATCAGCGGCCGCCCGGAGCGATCTGGCGCACTCGGTTCCGAGCCGAACCGGCCTCTTGTTAGAACTGGGAGTGATCCGGGGGCTTGCGGGTCTTCGGGTCGGGGTCCTTGATGGCTCGCTCGTGAACCGGCTGCCCAACTCGTGCTTCGGGTTGTGGCTCTTGAATGGCTAGCGGCCCGGACCCTGGATGGGGTGTGGCTGAAGAGAGGTTTGCTCTGCTCGAAGAGGCATTGCCCGGCCCGTCCTTTGTCATGACAGCGACGGGAGGAGAGGGCAATGGTCGAGATGATCGTCGGTGTCGATCCGCACAAGGCATCGAACACGATCGCAGTGTTGGATCGTGACGAGACGCTGCATGGTCGGTATCGGTTTGAGAACACCGCTGAGGGTTTGGTGGCGATGCTCGACGCGGTTGGTGAGTTCGCTGATCGGGTGTGGGCGGTCGAGGGAGCGAACGGGATCGGGCGGAGTGTGGCGCAGCGTCTGGTGGCTGCCGGCGAGACCGTGGTTGATGTCCCCGCAAAGCTCGCAACCCGGGTCCGGGTCTATTCGACCGGGCACGGCGCCAAGACCGACGAGACGGATGCTGTGGCGATCGCAACGGCTGCCGTGCACAGCAAACGCCTCCGGCTGGTCCGGGCCGACGATGAGAACGTGGCGTTGAAGCTGCTGTCTGATCGACGCCACCAGTTGATCGCGTCACGCACCCAGTCGATCTGTCGCCTGCATCGACTGATCCGTGAGCTCATCCCAGGTGGGACACCCCGAGCGTTGACCGCTGAGCGGGCAGAAGCCCTGGTCAACGGTTTGAACGTGACGGACCCAGCCGGGCTGATGCGGATCGAGCTCGCCCGCGACCACATCGACGACATCAAACGGTTCGACCGCCGCATCGATCAAGTCACGCTGAAGATCCACACCGCGGTCACCAACTCCGGAACCACCCTCACCCGGATCTACGGTGTCGGTCCGGTCACGGCAGGTCTGATCCTCGGCGAAGTCGGTGACGTGACCCGGTTCGCGACCCGGAACCACTTCGCCAGCTACACGGGCACCGCCCCGATCGCCGTGTCATCCGGTGACATCAACCGGCACCGGCTCAACCGATCCGGGAACCGGCAACTCAACCACGCCGTCCACATCGCAGCGATCGCCCAGATCCGTTACGACACTCCCGGCCGTGGCTACTACCGACGCAAACTCGCCGAAGGTAAAAGCAAACGAGAGGCACTCCGCTGCCTCAAACGACGCATCAGCGACGCCGTCTACCGACAACTCCTGACCGACCGGCAACTCGACCAACACCAAGACCCAACCTGGCCCCGCTGGCCCTCCTCACGCGGTGGACACCCGTCCTATCGATCACCCGACACGCTCCGCCGCAACGGACAACCCATGAAGCCACGCACGTCACCGGTCTAGGCTCAACCAGGTTCGGGGTGTGGCCTCACCAAAGCATCAGCACCGAGGCGAAAGCTGATCACGCGGAAGGCTCAACGCCAAACAGACGTCCTCCTGCCCACCCCGAACCCCTCTCCCTTGACAGAGAGGAGCCAATATGCGCTACCCGAGCCCGGCAGCGCCGATCGGACCGCGCGTCTTTCTGGGCGACGTTGGCCCAGGCGGTGCTCCCGTGAGCCAATGTGTGAGCCATTCCTGCGAAAGAGGCACGCGAAGGGAGCTAGGCGGCACCCAGCGACACCTAGTACGATCAGGTAGGCGATTGACAAACTCCCAGTTCAGCGGTTGATCCGCAGCGGGACGCGGGGCAAGGCGATCGCCAGCGCTACACGGCGCTAGACGGTCTAGCTGCATGGCATGCAAGGGGTCAGGGGTTCAAATCCCCTCAGCTCCACCGACCAGAAAGCGCCCGCTAGACGGGCGTTTTCTGCGTTTCTGTCACTCCCGTCCATACCGTGTAGCGCCGGAGGGTGAGCCATTCTGTCAGC
>JASJAX010000170.1 GCA_030066755.1 Acidimicrobiia bacterium
GGCCCCGCCGAGGTAGAGGGTGCATGCCGCGCCGCTCGCGATCGCGGCGGCGGCCGACTCGAGCGCGGCGGCATCCGGCGCGCCCGGTGCGGGAACCCGGCTGGGATCGGCCACGGCGGTCGCGGTCGTCGGATTCCACGCCGTGTCGGCGGGCAGGATCAGGCTGGCGATCTGCCCCGGCGCGTGGAGCGATGCCTCGATCGCCTCGGCCCCCAGCGCGGCGACCTCGTCGGCGGACTCCGCGGTGCGGACCCAGTGTGACATCGGGGCGGCGACCCCTTCGACGTCGGCCGAGAGCGGCGCGTCGAAGCGACGGTGGTAGGTCGCGTGCTCGCCGATGACGTTGACCATCGGCGAGCGGGCCTTCTTGGCGTTGTGGACGTTGGCGAGGCCGTTCGCCAGACCGGGCCCCAGATGCAGCAGGGTGGCGGCGGGACGCCCGGTCATGCGGGCGTAGCCGTCGGCGGCACCCGTGACCACACCCTCGAACAGCCCCAGGACGCATCGCATCCCGGGGTTGGTGTCGAGGGCGGCCACGAAGTGCATCTCCGACGTGCCGGGGTTGGCGAAGCAGACGTCGACGCCGGAGTCGGTGAGCGCGGCGACGAGCGCCTGGGCGCCGTTCATCGATGGGGAGCCGTCGGTCATGCCCCAGGGTGCCACGCGCCGGCGAGCCGAACGCGATCCCGGGTCAGCGCTTGCTGGCGAGGCTCCGGTTCTTGATCTTGGACTTCACGTAGTCCTTGTTCATGAAGGCGATGAAGTCGAGCGAGATCTCCTTCGGGCACGCCTCGTGGCATTCGCCGTGGTTCGTGCACGAACCGAAGAAGTCCTCCATCGTCTCCACCATCGCCTCGGTGCGCTTCCACCGCTCGGGCTGACCCTGGGGCAGCGTGTTGAGGTGGTGCAGCTTGGCGCTGGTGAAGAGCTGGGCGGCAGAGTTGGGGCACGCCGCGACGCACGCGCCGCACCCGATGCAGGCGGCCGCGTCCATCGACGTGTCGGCGACCTCCTTCGGGATCGGGATCTCGTTGGCGTCGGGCGCGGTGCCGGTCGGGGCCGAGATGTAGCCGCCGGCCTCGACGATGCGGTCGAACGCACGCCGGTCGACCATGAGGTCCTTGAGGATCGGGAACGACGTGGCCTGCCACGGCTCGATCACGATCTCGTCGCCGTCGTTGAACTTGCGCATGTGGAGCTGGCAGGTCGCGGTCCCCTTCTCGGGACCGTGGGCCTGGCCGTTGATCATCACACCGCAGGTGCCACAGATGCCCTCACGGCAGTCGTGGCCGAACGTGACCGGTTCGACGTCGTCGGCGATCAGGCGCTCGTTGACGACGTCGAGCATCTCGAGGAACGAGGCGTCCTCGGGGATGTCGTGGGCGTCGACCTCGAGGAACGATCCCTGGGCGTGGGGTCCGTTCTGGCGCCAGATCTTCAGCTTGAGGTTCAGCATCTTGCTCATGATTCGTTGTTCTCGCTGTTCCTGACTCGCCGGATCACTTGTAGCTGCGCTGGGTCAGCTTGACGTACTCGAACTCGAGCGGCTCCTTGTGGAGGGTCTGCTCCTGGTCGGGGCCGTTCCACTCCCAGGCGCCGACGTAGGCGAAGTTCTCGTCGTCGCGCAGCGCCTCGCCCTCCTCGGTCTGGGATTCCTCGCGGAAGTGGCCGCCGCAGCTCTCGGTGCGATGCAGGGCGTCGCGGACCTTGAGTTCGGCGAACTCCATGAAGTCGTCGACCCGGTTGACCTTCTCGAGCATCGTGTTGATGCCGTCGGGGCTGCCGAGGACCTTGACGTTCTTGCGGAACTCCTCGCGCAGGGCGGGGATCTCCGAGAGCGCCTTCTCGAGACCGTTCTGGTTGCGAGCCATGCCGCAGTACTCCCAGACGATCTTGCCGAGTTCGCGGTGGTAGTGCTCGACGCCATGGGTGCCACCCTTCTTGGTGGTCCATTGACGGGCGCGGTCGTCGACGTCCTTGACGGCCTCGGTGAACACCGGGTCGTCGGTCGACAGCGCGGTCTCGCCGAGCTTCGGGGCCAGATAGTCGCCGATGGTGTACGGCAGCACGAAGTAGCCGTCGGCCAGACCCTGCATGAGGGCCGACGCCCCGAGACGGTTGGCGCCGTGGTCGGAGAAGTTGGCCTCGCCGAGGGCGTACAGGCCCGGCACCGTGGTCATCAGGTTGTAGTCGACCCAGAGGCCACCCATCGTGTAGTGGGTGGCGGGGTAGATGCGCATCGGCGAGTGGTACGGATCCTCACCGGTGATGCGCTCGTACATCTGGAAGAGGTTGCCGTAGCGCTCACGCACCGCCTGTTCGCCGTCGCGGGCGATTGCGGCGGCGAAGTCGAGGTAGACGCCGTTCTTGAGCGGACCGACACCGCGGCCCTCGTCGACCACGGTCTTGGCGTTGCGGCTGGCGACGTCGCGCGGGACGAGGTTGCCGAACGCGGGGTACTTCTCCTCGAGGAAGTAGTAGCGCTCGTCCTCGGGGATGTCGGCCACGGCGCGGGCTTCATCACGATCGCGGGGCACCCAGATGCGGCCGTCGTTGCGCAGCGACTCCGACATCAGGGTCAGCTTCGACTGGAATTCGTCGCTGGCCGGGATGCAGGTGGGGTGGATCTGCGTGTAGCACGGGTTGGCGAACAGGGCGCCCTTGCGGTGGGCCCGCCAGGCGGCGGTGACGTTGCAGGCCATGGCGTTGGTCGACAGGTAGTAGACGTTGCCGTAGCCGCCGGTGGCCAGCACGACCGCGTGGGCCGAGTGGGCGTGCATCTCGCCGGTGAGCATGTCGCGGGCGATGATGCCCTTCGCCTCGCCGTCCTTGGTCACGATGTCGAGCACGTCGGACCGGTTGTAGAGGGTCACCTTGCCGCTCTTGATGGCCCCGGCGAGCGCCTGGTAGGCGCCGAGCAGCAGCTGCTGGCCGGTCTGGCCGCGGGCGTAGAACGTGCGGCTCACCTGGGCGCCACCGAACGAACGGTTGGCGAGGAGGCCGCCGTACTCGCGGGCGAACGGCACACCCTGGGCGACGCACTGGTCGATGATGTCGACCGACACCTGGGCGAGGCGGTAGACGTTGGCCTCACGCGAGCGGTAGTCGCCGCCCTTCACCGTGTCGTAGAACAGGCGGTAGATCGAGTCACCGTCGTTGCGGTAGTTCTTCGCACCGTTGATCCCGCCCTGCGCGGCGATCGAGTGGGCACGACGGGGCGAGTCGTGGAAGGTGAAGACCTTCACGTTGTACCCCAGCTCGGCCAGCGAGGCGGCGGCCGACGCACCGGCGAGACCGGTGCCGACCACGATGACGTCGAACTTTCGCTTGTTGGCCGGGTTGACCAGCTTCATGTTGAAGCGGTGGTTGTCCCACTTGTCCTCGATGGGACCTTCCGGGATCTTTGCGTCGAGCATCACCATCATTCTCCGTATTCGAGGTTGTACTGACCGGGCGTGTGCCCGTCGAGGTCGACCAGCCCACCCTGGACCGCCAGCGGGAAGCTGAGGTTGCCGATCAGGATCAGCCCGGCGATGCCGCGAGCGAAGTTCTTGCGGGCGTTGTTGTAGCGGGGGTTGTTGATCCCGAGCGTCTGGAACATGGACCAGGCGCCGTGGAAGATGTGCATCGCCAGCGCGACGTTGGCGGCGATGTAGATGAGGGCGATCGGCCAGGCGTCCATCGAGTTGTAGACGTTGGCGTAGACGTCGCCGCGCACCCAGTCGTCACTGAACCAGCCCCAGGTCAGGTCGGCGAGGTGGAACACCACGAAGAGCAGCACGATGACGCCCGACCAGCGCATGGTGCGCGAGGCGTAGTTGGCGGCGAGATACTGCCGCGGTTCGTCGTAGCGGACACGCCCGCGTGCCTGTAAGTTCTTGCGCGTCAACGAATATGCAGCATGGATGTGCACCGCAAATGCGGCGGTCAGGCCGATCCGCATGATCCAGAGCAGATGCGTTCTCGGCACCAGATCGCCACCGAGGTCACGGAGCGACTCTCCGTAGTGATTGATCTCCTCGGCGCCGAAGTACAGCTTCATGTTGCCGAGCATGTGAGCGGCGATGTACCCCAGCAGGATTACACCGCTCACTGCCATGATCCACTTCTTGGCCACGTCCGAGCGGTACATCTCGAGGATCCAAGGCAACTTCCTGGCCGGCTTGGTGTCCTCCCGGCGGGCGGTAGTGGTCACCGCAACCTCCTTCTCATACGTCCGGCCATTATCGCGGACCGGGTCTGCGCATGCGAAGCATGCTATCGCTCGTCATGTATAGCGCAGGCTGGGATCGAGCATGACGCGCGGAGCGTCGCGACACGGCGACCTGCCAACTGCCACAACGGTTTTCGGGGTTGACACGCGCGCGCGGGCTTGGTTGAATCACATGAACGTAATTACAAATGTGTAGGGAGATAAGCGTTGTTCGCCCGTTTGCTCGAGGTGCTGGATACCGAGGACCTGTCTTGGCATGATCTTGCCAATTGCCGGGGGGCCGACCCGGACCTCTTCTTTCCAGAGCGGGGTGCCTCGACCCGCACCGCAAAATCGATTTGCCGTCAGTGTGCCGTCAGGGACGAGTGCCTGGAGTTCGCAATTGTCTCCAGCGAGAAGTTCGGGATCTGGGGTGCCATGTCAGAGCGGGAACGCCGCAAGATCCGCCGCGAACGTGCGGATGCGGCCAAGCGTCGTAAGGTCTCGTAGCGCCGACCTAGGCTGCGCTCCCGTCAGGGAGGATACGAATGCAGCCAGAACACGACTTCCACGTTGTCGAAAACGTCATCGAGATCGACTTTGAGGTGCCGTTGCCGGCCGATGGGGCCGACGAGGTCCTCACCGATCTCCTGACCCGCCATGCGCTCGACATCGTCAAGGACCGGAAGGAGCGGGGCCAGCCGCTCGACGCCATCCCACAGCTGCGGATCACAGCGAAGCGTCGCGGCGAGTTGGTCGAAGTTGCCACTATCGATCTCAGCGAGCCGGAAGTCGTCGAAATGGAGCTTCCGGACGTGATCCCTGCCCTCCAGGTTGCTGGTTACGACCTACTTGCCAGATTCGGTGAGCGATCCGGCAAGACGGCCATGCCCCTGAAGGAGCGGGTTGCAGACGAGCTCCCCCCGCTGAGCGAGCAGATCCGTCTGACGGCCGGTCTCGAGGCAGAGCTGCGCACGCAGGGGATCGACCCGGAAACCATGACGGTCGCGGAACTCGGCATCGGGCTGCTGCGGTATTCCGGGTACAACCTGAGCGAGCGCGGCGATGGCACCTTTGTAGCCGCCGGCAATGGCGGGACAACCCTCGTTTCCTTCGTCAACCATGAAGCGGGCGATTACCCGGAGCTGACCGAGAGCATGGTCACCTCCTTCCTCGTTGCATATGGTTCGGCTCGCACAGAGCGGGGGTTGCTCATCTCCGACAAGTACGGCCCGTATCTGATCTATCAGAAGGAAAGGGCGAATCCCAACACTGTGTTTGTCGCACGGGAACGTCTCCAAGATTTTGTCGACGCAGTAGCGCTCGCCTAGCTGTAGCGGGTACTGCGAGTACACTTGATCCGAGCCTGAGCTCCCGCTTCTTGCGTAAGTAGCGGCACATATGTGCCGTCAGTTACGCAAGAACGGAAGGCTCGAGCAGCAAGGAGTCACACAGTGTTCAGGAATTTCAACGGGTGGGAGATCATCATCGTATTGCTGATCATCCTCCTGCTCTTTGGTGCCAGGAAGCTGCCCGATCTCGCCCGCTCGATCGGCGCATCGGCAAAAGAGTTTCGCAAGGGCCTAGACCGCGGCATAGATGAGGAAGAGGAATCGGACTCTTAGAGCCGGAATCCCGGAGAGAGTGCGAGCTTGGCTCGCACTTCTTCTTTCCCAAGGAGCCCAGACGAATGCGCGGGAACTCGATAGCTTTCGTGTGCGTTAAGTGACCTAGGAGTACGGGGAAGGCCATGGCCGAGGAGAGAACCCCAACCTGGGAAGACGTGGCGCGGATCTATGGGCGCAAGATCTACAACTTTGCCTACCGCCTCACCGGCAACCCGGATGATGCGGCCGACCTCGTTCAGGAGGTGTTGCTTCGCGTACGCAAAGGCCTCTCGTCCTACGTTCCTGGATCGTTCGACGGCTGGCTGTGGCGCATCACCCGCAACGCCTTCCTCGACGGCGTACGCAAGAAGAATCGCCGGCCAACAAGTCCATTGCCCGATGACGATCGCAACCTGCTGGTCACCAGCCCATCGCCGGACGAGGTGCTTGCCTCGGTGCGTCTCTCTGAGGACATCCAGAGCGCACTGCTCAAGCTGCCCCTCGACTTCCGCGAGTGCGTTGTTCTCTGCGACGTCGTCGGTCTCACCTATGAGGAAATCGCCGAGGCGATCGAGTCACCGGTCGGCACCGTCCGCAGCCGGATTCACCGTGGCCGCAAGATGCTCAGGGAGTTGCTGACATGGCCGGTGTGAAGTCGGCGGAATCCTGCGAGACCGCGGTCCTGATCTCCGCCTATCTGGACGGGCAGCTCCAGCCGGGCGAGCTCGACGTCGTCGTGGCTCACCTCGGTGAATGCAGTGACTGCATCGCCGAGTTCCACGAACTCAAGGAGATTCGCGCCGCGCTGCGCACTCTCCCGTTCTTGGAGGTCCCGGAACGTTTGTTGCCGGATACTCACCCCGGCGAGCAGCTCTCCGCGTACCTCGACGGTCAGTTGGATACCGCCGAGCACGATTTCGTCATAAGTCACCTCGACTTCTGCACCGATTGCCGGCTCGAGCTGCACGAACTGGATTCGGCTCGAACCGCAATCCGGTCGCTACCCGGACTCGAGCCACCGGAGTTCCTCGCCGCCCACCGGGAACGTGTGGCGATAGAGCGATGGACTCGGCGCCGGGTCGTGGCTGCCGGGGTCGGTATCGCAGCCGCGGCGGCGTTCGTGTTCACCACCTTCGGCCCGTCGACCGAGCCAGGGGAACTCGATATCACCCCGCTCTTCGACCAGCACCAGGCGCGGGTGTCTGTCGATCCCGGGTTCAACATGGTCCCGGTGTTTGCACCGACGGGGACGCAACCATGAGTCGCAACGTTCGTATCGCCACCGTTGCTTCCGTGACCGCGCTATTCCTGTCGTTGGCTCCGGCGGTGGGTCATGCCGCAGAGGGTGACCTCGAGGACTACTTGGCCGATGCTGCGGAAGCGAGCTACGCAGGCCAGCGGGCGACTTGGTGCACGTATGCCGGGAAGACCGAGTTCTCCATCGTGTCCATCGAGCATGCCGGGTCGATGCTGATGGTGGAGTCGGCGGGTTCCTCGCAGGTGCTCGGCGGCGGACGTGCTTCGGACAACAGCACCGGCAAC
>JASJAX010000171.1 GCA_030066755.1 Acidimicrobiia bacterium
ACGACCCGCACGGCGAACTCGCCGAACCGTTCCTTGAAGGCCACCTGGGATCGCACCTGATCGCCCGCCCGAGCGACGCGGGGGTTGCCCCATGAGCGGACGACGACGGCTTCGTCGGTCAACGCTTCGGCCGCAGCGACCAGGTCATCGAACTCGCCCTCGTACTCGATGATCATGTACCGGTCCCGGCGATTGCCACCGAAGACGTCGGTGTCGAGCCGACCGGTCACGATTTCGGCGTCGCCCACGTAGAGGTCGTCGATGATCCCGGCGACCGTCACCGTGTATCCGCCGGAGAAGGTCAGCGTCGCCCCAGGGGTCAATCGACGCACTCGCGCCGACGTCTCGCCGAGCATCACGGTGTCGTCACGGAGGCCCGCGAAGCGAGATGCAATGTCCTCCGATACGAACGCGGCGTGAACGTCGAGGTCGGTGTACGCATTCACTTCGACCGGATAGACATACCCGTCGCGCGCCCGGTCGACGAGATCGCCATCGCGGTCGCGGGTCTCGACCAGGAAGCCGTTCCCCGAACGTACGAGTGACGTCGCCCCTACACCGGGAATCGCAGCGATTCCGTCCGGGAAGCCCTCGGGGAGCTGTACCGGCACCCATACGAGATACCAGTTGTTCGTGTCGGAAGGCGGGACGGTCGTCGGCGGGACGGTGGTGGACGGCGGGACCGGCATCGTCGTCGTCGTGGACGTGACCGGCGCACCGACCGTTGACGGGGGTGCCGTGACCGGGGGCAACGTCGTCAGAGTTGATTCCTCGGGTACCGGAACGCTTCCCTCAGCTGCGGAACACGCGGCGACGATCAGCGTGAACGCAATCAGACCCCTTCGCATGGGCGCCAAGATACCCGGCTCGCCGCCAACGCTTGGAAGCGATCGCTCGCAGCGGGATTGGCATCAACTGGCAGGACCCGAAACACGCACGGCAGCGTTAATAAATGGGCCCGAGTGGCCGAAGAAGACCAGAGAGAAACGGATTGTCTGCGAGGGGCCTCCGTGGCCAGAACACCCAAGACAACGATGCCGTCGCGTCAGCGAAGGACGGGACAGATCGCGGCCGTGGTTGCGGTCGTGCTCGTCGTTGCCGTCGGAGCCGTGGTCTATACCAACTCGCGCAGCACCGAGCAGGTCGTCAACCAAGCTGGCGCTCTTCAAGCCGCCGAAGCAACCCTCGGCGCCGCTGATCTCCATCTCAAGTCGTTGAGCCAAGTCGCACTCCTTGCGGCAGACGCTTCGCTGGGCGTTGCCGACGACGCCATCGTTGCGGCCGCAATCGATGAGGTCGACACGGCATCGAGCCGGCTCGAGACCGCTGCCGATCGCCTCAGCGAATCGGTCGCCGACGCCATCCCGGTACGACCACTGTTCGACGCATCCGATGACATCCTCGAAGCCGCCGACGAAGGCAGGAGTGTTGACGCAGCGACGCTGCTCACCGAGCGTGCCGCCCCCGCCCATGCAGCCGTTGTCGAGGTCGTCACCGAGGTACGGGACACGCTGACCGACGACCTGACCGCAGCCGGGACGACCTCCGGTCGTTGGAGCCGGGTCGCCGGGTTCCTCACCGCATTCTTCGTGCCCCTCATCGCCATGGCGGCCTATCGCCAGGTCATTCAGCGTCAGCTGCGACTCGCCAGAGTGCAGCTCGAGACGCGCATCGCCGCCGAGCGCGAGCTGACGATGGCCAAAGACCATTTCATCGCCGACATTTCGCACGAGCTGCGTACGCCACTGACATCCATCTATGGGTTCTCCGAAGTACTCCTCGACGACGATCACTCCGATCCAGACGCCACGAAGGACCTGGTGCAGCTCATCAACCGCGAGTCCGGCGAGCTGGCTCGCATGGTGGAGGACCTCCTCGTTGCCGCCCGCGAGCCGGAGAGCGAACTGATCCTCGAGCCGATCGACGTGAAGATCGAGGACCTGCTCGCCGACATCGTCCACACCATGGGACGTTCCGGCGTCGAGGTCGACCTCGTTGCCGAGGATGCCGTTGTCATCTGCGACTCCCTGCGCCTCCGTCAGATCCTGAGGAATCTGCTCTCGAACTGCCGCCGGTACGGCGGTTCACGGATCCGCATCGTCGGCGAACGCAGCGACGCCGGATACGTCATCGACGTTCAGGACGACGGTCGCGGCGTACCGAAGGAGATGGTGCCTCGCTTGTTCACCCGCTTCGTCCATGCCGACGGGCATGCCGTCACCAGCGGATCCGTGGGTCTTGGCTTGGCTGTGGCCGAGCGGCTCGCCACTGCAATGGGCGGCAGCCTCGACTACGCCCGCCGCGGCCGGTGGACGACGTTCACCGTCACGCTCCCCATCTCCGACGCCGATGAACCGCCGCTCGGATGGCCGTCCGAGGTCCCGGCGAGCGCATGAGCACTCGGCGCACGGATCGTCTGTTGCGTATTGTCATCGCAGCGCTGATCGCCAGCGCCACGGTCGCACCTGCGATCGCCACGGCGCACGTCGCCGAAACGGTCCGGGACGAATTCAACGCTGCGGCCTTCGACAACAACGACGGCACCCAGTTGTGGGCGAGCGACTGGAGGGAGGAACCGTTCGGTGACGGGCCGCTCCTCGGGCTCCTGCAGATCACCAACGATGCCGGCTGCGTTGGGAACTGCCTACGTATCGGCGGCACCGACCCGAATCCGTGGGAGCCGTCCCTGGACCGGACGGCCGACTTGACCGGGGCCGTCGAAGCCACCCTGACCTACGAAGTCCGGCGCGAGATGATCGATCCGTGGACCGATGGCGAGGTCGCCGTACGGGTCCGCGAGGGTGGTGGAATGTGGACCGATCTCGTCACGTATCGGTTCGACACCACCGATGGTTCGATGAGCTCCGTTTCGCACGACCTCCAGAACTGGATCGGTGCGGACACCGAGATCAGCTTTCGGGTCACCGGCGACGCGACGGGCTACGTGTTCTTCGATGACATCCAGATCGAATACCACCCGGCCAACCAGCCACCGGCCATCAACCCGGCGCCGGTCGACCGCACCGACCCTGAGGGCGGATCGATCACCTACCCGATCACCGCAACCGATCCGGACGGCGACGATGGCGCGTTGCAGTACGCCGCAACAGGGCTCCCGAATGGTCTCTCGATCCACCCCAACACCGGGGTCATCTCGGGAACGCCGAACCACGCTGCCTACCTCGGAAGCCCTCACAGCGTCACCATCACCGTCACCGACGACGACGGGGACTCGTCGAACGCGAGCTTCACGTGGACCATCACCGGCACCAACGCTGCGCCGACGCTCGCGCCAATCAGCGATGTGACCGTCGATGAGGGCGCCACCTTCACCGTCACTGCGGTCGGCGACGACGATGATCTCCCCGTCGACACCCTCACCTACGGCCTCGACACCGCCCCGCCAGGAGCCACGATCAACCCGTCGTCGGGCGTCATTGCGTGGTCAACGGACGAGGACGACGGTCCGGGAACCTACGCGTTCACGGTCACGGTTTCCGACGACGCTATCCCACCCGCTTCGGCGTCGCGAGCCTTCACCGTCACCGTGGACGAGGTGAACGAGGCGCCCGCATTGGACCTCGTCCTGGATCAGGTCAGCGGGATCGGCGATGCCGTGTCGCTGCCGATGATTGCCATCGATGACGATCGGCCCGACAACACGCTCCTGTACTCAGCGATCGGCCTCCCGGACGGCCTGTCGATCAACCCTGCGAGCGGCACGATCTCCGGAACGACCCAATCGGCGGGAACGTCGGCCGTAGCCGTCACGGTTCGCGATGACGGCATTCCGGTGCTGAGCGACACGATCACCTTCTCGTGGGAGGTCGTCGCAGGCAATCGGGCGCCGGTACTCGCCCCCATCGCCGACCAGACGCCGGACTCGCAACGCCGGGTGCGGTTCACGGCATATGCCGCCGATCCGGACGGCGACGGTCTCTCGTTCTGGATGGCCGACGGCGCCGGCGAAATCCCACCCGGAGCCACGCTCGGCAGCGCCAACGGCCGATTCGTCTGGACGGCCGGACCGAGTGATGTGGGCCGAACGTTCACCTTCGTGATCGGCGTCACCGACGATGGTGACCCCGCCCTGTCGGATCAGCAGACGGTGACGATCTCGGTGCCCCAACCCAACCGGGCCCCCGAACTCAACGCGGTCGCCGACCAGTCGTCGAGTGAAGGTGCCGCCGTGTCCGTCAACCTGGCGGCCTCCGATCCCGACGGGCACAACCTCACCTGGTTGGCAGTCGGCCTGCCCGGAGGCCTCTCGCTGACTCAAGACGGCCGGATTCGGGGCACGATCGGATTCGATGCCGCCGAGGCCAGCCCGTACGTCGTGACCGTGACCGTGGTCGATGACGGAACTCCGGCCCTCAGTGACCACGCAACGTTCAGATGGTCGGTTGCGGACGTGAACCGACCGCCGATCGTCGCCGGACAGACGGTGACCATTGTCGGCGATACTCCGACGCCGGTCGACGTATTCGTCGACGACCCCGACGGAGACGCAGTCACGTTGCGCATTGCTCAGCCTGCGCTGGGGACCGTTGTCCGGGACGGAACCGTGTTCACTTACACGGCACCCGACGGTTTCGTCGGTTCGGATTCGTTTGTCGTCGCCGCAAACGACGGCAAGGACGAATCGCTGGCCACGATCGCCCTCAACGTACGTGCCGCCAATGCATCCCCCGTCGCCGGCAACGACGAATACGACGCACGCGGTGGAGTCCTCCTGCTCGTCGACGCCCCCGGTGTCCTGGAGAACGACAACGATGCAGACGGTGACCTGTTGACGGTGGCCTTGCTTCGGGGCACCCAGCACGGCTCGCTCGACGTCCAGTCCGGCGGCGCTTTCGCGTATGAGGCCGCCGTGGACTTCACCGGTGTGGACGAGTTCACCTATACCGTGTCCGATCCGCTCGGTGGCATCGCCACCGGCGTGGTTCGCATCCATGTGGCACCGGCACCTGCACTGCTGCCAGGCGAAGCCGCAGTCGTGACGAAAGCGCGCGACGCCGCCGTCGTTGCGGCCGTCGTCCCCGACCTCTCGAGCAGCGCCGCCCCCGTCGTGGAAGAACTCGACGAGAGCGTGCCACGTGCCGTCCTGGCAGTCGCGCGGGCGTCGTTCGCTGCAGTTCCGGCCATGCGGTTCCCGTTCGGGCTGCTGCTTCTGGCGCTGGTGCTCGGGATCACCGTGGGCCGAATCAGCCTGATTCCCGCCGGCGCCAAACGCCGCCGCGGGAGCGGGCTCGTCTCGTTCTACGACTCTGAGGCGGGGTACGGCCTCATCGCTCCCCGCGGTGGTGGGGCCGACGTGTTTGTCCATGCATCGGCGATCGACGGCGCAGAGCACCTCAACGCCGGCGACGCTGTCGAATACCGGTCGGCGATGTCGAACGGCCGACCAACGGCCTTGCTGGTGTGGGTCGCCGGCACCTGATCGCCGGCCCGCAGCTACTGGCTACGCTCTCCCCATGGGATCGCTGATTGCATTCGCTAATCAGAAGGGGGGCGTCGCCAAGACGACGACCGTGCACTCGCTGGGCGATGCACTCTCCGACCGGGGCCGGTCGGTGCTCCTCGTGGACCTCGACCCGCAAGCGTGCCTGACGTACGCCGTCGGGATCGACCCCGATGCGCTGGAGACGACGCTGCATGACGTGTTCGCGGGTCGGTTGGGCGTCAAGGATGCGCTCATCGAGCGCGACAACGCTCCGGACATCCTCCCGTCGTCCATCGACCTCGCCGGTGCCGAAGTTCACCTTCTGACGAAGACGGGCAGGGAGTTCGTGCTGGCTCGAGCGCTGAAGCCGTTGGTCGGCCACTACGACTACCTCCTGCTCGACTGTGGCCCATCCCTCGGAATCCTCACCATCAACGGGCTCACGGCGGCCGAGTACGTGGCGATCCCATTCCAGTGTGAAACGCTGAGCCACCGCGGTGTCGGGCAACTCCTCGACACCGTTGGGGACGTGCGGTCGTTCACGAACGATCAGCTGCGTGTGCTCGGCGGTATTGCCACGATGTTCGACGGCCGCACCCGCCTCGCCAATCAGGTCCTGGCGGACGTG
This sequence comes from Acidimicrobiia bacterium, assembly GCA_030066755.1. GTDB lineage: Bacteria > Actinomycetota > Acidimicrobiia > Spongiisociales > UBA5794 > JASJAX01. The sequence continues at coordinate 6,072 of JASJAX010000171.1, forward strand.
TCCGAGATCCATGGGATCGATGTGCTCGACCCACCCATTCCGAAGTCGGTGCGAGTCGCCGAGGCGCCGGGGCGCGGCCGATCGGTGCTCGAACACGCCCGCACGTCGAAGCCGGCCGAGGCCTACCGGGCGCTCGCCGAGACGATCGAAGCGTTGACGTGACCGGGAAGGATCCGCTGGGCAAACGCGCGCTGTTCTCGCCTCCGGCTTCTGCGCCGGCGGACCACCACCTCGACGACGATCCCCTCGTCGGTCGTGCGCCGGCGGATGGCGTACAGGCGCTGTACTCGGCCGGACCCCGTCGACGCGGAACCGTGGTGCTGGAGTGTTCCCGGTGCCTCAACCACACCCGGATGTCACTCGTCGAGGCCGGGGTACGGATCGCTTTCATCTCGGCCTGGATCCCGGGAAAGCGCTTCAGCCGCTGGATCCAATGCCCGGAATGCGAGCGTCGCACGTGGTCCCGGATTCATTGGACGGGCTGACGTTCCGCACTAGTCCCGATGGAAGCGACGGGTTTCCCTACCCAGAGCGCTTCGGAGCGACCACAATGGAGGGCACCCGCAGGGAATCGGTCGGGGGGAGCAAGGTGGGATTGCACCGCTACATCATTCGGCTCGTCGTCGTTGTGGCGATGGTGGTGAGCGGACTCGTCTTGGGCTCGGTTGATTCGCCGGCCGAGTCACAAGAGACCTATCCGATGATCTTCCCGGTGGTGGGTGACGTCACGTATCGCGACACATGGGGCGCTCCGCGATCCGGAGGACGCACCCACGAAGGCACCGACATCTTCGCTCCAAAGGGCACGCCGGTGGTTGCGGCTGCTCCCGGCACCGTGGTTCGGATTACCGTTGGCGAGCGGGCCGGTCGCTACATCGTCGTGGAGCACTTCGATGGTTGGCGGACGTACTACCTCCATCTGGACAACGACACCCCGGGCACCGACGACGGACTCGGTGGCGCCCCGGCCGAGGGAATCGCAGTTGGAGTCCGTGTCGAGGCGGGCCAGATACTCGACTTCGTCGGCGACAGCGGCAACGCCGAGGGGACACCGCCGCACCTTCACTTTGAGCTCCATCCCCCCGGGGAAGGGCCCATCAACCCGTACCCCCACCTGCGAGCCGCGCAAACCACTGAGGTCGACTTCGACGCACCGCGACCGACCGTGAAGCCTCGGGGACCCGACATGACCAACACCGAGCTCGTCGGCAGCTTCGACCCGGGTGGAGGATTCACCGC
>JASJAX010000172.1 GCA_030066755.1 Acidimicrobiia bacterium
CTGGCTCCACCGCGTAGGTTTGGTGAGCGGGAGTTGGGAGGGACCATGCAAATCGAGGGCCGACTGAGCTATCTCACGATTGCGCTCTACGCATTCGGTGGGATCTTCGTGATCGGGGTTCCAGTGCTGATGATGCTGTGGACCGACGGGTTCGCCTGGGAGCCGGCGCAGCCGGAGTACGAGCAGATGATCATGGGCGTCTACATGACGCTCGGTGTGTTCCTGATCCTGGCGGCGCGAGACCCATTGGCGCACCGGAGTCTGATCTGGTTCACGGTGTGGTCGAGCATCGTCCACGGCGGGATCATGCTGGTGCAGGCAATCGTCGATGACACGGAGAGGATGAACCTCATCGGAGACGTTCCGGCCCTGTTCATCGTCGCAGCCGTGCTCGGCCTGCTCATGCCCCGACGACAGGCGACGCTCGCCGAGGCTGCCGCGGGGCGCACATGACGGCAGACATGCAGCCCTCGTGGCTCGGCGCATTGGCAGACGTCCCGAATGGAACCTGCGGTGGTTGAGCGAGACGTCAAGCGAGCGTACCGAGAAACCCTGCTCTTCCTGGTGGAGAAAGGCCGGGCCCCTCACTACACCGAACTGTCGAGGATTCTTGGTGAGTCGGCGGATCGGGCATTGGAGCTGCAGCACGCGGCGGCCAAGGCGGGTATCGGCAGCTGGTTTCTGCACGAGACGGACTTCGTGGAGTGTTGGGCTCCCTTCAGCAGCATCCCGACAAACCATCTGATCACGATTGACGGTGACCAGCGGTGGTATGGGCAGTGTGGGCTGGAGTCCCTGGCTGTCACCTGGGTGGTTCCGGACCGCGAGGTGCGGATCGACTCGTTCTGTCTGGATTGCGCTGAGACGGTGACGGTGATCCAACGCAATGGTGAGGTTGTCGATATCGACCCCGTTGAGGCGGTGGGTCACATGAACGAACCCTTTTCCAGTGGCAATTGGGACGACAAGGCGAGTTTCCTCTGAGCCAGGATGAACCTCTTCCGGTCGGAAGAACACGTCACACGCTGGTCGTTCTACAACCCGGATTCACACCAGTCGATCATGCCGGCGAAGGACTGGGCGTATGCCCTTGGTGCTGGTGTGTTCTCGCGCAGGCTCGAACCCGACTACCTCGACAACATCGAGCCGTACTTCGAGGAGTTCTACGAGCGGCTCGCCGAGCTCGGGCGAGCTGGTGGCTTCTGGCGATGAGTACGCGCTGCGCCATATAGGGGCAAACCAAGGACGGCGGATCCCGTTTCCGTCGTACCCCTTCGGTAGGTTTGGAGCAATGCGCCCTCGCGCGGGGGCACGACGTCGAAGGAGGCGCGATGGCATATCCGCATGGCTTGATCTCGTGGACCGACATCTCCCTGCCGGACCCGGCCGGCGGGGGCAAGTTCTATGCCGACTTGTTCGGTTGGAAGGCCGACGATCAGCACGATCCGGACGGCAACTACATCTACACGATGTTCTCCAAGGGCGGGAAGTCGACGGCGGGCATGGGTGCGCAGCCACCGGGCATGGCCGAATCCGGCATCCCACCGATGTGGAACACCTACATCAGTGTTGACGACGTCGAGGCGACATTGGAGAAGTGGACCACCGCCGGGGGAACCGTGGTGATGCCCATCATGGACGTTTTCACGTCCGGACGAATGGCGGTTGTCGCCGATCCCGAGGGTGCCGTCGTCAGCTTCTGGCAGGCCGGTGACCACGTCGGTGGCGAGGTGTTCAACGAGCACGGAGCGTTGACATGGAACGAGTTGTACAGCCGCGATACGGCGCGGGCTCGTGAGTTCTACACCGCAGCACTTGGGTGGGAGTTCGAGAAGCTCGGCGGTGACGATGCCGACTTCGAATACTGGATGATCGTGCTCCCGAGCAAGACGCCGGGTGGGATATTGCAGAACGATCCGTACAACGGTGGTCTCATGACGATGGACGACAGCTGGCCTGACGACATGCCGTCGCACTGGATGGTCTATTTCCAGGTCGACGACACCGACGATGCCGTCGCTCAGCTCGAGCGGCTCGGGGGGCGCGTCTCCGTTCCGCCGTTCGACACCAACGCCGGCCGGATCTCGGTCGTGGGGGACCCCCAGGGAGGCACGTTCTCGATCATCACGCCGGCGCAGACACCTTCGCCGTAGCTACGAACGACGCTGTGATGGGTGGCGCCCCGTAGGCGGTCGGAGGCTCCCAAGCCGCCCCGGTCACTCCGATGTGTGGTGGGCGTAGTCCTGGGTCGCGCGGTCCGCGAGGCGTTCGACACCCTGGCGTTGGATTTCTCCCAGCGTGTCTTGCATCGCTTCCCGAATGTCCTGTGGGATCGGGTCGCCGGTGTCGATGTTGAACGGCGGCGCCGAGTGGCTCACGATCTGTGTCCCGGTGCCGCTCGGGATCACGTAATCCGTTTGGCGGAGTGCCACCCCGTCACCGACCGGGAAGACGGTGGTGATGTAGTCGACCGGTCGCATGTCGAGGACGGTGAACACCAGGACGTCGTTGTCTTCGCCGTGGGCACAGTGGTATTCGGCACCCGGCCCGATTCGTCCTTGTGACTGGCCGACCACTGCGTTCTCGTTCGCTTGGAGCCATATGGTCCGCTTCGCCGGGTTGATGAGGTGATCCCACACGATTGCCGGCGGAGCCTGACTGTCGGCGGTGACTGATGTCCACGCGTCGCCCTGCGCCACCTTGTTCTCGTTCTGGCCGCGGACGACCGCCCAGACGTCGGGGAGTGAAGCGACGTACCCGTTCACTTCGCCGACGTGCTCGTACGCCTCGGTGTGCTCGATCCATCCTGCGACGATTCCCTCGACACCGAGGTCGTCGACACATTGCTGGGTCACGAAGAGGTAATCGGCGATTCCCGAGTCCTCGCGGATGGTGTTCTTCAGGAGTCGATGCGTCAGGATCACATCGGGGCCCGACAGTGTCTCGCGCCCTCCGATGACGGTCTTCACGAACTCGCCGCAGTGCATGATGATCTTCAGGCCGAGCGCGTTGATGTTGGCGCACGCGTTGCAGCGGCAGGTGGTGTTCAGGACCATGGTCTCGAGGGCACCGGCGAACGAGCCGTACAACAGCTCGACGGACTCGAGCACGGTCTGTCCGCTCATCCCCTCGGGCATCGCCCCGTACAGGAACACCGCATCGCCCTCGACGCCCGACACTGCCAATGGCGCCTGAATCGCTCCGATGATCGAGTTGAGGAGCTCGCTGATGATCCCGTTGGCGTGCTCGAGTTCGTTCTCCGTGAGGAACTGGGTGTAGCCGGAGATGTCGGCGATGACGAGGTGACCGTGCATGATGAATCGCCCTGGATCCTATCGACCCGGCGTGGCTCCGGGGACGTGCCGGGGGACGCCGAGGAGGCCCGGTTCCCTCCGGTGGATCAGCGAGGCTGTCGCACCGGGCGGGTCAGGTGGGCGCCTTGACCCCGAGGACTTCATGGGCGCGCACCCGGCCGACCTTGCCGCGGAGGTCGAGCTCGAAACTCCGACCGAAGTCGATGTGAGCACGGCAACCGCTGAAGACCGAGTCCGACACCAACATCTCGGTTCCGACCTCCTTGTTTGCCGCTTGCAGCCGGCTCGCAACGTTCACCACATCACCGATGGCCGTCTCGCGGGCCGATCGCTCTGCGCCGACGAGTCCGAACACGACCTCGCCGTAATCGACGCCCACCCTCACCCTGAAGGAGCGCCCATAGAACCGTTCCACGTAGTGGTTCAGTTCGCGAGCGACCTCGAGCAGTCCCAAGCCCGACTCGATGGCGGCGACCGTCGGCTGCTGGAGGTCATCGACGCCGAAGAGTGCAAGAACCGCATCGCCGATGTAGTTGTCGACCCGGCCACCGTTGGACTCGATCACGTGACTCGCGCCGTCGAAGAAACGATTCAGCATGTGGACGACGTCGTAGGGCGGTAGCGCTTCGGCCATCGGCGTGAATCCGGCGACATCGGCGAACAACACAGCGACCTCGATGTCGCGTCCGATTGGACCGTGCAATCCGTGGCGGCCGATCTGTGACGCCAGCTCCTCGTCGGCCTTGTCCAGAACGAGGCGGCGCATCGTGAGCGGGGCCGAGACGGTCGCCTGACATGCCAGCCGCACCTCGGCGGGGAAGTCGAGCCGCTGCGCCATCGCCGCCTCGGCCTCGGTCGGACTCGATAGGTCGTCCAGTCCGGCGGCAACACGTACCCGGCAGGTCGAACAACGGGCACGTCCGCCGCAGAGGTGCGTGATGGGAACCCCCGCTCCGACAAGGGCTTCGAGCAGATTGGCTTCACCGTCGAATGAGACGGTGATGGCATCCGGCTGACAGTCGATATCGGTCATGGCGGGGAGCCTACGTCAGTTGCCAGTCGTCGCGGGATGGCTCTGCCATCCCGTTCCGAGTTGGGCACGCCCAACTCGGCGTCGTCAGTCACGCCTGGAAGCGGCTCTGAGCCGCCGCAAGCATCTGGCTACTGGCTACTGGCGACTCAGGCAAAGTACCCGTCAAGCCTCGCCAGGACTTGCAGCATCGTTTCGTCGGATCCGCCGCCGATGGAAACGAGCCGGGTGTCGCGGAAGTACCGCGTCGTCCAGGTCTCCTCCATGTAGCCGATGCCCCCGTGAAACTGCAGACACCAGTCGGCGACCTCGCGGCCGAGGCGCCCCGCCTTGATCTTGGCGATGGTGGCGAAACGGGTGGTGTCCTGGCCGGCCATGTAGGCCTCGGCACACGCGTAGTTGTAGTGCTTCAAGAGGTCGACTTCGGCGGCGAGCTCCGCCAGCTTGTATTGGACGTAGTGGTTCTTGAGCAACGGCTTGCCGAAGACCACTCGCTGCCGGAGGTAGTCGGCCGTTCGGCGCAATGCCCGCTCCATGCCGGTCACCTGGGAGTAGTTGGCCCACATCCGCTCGACGACGAATTGCGCCATCTGCTGCTGGAAGCCGGCACCCTCATGTCCGATCGTGTTGGTCAGCGGGACGCGGCAGTCGGTGAAGGTGAGCAACCCGGTATCCGATGCGTGCATCCCCAGCTTCTCGAGTTTCTGCGACACCTCGAACCCGGGCGCGTCGGTCGGCACGACGATCTGGCTCATCCCGCCGTAGCCGGGTTCGTCCGAGGTGCGGGCGAGGAGGCAAAGCCAATCGGCCTGCACCGCATTGGTGATGTACATCTTCGAACCGTTGATGACCCATTCGTCACCGTCACGTTCGGCCCGAGTCCGGATCGCTGCGACGTCGGATCCGGCGTCGGGTTCGGTCACGGCGATTGCCGCAACCATGTCACCACGCATTGCCGGCGTCAGGTATTCCGCCTTCAGCTCGGGTGTACCGAACTGATGGAGTGACGGGGTCGCCATGTCGACCTGTACGCCGAGAGCCATGCCGAGCGCACCGTGATCGGCTCGACCGAACTCCTCGGCCAGAACCACGGTGAACAGGTGATCGGCGCCCTGCCCGCCGTACTCCGGGTCGTACTCGAGTCCGAGCATCCCGAGCTCGGCCATCGATCGGAAGATGTCATGGAGCGGCATCATCCCGGCGGCTTCCCACGCATCGACGTGGGGGTTGATCTCCTTGTCGACGAACTCGCGCACGACTCTGCGGAAGTGCTCGTGCTCCTCGGTGAACGGCATCTCAGCTCCTTCGTGGCCAGTTCATCGTCATGGTATTGCCGACGTGCTCACGCCGATCCCTCGAGGTCAACCGTCGCCAACTCCGTCAATCCCTGCGCCGAGGCTCTGCAAATACGCAACGTCGGTCTCGAAGGCCATGGGCGGCAGATCGTCGAGCGAGAAGAAGGCTGCCTCCTCGGCGTCGTCCCCGGCCTCGAGCACACCGCCCGTCACCGTCCCCTGGAACCAGATCCCGACGGTGAGCTTCGCCGGATCATGGAAGTTCGATGCCACCCACACCACGCCGCCGACCTCGGCTACGAGGCCGGTCTCCTCGAGCAGTTCCCGTGCGGCGGCAGCTCGGATCTCCTCGCCGTAGTCGACGAACCCGGCCGGTATCGACCACAACCCGGGCCGAGTTGCCCCGACGGCCCGCTTCACGAGCAGGATTCGCCTTATGTCGTCGAACACGACCACAGCGGCTCCGACGCCAGGGTTGCGCCAGTGGACGAACCCGCACTCCGGGCAACGCATCCGGGTCCGGCCCCCGAGGTCTGCCGCTACCAGCTCTGCGCGACAGTGGGGGCAGTATGTGTACTCGCCCGGCCAGGCGTGCTTGTGAGGGCGGCCGTTCACGTTGCGAGGATACGGTCGATTCCGACGATGATCACTCGGCGGCTGCATCCAAGGCTGCCTCGAGCTCGTCGAGCCGACGTTCCAGGTCGTCCAGGTCCGATTGGATCTCCTCGACGGCGTCTGCCGACGGATCTCGGCCCAAGGCATCCCGAATCTCGCCGTACCGACCGGCTGCGATGCGATAGCGCTCGGCGAGCGCGGCGCCGCCGTCGAGTTCCACCCGGGTCGAGAGATCGAGGACGGGGCTGGCCAGGAGATCCGCTCGTGCCTCGAGTTGTCCCCACTCCCTGCGCAATGCCGCAGCTCGACGCCCCCTGGTCGCCCGGCGTTCAATGACCCGCCCGCCGACACCAATGGCGGCGACCGCCACGATGGCGAGGACGACGATCAGGCCCCAGTTGGTGTTGGTCGGGGTGGCGGCGTCGACGAACGCTTCTACGCCGTCGACCAAGTTCGGACTCGACAAGTCGTCCGCCGCCTCATCGAGCGCGTCGTTCAGCGTGGCCTGGGCGAGTTCGTTCGAGGCGACTCCGTAGGCATCCGGGGTGAACACCAGCACGGTGCCTGGAACACGGTCGTTGACGGCGCTCGCAAATGCAACGGCATCAGCCGCTTCGGCGAGCACCACGACGCTCACTTCGAGGTCTGCCGTCGCAGCCTCGGCAATGACGTCTCGCAGGCGAGGGACGTCGACGTCTTCGGCGCCGGGCTCGACGTAGACGCCCCCATCGGACACGCCCGATGCCGCCTCGTCCGGAGTTGCAGCGAGGGCGAGCGTCGGGCTCGAGACGGACGCGGCGATGGCGACGAGGATCACCACCAACCGGGCGATGTGACGTGTCGGCCGCCGCTGATTCTCGATCATCGATCCTCCTCGTCGCACCGAAGATGGTACAACGGGAGGCACGACCGGTCCCGGGGGCGTCATGCAGCAGCGAAGAGTCGAAGCGCCGGACACGACGAAGTGGATCGTCGGGCGCCGCTGGTTGCTGCATCGACCCCGATACTTCGGCTTTCGCTTCGGCGTCGCCAAGCACCAACCCGTCTTCGAGCGACCGCTGCACCCTCAGAAGGTGCACCGGAAGCCCGCGCCAACGCAGCGACCGACCCCGCCGCCGGTCCGCTACACGACGAAAGACCGGCGGAAGGGCCGGCGCCGCTCAGGCGGCTGGTACATCGGGTCCGGTGGCCGAAGC
>JASJAX010000173.1 GCA_030066755.1 Acidimicrobiia bacterium
TGAGTCGCTTGTCCTGCATCGTTGAGACGTCCTTGCGGAGCAGTTTCAGGATCAAGCGCGCCGGAGCGGGGAGCGACGTCGATAGCTGCTGCGCCTGCCACCTGAGCACCTCTTCCCCGGTCTGGGCGGCCCCGGCGAGGAGCACTACACCGGCAACACCGCCGTCGGCGGCGAGTTCACTTGCAATCAGCGCGCCCTCGCTGTGCCCGATCACCACGATGCGCTCGCCGTCGACCTCAGGCCGTGCTCTGAGTGCCTCGAGCGCACTTCGGGCGTCGGCAACGTTGTCCCAGAAACCGGCGGCGTGATAGTCGCCGGTGCTCTCGCCGACGCCACGCTTGTCGTAGCGAAGCGAGGCGATGCCGATGGTTGCCAGATACTCGGCGACCTGGCGCATCACATCGATCCGGAGCCGCTTCGTGTTGGAGTCGCGGTCCAACGGACCGGAACCGCTGATGAGTAGTGCAGCCGGAGCCGGTGAGGAATCTGCCACTTGAAGCGTTCCGGTGAGCCGGTGACCGGCCGAGGCGAATTGCACGGTGGGGTTCATGGTGGATCCTTATCCGAGTGATCTGTGGTATTGTTCTCAGTATTGATAACATTATCAAACATGAGAGTCAAGCAGAAACGGTGACCACATGACCCAATCCCGCGACCTTCTGCTCCACCCCGTCCGGCTGCGCATCATCCAGGCTCTCGCCGGCAGGCCGATGCGGCCCCTCGACCTGAAGGACCACCTCGGGGACGTGGCCCAGGCCAGCCTCTACCGCCACCTCAACGAGCTCGAGGCGGGCGGACTGATCGAGGTCGTGGACACCCGTCCGGTGCGCGGCGGCATCGAGCGCACGTACGCAGTGGTCACCGAGGCAGTCGCCCTCGGTCCTGCCGAGTTGCAGGGAGCAAGCCCCGAAGACCATCTCCGCTTCTTCGCAACGTTCCTGGGGACACTGCTCTCGGACTTCGCCGCCTACGTCGACGACGGCCAGCTGGACTTCGTCGCGGATCGTGTCGGCTATCGCCAGGTGCCGCTCTGGCTCACCGACGAGGAGTTCGACGAGATGATCGCGGCAATGTCCACTTCGGTCCAGAGTCACCTCGAGAACGGCCCGGGCCCAGGGCGTCGGCGACGACTGCTGAGCACGATTGTCATGCCCGATGATCGTGCGGCTGGGCACTGAGGGATAGTCGCCTCAATCGCGCAGCCGGCGCAGCTGGGAGTCGATGTATCGGCGGGCTCGCCGCTGGCCGCCGCGCTCGGCAATCGCGGCCTGCAGCGACTCGAGGCTCCTCACCACAACCGCACGCTCCGGTCGCCAGCCACGGCGCTCGCACTCGTCGAGCCAGTCGCCGAGGGTGCGGTGGCCCCGCTGGCCGTTGCAACGGCGACATGCCGCCACCTCGTTCTCCAGCCAGCTCGGCCCACCTTTGATCCGGGGCACGACGTGTTCGGTTGTGGCCGCCACGAGACCCTCGAACCTGCGGCCACACCACACGCAGGCGTCACCATCCCGCTCCAGGATGAGCTCCATCCGCTCTCGTCGGTTCACTGCGCCCTCGCCGATCGAAGTCGGGAGGATCGTATCGCTGCGGCGGCGGCCAAACCGACTCCTGCGCTACGGGATCGAGGCCACCGTCCCAAACCGATCGAGGAGCCACCTGCAGAGCTCGTCGAGGCTGGTGAACACCCAGATCCGACCATCATCGATGGCCGTGACGGACGCCCTGGGGCCTGAGCCGGCCTCCTCCCACCAGAGCCGCAGGACAAACGCTCGATACTCGACCTTCGACGTCACCAGTGACCTCGCTGCGCTTCACCCCATCTGACCCCCGCAAAGCGTGGAAACCGCGTGGAGCCGGCAAGACCGCCGGCCGGCCCGTAGACGGTGACCCCGATCAGGGCGTACGGTGGCTACAGGGCATGTCCGAAGAGCAGCACCACCGACTGTCGGTCCGACTGCTTGGTCCGTTCGAGGTCGCCGTCGACGGCGAGACTCACGACGACTTCGAATCGGATTCGGCGCGAGGGCTGCTGGCGTTCCTTGCCTCCGAGCCGGGGCGGCGCTGGTCGCGAGCGGTCTTGGCCGAGATGATGTGGCCCGACCGACCCGAAGGCGCCGCCACGAGCAACCTTCGGCACACCCTGTCGGTATTGCGTACGGCTCTCGGGGATCGCGACACCGACGAGCCGGTGATCGTCGCGGACCGCAACACCGTCGGGTTCACCACACCGATCGGGGTCAACGTCGATCTCATCGATTTCGAGAACCTCGCCACAGCGGCGACCGAGCGCTCAGACGCTGTCGAAGCCTGGGAAGCCGCCATTGCGCTGTGGCGGGGAGGGCTCCTCGAGGGTCTGCGTCTCAAGGCCGGCGTGGCGTGGGAGGAGTGGTTCGCCGTCACCGAGGAGCGGCTGCGACGGACACTGGCCGACCTCCTGCGACGACTCGGCGCTCACTACGAGCGTGCCGGCATGCTCGACGAGGCAATCGCATCGGCATACCGGCTCATTGAGATCGATCCCTGGGACGAGCGAGGCCATCGCCGTCTGCTCCGACTCCTCGCTCGCAACAACCAGCGAAGCGACGCACTGCGCCACTACGCGACCCTGACCAAACTGCTCGAGCGGGACCTCGGAGCCGGCCCCGCCACCGAGACGTCGCTCCTCGCCGAGCAGATCCGTGATGGGGACGTGGAAACGGCCACGGGCACCGTCGATGTTGCTTACCCCAACTGGATCTATGAGTCACAACGGCCGCCACCTCCCCCGCTGTTCGTCGGACGCCGGTTCGAACTCGACTGGCTGACGGATCACCTCGACGCAGCGCTGGCCGGCCACGGACGCGTCGTCCTGATCTCCGGTGAGGCCGGGAGCGGCAAGACGATGGTGTGCCGCCGATTCACCGAAGCCGCCCAGGAACGGAGCCCAGGCTTGCTCACCTCATCCGGAAGGTGCAACGCACATGGCGGCATCGGAGATCCCTACCTGCCGTTCCGGGAAGTCCTGGCGCAGCTGACCGGGGACGTCCGCGGGCAGTATCAGGCCGGAGCACTCACCCGCGAACAGGCAACCCAGCTCTGGGAAGCCATCCCGCTCACGACCCGTCTCCTCCACGAGCGTGCTGGGAGCCACGTGGGGGTCACGGTCAACGGCTCGTCCCTGGTCGCTCGGCTCGAGGAGGCGATGCCGAGTGCCCGGTGGCTCGACGGGCTTCGCGGACGTGTCGCTGCGGCACAGCAGGCGATGTCACCGACCCGGGTGCAGCCCGCACTCTTCGCCGAGTTGGGAGCATTCCTCGAAGGCCTCAGCGAACTCCACCCCCTCGTCCTCGTGATCGATGACCTGCAGTGGGCAGACGCAGGGTCGATTGGGTTGTTGTGGCACCTCGCCCGCCGCATCGGCGGACTGCCGGTCCTGATCATCGGCACGTTCCGGACCGAGGAGCTGGCGGACGTCGGAGATGACGAACGGCGGGTGACCCTGCGCGAGATCGAGGCACTCACACCCGACGCCACGCTGGAGCTGACCGCGGACCGGTCGTTCGTCGACGAACTCCTCGACGCCGAGCCAAACGACCTCGACTCCGCCTACCGGGATCGACTTTTCGAGTACACGAACGGGAATCCGCTCCTCACCGTAGAGATGCTTCGCGGCATGCAGGACCGCGGGGACGTACGGCGAGATGCGGCGGGGGTGTGGCGGGCTTCGGACCGCCTCGATTGGGACGAGGTGCCGTCACGCGTCGAGGCCATGGTGGGACTCCGGCTCGATCGGTTGCCCGACGACGTGCGCCGTGATCTCGTGGCGGCCGCAGTGCAGGGACAGGAGTTCGTCGTCGAGGTGGCGGCGGATGCTCAGTCGGAACCCGAGCTCGCCGATCGCATCAGCCGCGAAGCGACCTCGGGCCACGGACTGCTCGAGACGGTCGACATCGAACGGGTCGGTGAACGCATCGTCAGTCGGGTGCGCTTCCGCCACGCGCTCCTCCAGCGGTACGTGTATCGCCGCATCGGCGATCGCGAGAGGATCGGCCTCCACGAGTCGACCGGCCGGGCGCTGGAATCGCTCTATGCCGGCCATGCCGATCCGCCGGTCGTCGACCTCGCTTACCACTTCGACACCGCCGGATTGGCCGAGCCCGCCGTCCGGTACCTGCTCGTCGCCGGCCAGCGAGCGTATCGGATGTCTGCCAACGAGGAGGCGGTGCTGCATCTCTCCCGCGCTCACGAGCTCCTCCCCCAGCTTCCGGCGACCGTTGAGCGGGACCAAACCGAACTGACCCTCCTCGTGGCACTCCAAGCGCCGGTCATGGCGGTGCGCGGGTACGCGTCTCCGGAGGCACAGCGCATCGGCGCACGGGCCGATCAACTGTGCCAGACGGCGCCGCCGTCGCCCCTCACTGCCATGGCGCTCGCAGGTCTGGGCCAGGTTCACGGCCTGAGTTCTCGTTACCGAGAGGCCGAACGATGCGATCTCGCGTCCCTGGCCGCAGCCGAGGCGGTCGGGAGCCCGGCGCTGGAGTCGCTGGCGCGACTCGGGCTCGGGTACTCGCAGACCTGGGGCGGACGACTCGTGGAAGGGAGCACACAGTTGCGACGGGCCCGGGAGTTGTTCGATCCGCAGCGGGACGCATGGCTGGGACAGGTCTACGGCATCGCGCTCGGCCCTGAAGTGCTGGCGTGGCTCGCGGTCAATGCGCTCCAGCGTGGCTATCTCGACGAAGCGATCGACCTCGCCGATGAGGGCATCGCCATGGCCCGCGAGATCGCCCACCCGTTCAGCCTCTGCCACGCCGTGGCCGTTGCCGGTGCCGTTGTGCGCTCGATGCGCGGCGACGGCGAGGCGATGGCTCCATTCATCGAGGAAGTCGAGACCATCGCCCGGGTCGAGCACTTCCCCATGTATTCAGCGGCGGCCATGATCTATCGCGGAATGGCGGCGCTGCGCCTGGGCCGCCCGGACGAGGCGATCGCGTTGGTGAGCGCCGGCGTCGCAGCGTGGCACGAAATCGGCATCGACGCGTTCGCCGGGAGCATGCATGGAGAGATGGCCGAAGGGGAGGGTGCAGTCGGCCGGACCGAAGCGGCAATCGCCCGTATCGATCGCGAGCTCCCGGCTGTCGTCGATCGGGGTGAGGGTCTATCGGAGCTGATCCTCCGCATGCAGCGAGGCCGGCTCCTCGCCGCAACCTCTGCGGACGGCGCCGAATCTGCCTTGCGTAGGGCAATCGCCGATGCCGAAGCTGCCGAGGCCAGGCTCCAGCACCTCAGGGCGGCGACCGCGCTGGCGGAGCACCTCGTCGGGCGTGACGATCCGGCCGGTGCCCGCAGCACGCTCGAACCCATCCTGTCGTGGTTCACCGAAGGTCTGGACACGAGGTACGTGGTCCAAGCAGCCGAGGTGCTCGAGCGTCTCTAGGAGACGCCGACCGAATGGAGCCAGGCTGACCCGGTGCAACCGCCCCTGCGGACATCTGGGCGGCGCTCGAGTCGACTCCCTCTCAGCAACTCGTCGTGATCTCCACGCGTTCATCACGCGCCGACCTCGGACGATGCGGGGAGAAAGGAGGCGGCATGAGGAACACACTCACACGCAAGTCGGCCGTGTTCGTCGTCCTGCTGGCACTGCTGACCATCGGCCTGGCGGCACCGGCCACCGCATCGTCGTCGGGTGAGCCCTTCGAGGGAGTCGCAATCGCGGACTTTGAAACCCTGGATGAGGGCGAGCTCACGGTCGACGGCACGAAGCTCCATGTCCGCAAGGCAAGTCTCGAGTACGCAACCGTCTACGCCTTCGGCACCAACCCCATCGAACGGGTCAAGTATGTGATCAACTACTCGGTCGACCTGACAACGGGCGAGGGCGTGATTTGGGGGAAATGGAGGTCGCTCGATCCAAAGGGCCTTCGTGGTATCCACATCGGCACGGTGTCGAACTTCATCGGTCCCGACAACTTCTCGTTCGACAGCTATGCCATCGGTCGGGGCCACGGACTGGTGATGGTCTACAACAGCGTCAGCGACACCGCAGGCGCCGTTGCGCACCTCACGGGACTCGTGTTTCCGTAGCTCCGCTGACGCCAGTTGCTCGAGAGCCCGGCGGTCGAATTGCCGGGCTCTCCCGCGGGTGGCGTCGCGGATGCCACTTCCCGCCCCGTCATACCCCACTCGGTTCCCACGCGTCCGCTGCGGACGATGACCGAGACAGCTGCCACACCGACCCGGAGGTCGACGATGACGAAGCTCGAGATGGCCAGCCGGAACATGCAAACAGACGACACCCCAGTGGCCGACGCTCGACCCCGTCAACGTCTCGTGGCGCTCGCCGTCGGTTTTGCGCTCTTGCTGGGCGGCCTCGCAGGCTGGACGCTCGGCAACACAACGTCCGAGAACCCCGGAGTCGTGCTTGCCGGAGAGGGAGAACTGACCGAACGGCAGGAGGCGATGATCGACTTCCTTCGCGACTACATCGAGGCGTGGAGGCAGTCCGATGTCGAGACCCTCGAGTCGATGTGGGTCACGGACGGCGTATTCGAGTCCCTGGGGAGGACCGTCCGCATCTCCGACGGCAGCTTCGCTGACTACGTGCGGTTTCGTTCATGGGAGTCCAAAGGGATCTTCGAGCCGATGCTGGTGAAGGGCAGCTTGCTCGTCGGTTTCCACGAGACCGACGGCTCGACATTCATGAACACCATGCGATTCACGTCTCATGGTGAACTGCTGCTGATTCGGCACGTGGCGACACGCTGATGGATGGGGCGGTCTGGTGGCTACCGGTGGTGGCCCCGGCCACCAGCCCATCCGTCCGCCCGGCGAGTTAGCCTCGAATCATGGAGTTCACGGCCGTCATGGAGGACGTTGCCCGGGTCTTCGAGGCCGTGGGCGTGGCGATCATCGCCATCGGCAGCCTGTATGCCCTGCTCCGGTCTGCTGTGAGGGAGCACAGTGGCGGGTCGTACTTCCAGGACGCTCGGCGGCGCTTGGCACATCCATTGCTCCTTGGGCTCGAAGTGCTCGTCGCGGCAGACATCATCCTGACGGTCACCGTCGATCGCAGCCTCGAAACGGTCGCCTCCCTGGGGATCTTGGTCCTGATTCGAGTGATCCTCAGTTTCTCGCTCGACATCGAGATTGCCGGGATGCTCCCCTGGCAGCGCTACCGAGGGAAGGACCGAGCCCAGGACCCGGGGCCCGACGCGGCACAGGGATAAGCGAGTCAATCGAGTAACCGCGCGAGAAACCCCCGCCGGGGCGGGGGTGGCTCGGTGCGTGACCGCCAATCGTGTGGGCGGTCGGGTGGAATCGTGTGGGTGCTCAGCTGGAGGGCACGAACCGCTGAATGGCCTCGGCCTCACCAATCGCCCGGTACGGAAGGCCGAAATCGACCGTCGGACCGAACCGAGCGAACGCCTCGGCCTCGCCAATCGTCCGGTACGTCAGACCGA
>JASJAX010000174.1 GCA_030066755.1 Acidimicrobiia bacterium
ACGCTGACGTGCAATGGGCTGTCTCCAACGATTCTCGGTTCGGAGACCGATGACACGCTCGTCGGTACGTCCGGCGACGATGTCGTGATCGCGTTGGGCGGCGACGATGAGGTCGACACCAAGGGCGGCGATGACGTCGTGTGCGCCGGGGACGGTGACGACACGATCACCGGTGGTGGCGGCGACGACGTCCTCGAGGGCGGGCCCGGGAAGGACGTGTTCATCAGTGGCTCAGGGGCCGACACCTACGACGGGGGCGACGATCGGGACCGGATCGACTTCTCCGAGGCGACACGCCGGGTTCGCGTCGACCTGCTGGCCGGTACCGCCGCCGGTGCCGGGACCGACACGCTGACCAGCGTGGAAGACGTGGTTGGCACGCCGTTCGACGACGTGTTGAAGGGGAACCACGAGAAGAACCTCCTGCGCGGCGAGGACGGCAACGATCGGCTGATCGGCCGTGGCGCGCTCGACAAGATGTACGGGGGCGCTGGGGACGACTACTTCGATGGTGGCTGGGGAGGCGACCGGCAAGAGGGCGGCGCCGGGGACGACTACTACCGCTCGAGCCCCGGCGACGATCGGTATCAGTTCGACGGCGACGGCGGGACGATCGACTTCTCGGAGCTCGGCTGGCCGATCACGATCAATACCGAGGACTACTTCGTGGATCTCGGCGCTCACGGTTCCGACCAGATCCTCAGCCGCAGCCTGAGGATCGTTGGGACGGAGCATGACGACACGATCATCCTGAGCGATCCGGCGCCCATCGAAGGCCGCGGCGGCGACGACACCCTGACGTACACCAACCTCGGTGCCGAGATCCGCGGGGGAGAGGGTCACGACATCATCACGCTCGAGGTCAACGGTACGGTCTATGGCGACGCAGGCGACGACGTCATCTCCTTGATGAATCTCGGTGGAGCCGGCGATAGCTTCATCTGGGGCGGTCCCGGGAACGACACGATCACACTCGGTCTCGGCGATGACGAGGTGTATGGAGGCCTCGGCGACGACATCATCGACGCAGGCGACGGCGACAACTACGTCGAGGGGGGCGAAGGCGCCGACACGATCACAGCGGGCGAGGGCAACGACTTAGTCCTCGGCGAAGACGGGAACGACACGATCACCACAGGATGGGGCGAGGATGCTGTCCTTCCCGGCCCGGGCGACGACTCCGTCGACGGCGGCGAACAGGACGACTGGGTGTCGTTCGAGATGTCACCGAACGGAGTCGATGTCGATCTCGGCGCAGGTACGGCGTTGGGGGAAGGCACCGACACGGTGCTCGACTTCGAGATCCTCACAGGGTCGGAGTTCGACGACATTCTGCGACTGGGTCCGAATGACGGCCAGTGGGCGTACGGGCTCGCCGGCAACGACGTGCTGCTCGGCTCGAGCTTGGACGACTATCTGTTCGGTGGTCCCGGCAACGACGAGATCGATGGCAAGGGCGGACCCGATGAGCTCTGGGGCGAAGCTGGGCGCGACGTACTCATGGGTCGTAGCGGCTCGGACATCTTGATCCCCGGACCCGGCAACGACGACATCGATGGTGGACCGGCCATCGACCTCGTCACGTTCGAGTTCAACACCCGTCGGGTAGTCGTCGACCTCGCCGCCGGCACGGCGGCGGGCGAAGGCTCCGACACCATCACTGCGGTCGAGCAGGTCATCGGCACGGAGTACGACGACACCATCAGCGGGAACGGGCAGGACAACGGGTTCGCCGGCCTCGGCGGCAACGACGTGCTGAACGGCCTCGGCGGCGCGGACGTGCTCCTCGGCGACAACGGTGACGATGAGTTGTCCGGCGGCAGCGGCGACGACCAGATCGACGGCGGCAACGGCACCGACGCGATCGACGGCGGCCCCGGCACCGACCTGTGCATCTACGGAGAAACCGTCACGAGGTGTGAGGACGTGCCGACGGCAGCGCTGGGTCGATGGCTCGCCGGCTTCGCCCGAATCCAGGTGGATCGCACCGAGGGGCGGTTGGTGGAGCTGATTGAGGCCCTTCGCTCCTGATCAGCTTCAGCCCAGGTCGGCACCGTCGGCGATCGACCCGGCGTCCAGGATCTCGCGCTCGCCGACGGGTGCCTTCTCGGCGGTGATCGCCGGGGCGATCTCCAGAACCGGCGCGGGCGTGCCGGTCAGCAGCTCGTAGCCCGCGGCCAGCTCGGCTGCCGAGTTGTTCGGGATCCGGCTCGGCGGCAGGTAGATCGAGTCCAGCGCCCAGGTCATGGTCTCAGCGACGTGCTCACCGGCGGCCAGGTGCCAGACGTCGTGGCGCCAGGAGTCCAGGCCACGCAGCTCCATGTACTCGGAACGGTCGCCATCGGTCATGTTGTGCTTGTCCCACACGTGGCCCAGCTCGTGCAGCAGGGTGCGGCGCTCGCCGCAGACCTTGATTCGGTACTCGCCGTCGACGACGGCCAGGGAGCCGGACAACTGGCGACCGTCGTGGGTCGGGCACTTGCCGATCGAACGCATCTCGATGGTCACATGCGGCAGCTCCAGGCCCTGATCTGCGTAGCGCTGCAGGGACCATTCGACGATTTCGATCTGTGCCTCGTTCTCGGCGTACACAGTGGCACCGTCCAGCTCGACGGAGATCGCAGCGGAGATCGGCGAAGCGGGAGCCTCCCGGGTCGGGCCGGAAGAAAGGGCGATAGCGACCGGCTGGTCCGACCCGGAAGACTCCGCTGCGGCGCTCGGAGGTTGCGCTTCCGAGCCGACCGGAGTGATCAAGCTGATGACGATGGCTGCGATGACGGTGCGTGGGTTGCTCATGCACGCACCGTCCGCGGGCGTGCACAAGGCCTCGCGGGGGGTCGGTCAAGGCCGCGTCAAGACTGTCAAGAACCGATCAAAACGCCTGGTCAGATCGGTGGAGCGGATGTGCGGCTTTCAGCGTTTGACGACTGCTTGACATACGTCGGCGACAGTTCGGTCATGGATACGACACCGAATGCGCCCGCCCAGCAGACCGCACCTTCCGATCGGTATCTTCGACGGATGCAGTTTCGAGTCCTCGGCCCAGTCGAAGCCGATGTCAACGGCAGCGGAATCAACCTCGGAGGGTTGAAGCAGCGGACGGTCCTTGCGCTGCTGATCGCACGTGCCGGCAATGTCGTCACGACCGAGACACTGATCGACGCCGTCTACGGCGACGATGCTCCCTCGGGAGCCCGTCGGTCGATCCAGACGTACGTGTCCAACCTGCGCGGACTCGTCGGATCGGTGCTCAGCTCCGATGGCGCCGGGTACCGCCTCGACGTCGATCGCAACAGCATCGATGCCGCGCAGTTCGAGGATGCGGTCACCTCTGCTTCGAGCATCGACGAACCGCAACAGATCGCCGACGAGCTCCGTGCGGCCCTTGCGCTCTGGCGTGGCGGTGCCTACTCAGATGTGGACGC
This sequence comes from Acidimicrobiia bacterium, assembly GCA_030066755.1. GTDB lineage: Bacteria > Actinomycetota > Acidimicrobiia > Spongiisociales > UBA5794 > JASJAX01. Next base: position 3,426 of record JASJAX010000174.1, read on the forward strand.
GCTCAACACACTGCCGGCAGAGATCACGCGGCTCGAGGAGCTGCGGGTCGTCGCGACCGAGCGTCGCGTCGACGCCGAACTCGCGTCCGGGAGACATGCATCGCTCATCGCGGAGCTGGAGTCGTTGACGGTCGAGTACCCGCTCCGCGAGCACTTCCGCGCCCAGCACATGGTGGCGCTCTACCGATCCGGCAGGCAGGCGGATGCACTTCGAGCGTTCGAGAAGACCCGGACCTATCTCCTCGAGAACTCCGGCCTCGACCCGTCGCCCGAGCTCCGCCGGCTCGAGCAACAGATCCTCGAACAGGATCCCGGGCTCACCCTCGAGGCGGCACCGTCGATTCGCCGCGCTGCCGTTCTCGTTGTCGACGTCCCGGATGTCGCCGCCCTCAGCACCCTCGCACCGGCCGATCGAGACGCGTTGATCGATCTCCAGGGTCGCGAGATCACACAGGCGGTAGCAGACCACGCTGGTGAAGTGCTCGCCGAGCGCGGCACTGCGATCTACGCCGTCTTTCCGACGGTAGAGGCGGCGGCGAGCGCCGCGGCCGATGGTCAGGCGGTTCTCGCAGCGCAGAACGCTCCCATGCGGATGGCGATCAGTTCGGGCGATGTCGAGGTTCGGAGCGGGGGCGAGGTCACCGGACCCCCGATCAACCGGGCCGCGATCTTGATCGGGGCCGGGCATGCCGGTCAGATTCTGCTTGCCTCTGATGCGCACCAGGAGATGCTGGATTCTGGGGCGGCCGGCTGGATCACTCGATCACTCGGTTCCCATCAACTGGCAGGTCTCTCCGACCCTGTCGCCGTACACCAGTTGGTACTGAGCGGATCGCCGGATGCGTTCCCACCACTCCGAGTTCTCGGGATGTCACCTCCGCTGCCCACGGCCACCCACGGGCTCCCGGGGTATGAGCTTCGGGAGCAGGTGGGCTCAGGCGTGTTCGGTGTCGTGCACCGCGCATACCAACCGTCGGTGGGGCGGGAGGTGGCCGTGAAGGTCATCCGGCCCGAGTTCGCCAACCACCCGGTGTTCATCCGAAGGTTCGAGGTCGAGGCCCAACTCGTTGCGCGGCTCGAGCACCCACATATCGTGCCCCTGCACGACTACTGGCGCGACCCCGACGGTGCGTATCTCGTCCTGCGTTGGCTGAGCGGAGGCAGCCTGGAGGATCGGCTGGAGTCGGGACCCGTCGACATCGCCACGATGAACCGGATACTTGGAGATATCGCTTCTGCGCTCGATCACGCGCACCGCCACGGTGTGGCGCATCGCGACCTGAAGCCTTCCAATGTGTTGTTCGATGGCGAAGACAACGCCTTCCTGTCGGACTTCGGCATCGCCAAGGAGCTGCGTGACGGCGATGCAGATGCCATCGCCGACGATGTCGTCGGTCTCGGTGCTCTCATCGAGCGGTGCCTTGGCTCGAGCTCGGTCGACCCATCACTCCGCAGCGTCTTCGAGACCGCCCACGCAGGCGGGTACCCATCGGTGGCAGATCTCCTCGAAGCGTGGGAGACGGCCACCGGTGAGGCGAACGAGGCGACCGCAGCGGCGGTGTTCACCCCGACTCGCAATCCGTACAAGGGTCTTCGAGCGTTCCGTGAAGGCGACGCCGGCGACTTCCACGGGCGCGAAGCCGAGGTCACCGAGCTCTTGCGTACCGTCGAGTCGAATGCGCTCGTTGCGGTCGTCGGTCCGTCCGGCATCGGGAAGTCGTCGGTTGTTCGGGCGGGTCTGATCCCGGCATTGCGGGGTGGCGCGATCCCTGGCTCCGAGCAGTGGCTGGTCACCGACCTCATGCCCGGGCCGTACCCGTTCGAGGAGCTGGCGTCCGCAGTGCTGAGGGTGGCGTCGTCGCCGACGCAGAAGCTCGAGGACGAGCTGCGCCGAGACGAACGTGGTCTCATCCGAGCTGTTCGTCGGTATCTTCCGGAAGACGCCACGCTCCTGCTGGTCGTCGATCAGTTCGAGGAGCTGTTCACCCTGGTCCGTGACGATGGCGAGCGGGCAGCGTTCCTCGAGCTGCTTCGAGCTTCCGTCGAGGACCACCGGGCTCGGATCCGGGTGGTGCTCACCGTGCGCGCCGACTTCTTCGATCGGCCGCTGCGCGATGGAGCATTCGGTGCGCTGATCCAGAAGGCAACTGTTCCGATTGCGGCCCCCACCGATGAAGCCCTGCGGGCAATCGCAGAGAACCCAGCGAGCGCAGTCGGGATCGTCTTCGAGCCGGGTCTTGTCGACCGGATCGTGGCGGACGTCCGGAATCAGGCGGGTGCGTTGCCGCTGCTCGAGTTCACGTTGACGGGCCTGTTTGAGAGCCGCGAATCGGATGTCCTGAGGGCGAATTCCTACACGGAGATGGGCGGCGTGCGAGGCGCCTTGGCCCAACACGCCGAGGCGGTCTTCGATCGGCTCGACAACGGTCAACGATCCGTCGTGCAGGAGGTCTTCCTGCGTTTGGTCAATGTCACCGAGGGGCGGCCCGACACACGCCGACGCGTGCGGCTCGGTGAGCTGCAGCGTCTCGGGATCGACCGGCGCACGCTGACTTCAGTGCTCGATGCCTTCGGTGAGGAGCGCCTGCTGGCCTTCGATCGAGACGCCGTCACTCGGGGACCCACGGTGGAGCTCGCTCACGAAGCGTTGTTGTCGGAGTGGCCGCGTTTCGTGTCGTGGATCGATGATCACCGCGAGCACTTGGTTCTCCGAGGCCGTCTCCAGGATGAGCTCACCGAGTGGGAGGGAGCCGATCGGTCGTCCGACTATCTGCTCTCCGGCGGTCGGTTGGCGCAACACGAGGCGTGGGTCGACGAATCCGATCTGGCACTCAGTGCTGCGGAGACGGAGTACCTCGGTGCGAGCCGATCGGCCGAAGCCGAGCGAGCTGCAGCAGTCGCCCGGACGCGGCGCAACGTCCTCGTCGGTTTCGGCGTGGCCGCAGTCGTCGGCCTGTTTCTGGCGGTCGTGGCGTTCTTGGCGAGTCGTGAAGCGACGGAGCAGCGTGACCTTGCAGTTGAGGCGCAGGAGATCGCGGAGGAAGAGCGGGACATCGCTGAGATGGAACGAGTTGCTGCAGACGATGAACGTGATCGGGCGGAGACTGCTCAACGCATAGCGGAGGAAGCGCAGAACGCAGCGACGGCGGCCAAGGAACGCGCTGTTGCCCAGAGTCTCCTGGCGGCGTCTCGAGCCGTGACGCTCGAAGATCCGGAGCTATCGGTCCTGTTGGCAATCAGCGGCGCCTCGCGCCTCGGAGGAGATGCACAGGCGTTGGCGGTGTTGAGGGACGCGATGTCATCGTTCCGAGCCATCTCCGCGTACGAACTCGATGGCGCGCCGGTGTCGCAAACCACCGGCGACTTGAGCCCGGACGGTTCGATGGTCGTTATCGGGCGTTCTCCCGGAGCCAGCGTTGTCGCTATCGATGCAGTCAATGGTGAAGAGCGATGGACGTATGCGGTGCCGGTGCCAGATCCTGCGGTGACAACCGCGAGTGCAAAGTTCACCAACGGGGGCCTCGAAGTCGTGGTGCAGGTGGGCGCGTCGGTGAGTCCGGGTGCTGAGGTGCGCCAGTCGTCGGCGATGGGAACGTACGTACTCGATGCGCAGACCGGAACGCTGCTGCGTCGCTTCGCTGCCCACCCGTGTGGGGGCACGATGGCACCCCTCGACGCAAGCGATGGCTATGCGCTGCTCGAGGTCCCGTCGGCATCCACATTGGTTCCGGAGACCTGCAACTCGCCGCAAGGCGTCGCCCTGCTGGTGGATGCGGTGAGGCTCGACTTGACCACAGGCGAGACCGCCATGGTGGAGGAGGGACTTGATCCGAGCGCCTTCGCAACCGTTGCCTTGGGACCCCAGGGCAGACTGGCGGTCGTCGACAAGCCACTCGACGGCGATGCGACCATCAAACTCATCGACGTCGACATTGGCGAGATCATTCGGGTCTTCGATATGGACGGCATCG
>JASJAX010000033.1 GCA_030066755.1 Acidimicrobiia bacterium
TCGCCGGTCAGCTCCTGGGCATCGTTGGCCAGCGTTCGAACGCTGCGCACCGCCCCGAACGCACGACCCACGCGACGTGCGGTCTCCCGGACGACGAGCTCTGAACCCGAGGGAGCCGGCCGGGGAACAAACGGCTCGGCGTCGTCGATGTCGCTCACCGGACCGAGATTCAGCATGACGGCCATGAGATCCACGCCGGCCATTCCGTCGATCATGCAGTGGTGGATCTTCGACACGACGGCGAAGCGTCCGTCCTCGAGCCCCTCGACGATGTTCAGTTCCCAGAGCGGCTTGGCCCGATCCAACTGCTGGGACACGAGGCGGGCAGCAAGGTCGCGGAGCTGGGTCATCGACCCCGGCTGCGGGAGGCTCGTGTGTCGGATGTGAAACTCGAGGTTGAAGTGCTCGTCATCGACCCATACGGGATGTCGCTCGAACGGCACGAACGCCAGCCGCTGCCGGTACCGAGGAATCATGTGGAGCTTCGACTCGATGAACACCTTGATGCGGTCGATGTCGATCCCGCCGTCGGGCCGCTCGACCGGACCCGACTCGAAAACGGCGATCCCGGCGACGTGCATGTGCGTCGTCGGCGACTCCAAGGCGAGGAACGACGCGTCGAGCGGCGACAGTCGTTCGTAGTGGCCCGGCATTCCAGCTCCTCGTTCGATCAGCTCAGGTCGGGGACCACTCCCGAGAGTGGTGGTCCGAGCCTTTCCAGGGATTTCGCGAGGTCTGATGGTACCGGAGCGGTCACCGTGACGTCCCGAGTGCCGTCCGGGTGCGGAAACACCAGCTGCCGAGCGTGCAACCACACGCGGCCGGGATCGGCCTCGGCCGGTCCGGCTCGACCGTACGACCGATCGCCCGCCACCGGGTGATCGATCGCAGAGAGGTGGACCCGAATCTGATGGGTGCGGCCGGTGTCGAGCGTCACTTCCAACATCGTCACGCCGGACCACGACGCCACCCGCCGGTAGTGCGTGACCGCGCGCCGGCCCTGGGCGGTGACGTACATCCGTGTCGGGCTGTTCGGATCGCGGCCGATTGGTGCTTCGATCGTCCCGGTGACATTGTCGAACTCCCCCAGGACGACGGACCAATACACCCGGGAGATTCGGCGGGCTCGCAACGCATCCTGGAGAAACTCCTGCGCCGCCGGCGTACGCGCAACCAGGAGCAACCCGGTGGTATCACGATCGAGGCGATGGACGAGGCCCCAGCGGTGTTGCTCACCGAGTTCGGCGATGTCGGGGAATCGATACATGAGTCCGCTGGCCAGGGTGTCGTTGCGATGCCCTGCGCCCGGATGGACCACGAGCCCGGCCGGCTTGTCGACCACGAGAAGCATCTCGTCCTCGTAGGCCACACCGAAGTCGATCGGCGCCGGCTCGATCGGCGCCGGCGGAGGAGGCGGAACGATCTGGAGCTCCGTTCCTGCGGGCAACCGGGTCTTGGCGTCGACCGGCACTCCCGCTACCTCGGCATCGCCGGCGTCCACAACTGCTCGCGCGGCTGCGCGCGAGGTTGCGAGCAGCGCGGCGACGATCCGGTCGGCCCGCTGGTCGTGCAGGTCCTGGGGAACGACGAATCGCTGTTGCTCAGTCGTCACGACCGTCGCCGTCTTCGCTCCTGCTGCCATCGCCAACGGACATCTCCGCGTCCGACGCGGCCGCGTCATCCGGCTCATCCTCACCGTGGCGCAGCACGAACGTCCCGATCAGCAAGAGGCCGACTCCGATGTTGATGGCCGTGTCGGCCACATTGAAGGACGGGAAGAAGTCGAAGTCGATGAAGTCCACGACGGCGCCATCGAGGAAGCCATCGCCCCGGAAGATGCGGTCTGCCAGGTTTCCCGCTGCGCCTCCCATGATCAGGCCGAGGCCAACGACATCGATGGTGTGATGGACTCGGTCGGCCAGCACGAACACCACGGCGATCACCCCGATGGCGATCACGCCGATGATCTGGCCCTGGTCGGTGAACGTGCTGAAGCTCGCTCCGGGGTTCCGGGCTTCCGCAAACCGCAGGAATCCGTCGATGATCACGTACGGACCGTCGCTCAAGGCGGCAACCGCCCAGATCTTCGTGATCTGGTCCAGCACCAGCGCGACGACGGCGACCAATGCGGCGAGGGCGCGGCGGCTCAACTCGATGTCTCCATGATTCGACCGGCCGGCGGCGGCCGGCATTCAGACTCGGTCAGCGTACTCGACCGTGGTGGTTGCGTAGGGAAGGGCATCGAGCCGGGCGAGCGGGATCGCCTTCCCGCTGATCTCGCAGATGCCGTACTGGCCGGCGTCCATCCGGCGCAAGGCGTGATGCACCTTGTCGAGAAGCCCCTTGGCGTTCTCCTCGATCGACAAGTCCATCTGGAGCTCGAGCGCCAGCGACCCGCCGTCGGCGTTCTCGGGATCGACGTTGTGCTCCGACGACGTCTCTGCGAGGCGCACCTCGTCGCGTTCACGCTCCAGCTCGTCGATGACGGCTTTCAGCCGCTCCTCCTCTTCGAGGAGTCTGCGCCGAAAGCGCTCGATCGTCGATTTCGCCAGCTTCCTGGCCATTCGCCTGCCTTCCACAATCAGCGGCCGGGACATTAGCCGCTCCGCGCCAGATCGGCTGACGTCGGGCGTGCCTCGACCAACTCCGGTGTTGGCGACAGCATCGATGGTGCGCCCGCCGTGAGTAGCGCCAAAGGACCCTATTTCGTGCCGCCGGAGGCGGCTCGAAATAGGGAGTACTGAGTACGGAGTACTGAGTACAGAGACCTCTCAGGGACGGGTCGGTTCGAGACAGGCAGCGATCTGCTCGGGGGAAACACCCTCGATCAAGAGCAGCTTGCGCCGGGAGGTGGTACCTCGGGCGAGCGTGACGCTTGCGCCGGTGACCCGTTCGAGGAGCTTCGCGAGCTCACGATTGGCTTTGCCGGCTTCCGGGGGCGCTGCGACCCGAATCTTCAGCGCATCCCCATGCGGCCCCACGACCTCGGTGCGCCGAGCTCCCGGAACGACCCACACGGTGAGCAACGCACCGTCAGGGTGTGGCTCGAGATACGAGGGAACGGTCACCGACCGAGGCTACCGTCGGCGGACCTCGGACTTGGAACCTGCAACTTGGAACCCGCCCACCGACGACTGACGACTGACCACTGACGACTGAGTGGTCCGATCCCCGAAAACGCTCCCGATCACCTTGCACCCCACTACCATCCCCGCCACAGCGATGACGGGGACGTGCCCCCGGGCCATCGTGGCGACAGCGAACCGAGGACGGTGCGAGCTCGGCGGCCACGATCCGGGTGGACATCACCTCCGAGCTGCGGGAAGAACGCCGGTGTCTATGCCTGGCTCAGACCCCGCCGGTTCTCCGCCGACATGGAGCAACGAAGCGGCTGTGGAACGACTCCACAGCAAGCCGGGTGGTACCGCGGATCATCCGTCCCGGCCGGACAACGAACGACGTGACCGGCTGAAGGACAACCGATGACCGACTCCAACCCCACCGATCGCTCGGCCTTTCGCCGCGTCCCGCCCCAGGTCGACATCCCCGAGATGGAGGCGCGAGTGCTCGGGCTGTGGGACGAGCTCGAAGCGTTCCCACGGTCGGTCGAGCTGCGTGATCCCGACTCGGAGTACACGTTCTACGACGGCCCGCCGTTCCCGACCGGAAGCCCCCACTACGGCAACCTCCTCGCCGGCGTGATCAAAGACATCGTCCCGAGGTACTGGACGATGCGTGGACACCGCGTCGAGCGGCGGTTCGGCTGGGACACCCACGGGCTACCGATCGAGATGGAAGTCCAGAAGGAGCTCGGCCTCTCCGGACCGCGCCAGATCGAGGAGTTCGGCGTCGCCGAGTTCAACGAGGCGTGCCGGGCCAAAGTGCAGGCCAATACCGAGACATGGGAATACGTGACGCGACGCCTGGGCCGCTGGATCGATTTCGAAGACGACTACAAGACGATGGACGTCGAGTTCATGGAATCCGTGTGGTGGGTCTTCCGGGGGCTGTGGGATCGCGACCTCATCTACCGAGACTTCAAGGTCGTTCCGTATTCGTGGGGCGCCGGCACTCCCCTGTCGAACTTCGAACTCAACCTCGGCGGATACAAGGACGTCGAAGACCCCTCGATCACGGTGCGGCTGCGCGCTCACGCGTCCCACGGTCCGGTTGTCGAAGGCGACTGGCTCCTGATCTGGACCACGACACCGTGGACGTTGCCCGGCAACCTCGCCATCGCCGCCGGTCTCGACATCCCGTACGTCCGGATCGCCGACGACGGGGACCACTACTGGATCGCCGAGGCGCGGATCGACTCGGTATGGAAGGGCACCGACGTCGAGATCGTCGGGCGCGCCATGGGATCCGAGCTGATCGGCACCGAGTACGAACCACCGTTCAACTTCTTCGCCGACGAGCGAGAGCGCGGTGCGTTCGTCGTCATTCCCTCCGACGATGTCACGACCGAAGAGGGAACGGGCCTGGTGCACATGGCACCCGCCTACGGCGAAGCCGACTTCCTCGCGTTCCAACAGTCCGGGATCGAAGCGTTTGTCGACCCGGTGGATCTCGAGGCGAAGTTCACCGACGAGGTCCCGGCGGTGGCGGGGGTGTACGTCAAGGACGCCGACAAGACCCTCGTGACGATGCTGCGCGAGCGAGGTCTGCTCGTGCATTCCGGCACGATCGTGCACTCCTATCCGTTCTGCTGGAGGACCGACACCCCGCTGATCTACAAGGCGATCCCGAGCTGGTACGTCAAGGTCGAGTCGTTCAAGGAGCGGATGGCCGACCTCAACGAGCGGATCTGGTGGGTCCCGGACTACGTGGGTGAACGGCGGTTCGGCAATTGGCTCCGCGACGCCCGCGACTGGGCGGTGAGCCGCAACCGTTTCTGGGGAAGCTGCATCCCGGTGTGGATCTGCGAGGACTGCGACGACCGGGAGTGCATCGGCTCTCGTAAGGAGCTCGAGGAGCGGTCCGGCGTCTGGCTCGACGACCTGCACAAACACATCGTGGACGAGGTCACGTTCGAGTGCACGGCGTGCACCGGAACGATGCGTCGTGTCCCTGAGGTTCTGGACGTGTGGTTCGAGTCGGGCTCGATGCCCTACGGAAAGATGCACTACCCCTTTGCCAATGAGGAGCGGTTCGCCAACACGTTCCCGGCCGACTTCATCGCTGAGGGCTTGGACCAGACCCGCGGTTGGTTCTACACCCTGGTGGTGCTTGCTGCGGCGCTCTTTGACGACGTCCCTTTCAAGAACTGTGTGGTCAACGGGATGATCCTCGCCGGCGACGGACGCAAGATGTCCAAGTCGCTCAAGAACTACCCCGATCCGGACGCCATCTTCGATGGACCGGGCGCCGACGCGCTGCGGGCGTACTTGATCAACTCGCCCGTGCTGCGGGCTGAACCGCTGCGGTTCTCCGAGGACGGGGTGCGTGATGTCGTGCGCACCGTGCTCCTTCCGTATTGGAATGCGTACTCGTTCTTCACCACGTACGCGGAAGCCGACGGCATCACCCCGCAGGACCTGGCCGCAGCCCCTCCGGTCGCCGAGCGGTCTGAGCTCGACCGCTGGATCATCTCGGTTCTCCAGAGCTTGATCCGTGACGTGAACACGGAGATGGAGCGATACCAGCTCTACGCCGTGGTCCCGCCGATCCTTGGGTTCATCGACGACTTGACGAACTGGTACATCCGCCGATCACGACGTCGTTTCTGGGCACGCCGTGGCGGCGGCGACGACCGCGACAAGCTCGCGGCGTTCGCAACGCTCTACGAGGTGCTCGTGACGTTTTCGAAGGTCGCAGCCCCCGTGCTCCCCTTCATCACGGAGGAGATCTACCAGGGGCTGGTGCAGGCGGTCGAGCCGGATGCCCCGGTGAGCGTGCACCACACCGACTACCCGAGCGCGGATCCGGATGTCATCAACGAAGACCTGGAACAGTCGATGGCCGTCGTACGGCGGGTCGTCACGATGGGGAGGGCGCTGCGCAAACGCGAACAGGTTCGCGTGCGACAGCCGCTCAGCACGCTCACGGTCGTCACGCGCGACGATTCGGCATCGGCGGCCGTGGCCTCGCACACGGCGCTCATCAGCGACGAATTGAACGTCAAGCAGGTTGCGGTAGAACGTGACGAGTCGCACCTCGTGCACCTGTCGGCGAAGGCGAACTTCAAGGCGTTGGGGCCGCGGCTCGGAGCTCGCGTGAAGGAAGTTGCCGCCGCCATCGCCGCCCTCGAGCACGATCGGGTCGACGAGATCATCGACGGCGCAACCATCGACGTGCTCGGTGAACCGATCTCGCTTGCCGACATCAGCGTCGCCCGCGATCCGCGACCCGGCGTCGTTGTCGCCGGCGAAGCGGCATTCTCGGTCGCCTTGGACACGGAGATCACGCCGGAGCTGCATCAGGAAGGGGTCGCTCGGGAAGTCATCAGCCGGGTGCAGGCCCTGCGCCGTTCCGCCGAACTCGACGTCAGCGATCGGATCGCGCTGACTTGGTCCACGGGTGCCGAATCCGTTCGCGCAGCGATGATGGCTCACACTGATCTGATCGCCGGCGAAGTCCTTGCGACAACGATTGTGGAAGGAGCGCCGGACACAGGGACCGAGGTCGAGGTCGATGGCGAGGCGGTCTGGCTCACCGTCGGCGCGGCGGACTGACCGTCGGCTCAGTCCGCCGCGAGCTTGCGCTTGAGCTCGGCCATCTTGGCTTCGAGCGACTCGGTGGTGATCTCAGCATCGGCGATCGCCGCCACCTTGGGTCGCCGTCGACTCCGTTTGGACGACGGCTTCGAGTCCTCGGGGACGTCCCGCAGGTCGAGGTCGATGATCTCGCCGCCCGAGACGGCACCCTCGTCGCCGGAGAGCGACTCCAAGCGGCCCTGCACGTCGGCGATGGAACTGCGCAGCCGGACGATGCGCTCGCTCAACACCTGCATCTCCGCCGCACCGACGGCGCGATCCCATCCTTCAGCTCGATCCGAACCCTCGAGGATTTCCCCGGCCCGACGGCGCGCAGCTTCTTCGGTATCGGCCGCGAGCAGCGCAGCACGTTTGGTGATGGCTCGGGCTTCGTCTCGTGCGGCGGCGGTGAGCCGTTCGATCTCGTCGCTGGCGCGGACGGCGGTCGTCTCCCGGATCATCGCCGCCTCTTCCCGGGCTTGATCGAGGAGCGCCTGGACTTCGAGCTGCGCAGCCAGTTCGGCTTTCCATCGGTGGAAGCTGGTGAGCGGGTCGTCCGCAGTGGCACTGTGGGACGGCGTCGCCGCCTTCGCAACACGGGGTTCACCATCGCCGCGGCCTGCACGATTCAGTCCCCGATTCGCACGATTCAGCCGGGTGAGTTTCTCTTCGGCTTCTTCAAGTGCGGCTTCGTAGCCCGCAAGCGCAACAACGACCTCGCGGTGGAACTCGTCGACCTCGGCCCGGTCATACGCAAACCGGGTGCCGCGGAATCGAATCCTCGCTGCATCGCGAGACGTGAAGCTCATGGTGCCCATCCTACAGACGCAACGACGCTCTGACCACTCTGCGTTGTCACCTTGTCACCGAGCGTCAGACCAAGCCACGCAGGATCGAAATGCCGAAGATGAGCACGAGCGGCGACAAGTCGAGGGCAATACCTCCGAGCCGGACCGGCGGGAGCACTCGGCGCAACGGGAGCAGGATCGGCTGCAACACCCGGTCGATGGCGTCGTAGATCTTCCGGACGGGATGACCCCACGGCAAACGCCCGAAGTTGATGACGTAGCTGAGGATGACCCAGATGATGATCGCGTAGAACGCCAGATCGAGGAGGAGTCGAAGGATGTTCACTGCTCAGCTCTCGGCACTCGGCGCATAGAGATCGAGGGCGGCCAGCCTCCGGCGCTCCTCGATGCCGATCGTCACGCCCGAGGGGGTGACGAGGATGACGCCCTGCGCGGTCTTGACCATCTTGCCGCCCAGGCCGTACGTGAGGCCGCTGGCGAAATCGACGAGACGGCGAACCATCGCCGTCTCGGCATTCCGCAGATCCAACACCACGGGCCGGTTCGATTTGATGTGATCCGCCAGCAACTGGGCGTCGCTGAAGGTACGCGCAACGATGATCTCGGACTCGTCGCCGCGACCACCCGAGGTCACGCCGCTCGCTGCAGACCCAGGTCGCACGATGACGCCGGCTTCGGCGTGTTGCGGCTCTGACGAGATGCGGCGGCGAGCGCCGGCCGGAGGCTCGATGCGGCGTCCGGCGACGACACCTCCGGAACGCTGCGGCTGAAACGTCTGCGGCGGAGCCGACTCCACGGTGCGAACCTGAGCTTGCTGCGGCGCGGCTCCGGCGGATGGCGCCGTCGGCGCCTCCGCAGGCGTCTCCCCTGCCTCGTCGTCGACGAGACCGAGGTAGAAAAGCGTCTTCTGCCAAATGGATGCCATGGTCGTCCGTTCCTACTCACCCGGTGGGTCGCGGGCCAAAGATAGCCCGTCCCACGCGAATCATGGAGCTGCCGGCTTCGATAGCCACTTCGAAGTCGTCAGTCATGCCCATCGACAGTTCGACCAGCGTTGGGAATCGACCGGCGAGTTCCCGGCGTAGCGCTGCCAACTCGTCGAACCAGCGCCGGCTGTCCTCCTCGACCTCGGGCGCCGGCGGGATGGCCATCAAACCGTCCACCTGGACGCCGCGGTCGATGGCGTACTGCACGAGTGGCGCCGCATCCTCCGGCAGGGCTCCGCCCTTCTGGGGTTCGCGAGCCAGATTGATCTGGACGAGTGCCGGTGGTGGTGGCCCCTCTCCGCGGGCCCACACGTCGACCAGAGATTCGCGATCGAGGGAGTGCAGTACCGCCGCCACCGGGCGCACCTGCTTCGCCTTCCGGCTTTGCAGCGAGCCGACGAAGTGCCACCGAATATCGGTCGGGAGCTGAGGCGCCTTTTCCGCCAACTCCTGTGCTCGGTTTTCGCCGAAGTCGCGATGACCGGCGTCGTATGCCTGCAGGATCGTGTCGACGGAGTGGGCCTTGCTCACGGCGATCAAGGTGACGTCGTCGGGCTCGCGGCCGCTGCGCAGGGCCGCCGCACGCACCCGGGCGCGGACTTCGCCGAGGCGTTCGCCGACCAACGTCAACTCGGCAGCCACGCGACTGCCACCTGGCGCAGATCCGTGCGATTCTGGCGATAGCTCGCAAACCGCTCGTCCGTGTACGTGCATGTCGACGACCGCCATACCGGTAGGTCGCCGAGTTGGTCAGATACCGCTGCCGGGAGGTCGATGCTCTGGGTCCCCCATCGGGTCTTCGCAACGAAGGCCGGTAGCTGGTCGGCGACCTCATCACCGACTTCGTAGCAGTCCGGACTGATCGCCGGGCCAATCGCGGCTCGATCGACCCGTAGCCCGGCATCGCGGATCGCGTCGAGCGTTGCGCCGACAACGCCGGCGACCGCCCCGCGCCATCCGGCATGCACCACAGCCACGACCCCAGGACCCTCGAGAATCACCGGAACGCAGTCGGCCGTTGCGACGGCGATCGGGATCGAGGTCGTGGTGAACATCGCGTCGCCGTCGCCCTGCAGGCCCGGAGTCGTCACGTGGTGCACCACGTCGCCGTGGACTTGCGTCAGGAACGCCCAGTCACCGGGGATGCCGAGCCGAGCCGCAAGGCGGCTGCGACCCGACGCGTCGACGCGGGCATCTCCGTCCCTCAGTGTCCCGAAGGCGGCGCCTCGGAACCCATCGGGTCGAATCATCCCTGGACGAACCCCGGAATATCGAGGTCGTCGCTGCTCTCCTCAGACGTCTCCTCGAGCAGCGCCTCCGACACGGCACGCGGGGTCGGGCGGGTCACCGCACCGCCACGATCGCGGTCGAAACCGGCCGCAATGACCGTCACCCGGATCTCATCGCCGAGGGCATCATCGACCACTGCGCCGAAGATGATGTTGGCGTCGGCATCGCAATGATCCGCGACCATGCCGGCTGCCGTCGACACCTCGTGCAACGTCATGTCGTTGGGACCCGAGATCGACAAGAGGACACCGCGAGCGCCCTCCATCGAAGTCTCCAACAGCGGACTCGAGATCGCCTTGCTGGCAGCCTGCTCGGCGCGGCTCTCGCCCGTCGATCGGCCGATCCCCATGACGGCGGAGCCGGCTTCCGACATCACCGTCTTGACATCGGCGAAGTCGACGTTGATGAGGCCGGGCGTCGTGATCAGATCGGTGATGCCCTTCACCCCCGAGGTCAAGACCTCGTCGGCGAGCGTGAACGCTTCGATCACTGCCGTGTTCGGTTCAGCGATCTCGAGCAATCGTTCGTTCGGAATGATGATCAGCGTGTCGACGGCCTGCTTGAGATCCTGGATCCCCTGCTCCGCCTGGACTGACCTCCGCCGTCCCTCGAAGCCGAAGGGGCGGGTCACGACGCCGACCGTCAACGCGCCGAGCGACCGAGCGATGTTCGCCACGATCGGTGCGCCACCGGTTCCGGTGCCTCCGCCCTCACCGGCAGTGATGAAGACCATGTCGGCGCCCTTGAGCGCGTCCTCGATCTCATCGCGGTGAGCATCGGCGGCCTCACGGCCGATCTCCGGGTTGGCCCCGGCGCCGAGACCGCGGGTCGCATCACGCCCGATGTCGAGCTTCAAGTCGGCGTCCGACATCAACAGCGCCTGTGCGTCCGTGTTGATTGCAATGAACTCAACGCCACCGACACCGGCATCGATCATCCGGTTCACGGCATTGACGCCGCCACCGCCGACGCCGACGACCTTGATCACCGCCAAGTAACTATGGGGTACATGTGCATCAGCCATAAGGGCCCTCCAGGTTCAACCTGGAGATTAGCCTGAAGAATCGGCAAGGGCGCTACCCTCAACCACTGGTCGAGGGTTCAGTTGCCGGCCCCGTCGGCTGCAGCGCTGTCACCATCGTCGTCAGCCGCTCCGGCGGTGTCCGCGGCGGCGCCTTCCTCACCGTTCGTCACGGCCGGGTCGAGCGGCACCGGCGGGAGGACCGCCGGTCGATCGGGCGACACGACGGAGATCAGCGATCCCGTGGCCAGGTCGTCGGTCTCGAGGAGCGTGGCGACGGCGGCAGCCTTCGCCACCATTTCCGAGGGGTACCCGAGATCGACGGTGAACCCACCGACCACTGCCCGAAGTCCCCGGTCGTCACCTTCGATAGCCACGCCGGGAACCAGATCGGTGGGCAGGGCGTCCACGAACGCAAGCGCTCCCAACGCCGCAACCGACGCCAGCCCGTCGCCCGGCGCCGCTTCGATCACGCCGACGGCGATTCTCGGAGCCTCCCCCGGGATCGACGCCGCGACTTCCATGACCGCTCCCCCACGGGCGGCGAGCGCCCAGGCATCACCGATCTGAACCCAAGCCGATGGAACGTGCTCCACGACGGTGACCTCGACGGTCCCCGGCCATCGAACAGTCACGTCGACCGCGGCGACCCACGGATCACGCAGCAAGGCTGCTTCGAGCTCGTTTGCCGGCACGTTGACCGTCGGCATTCCGGTTGCCACACCTTCGGCCGCGACGATGGCGCTGGCGTTCGAGCGATGCTGACCGTCAACCGTGATCTCAGCAACGGCGAGCAGCGTCGACTGGTAGAGCAGCCAGGCAATCAAGGCCCCCCCGCCGGCGAGACCGAGGAGCACCAACAGCCACTTCAGGCGGCGCCGGGCACCCGCTTCGCGCACCGTCTGGCGCCGAGCCGCAATGCGGCGATCGATCGCGGGCGGACGGTCAACGGTGGAACTCATCGACCCTCCACTGCCGGAGCCGGATCGAACGACCCGGCAAAGCGAACCTCGGGCACCAACTCGACTCCGGTCTCCTCGCGCACTCGCCGCTGGATCGCGACCACGAGGTCATAGACGTCCTGAGCGGAGGCTTCGTGCGACGCTTCGAAGAAGTTGGCATGCCGCTCCGAAACCGAGGCGCCACCGATCGTGAATCCCTTGAGCCCCAACGAGTCGATGATGCGTCCGGCAGCGTCGCCGGGCGGGTTCTTGAACACGCTCCCGGCGTTGTACGTACCTCCGGGCTGGTGCAAGCGCCGCCACTGGGTGATCTCGCGCAGCATCTCCTCACCCTCTTCGGGTGATCGGGAGACGGTGCGAAACCGAGCCGACAGTACGAGGTCGTCGTCCGACACGGCGCTGTGACGGTATGAGAGATCCAGGTCGTCGCGGCCCCAGGTCTTCACCTCACCGGTCGACCACGCGAGGATCTCGGCGTCGATGATCCACTCCCGCGTATCCGACCCATGCCCCCCGGCGTTCATACACACCGCACCACCGACCGAACCCGGGATGCCGATGAACCACTCCAGGCCCCCGCGGCCCGCCTTCACCGTCGTGCGCGCCAGCTTCGGCAGCGGCACGGCCGCTCCGGCGGTCACGATCCCGTCGGAACTGATCACCATCTCGGCAAACTCGCCGGCCAGGCGAATCACGAGGCCTTCGAATCCGGCGTCGGAGACCACCAGGTTGCTGCCGCGTCCGACCACCAGGGCGGGCGGACGCCCGTCGGCTCGCCACGCGGTGAGCAGTGATGTGAGCTCCTCCATCGACCCGACGTCGGCGAACCAGCGGGCCGGACCTCCGAACTTGTACGTGGTCAACCCGGCCAATTGCGCCGCAGCCGTGACGGTACCGCCGGCGACCAACCGATCCAGGGCAGTCATGATCCGGCTCCAACGGCGGCGACCACATCATCAGCGATGGAGGTGATGTCACCGGCGCCGAGCAAGAGGACGACGTCGCCTTCACGGGCGATGTCGGCAACAACGGCGGGAACATCACTCAACGCCGGAACGTAGCGCGGCTCGGAGCCCGCAGCGCGGATCGCCTCAGCGACGAGTTTGCCGCTCACGCCGGGGAGCGGCGCTTCGTCGGCGGGATAGATGTCGGTGACGATGACCTGGTCGGCCACGGCGAGCGGGGTTCCGAACTCGGGAGCGAGGTCGGCAGTGCGGGTGTATCGGTGGGGCTGGAAGACCGCGATGACTCGCTCCCACCCACCGAGCCGGCCGGCAGTGATCGTCGCATCGATCTCGGTCGGATGATGGGCGTAGTCGTCGACCACCGTGACGCCGCCCACTCGGCCCCGCACCTCGAACCGACGCCGTACTCCGGCGAATCGGCTGAGACCGTCCGCCGCTGCAGCGACGTCGAAACCGAGTTCGCCGAGCAGCGCCAGGCATCCCGCAGCGTTGCTCGCAATGTGATCGCCCGGTCTCGGCACGGTCACGGCGTACCGATCGTGCGGTCCGACGAGGGTGAAGGCAACCTGGCCTTGCCCGTGGCGCAGCTCGGTGATCCGCCACGTGGCGGCCGGATCAATCCCGTAGCCCACCAACTCGGCCCGCTCGGCCAAGCGCCGCACGCCCGGATCGTCGATGCATCCCACAACGGGTCCGTCGACACGGTTGGCCACCAATGAGAACGCCTCCTCGAGTGCGGCGAGATGGCCGTAGTAGTCGAGGTGGTCCGCTTCGATGTTGCTGACGGCGAGACCCCGAAGGTGGAGCCGGCGAAACGTCCCGAAGGCCTCATCTGCCTCGAGGATGAACGTCTCCCGATCCCCGAGGTGGGCCCCGGTATTGAGATCTACGAGTTCCCCTCCGACCAGGAAGCTGGGATCGAGGCCGATAGCCCGGAGCGCAGTGACGGCGAGCGCCGTCGTCGTGGTCTTGCCGTGGGTTCCGGTGAATCCGATTGCCGGCATCTGCGCCGTCAGCGCGTCGAGGAGATCCGGTCTACTCCACACGGTCACGCCGGCGTCACGGGCCGCCCGCAGTTCGGGATCGCGGTCCGGAACCGCGGACGACGCGGCCACGATGTCCGCCTGGGTCGCTTGCTCCGGTCGATGCCCCACCCACGTCTCGATACCGAGGTCGCCGAGCGACTCGAGCCGCAGTGCCGGCTTGAGGTCGGATCCGGTGACCGCATGGCCGAGACCCCTGAGGATCTTCGCCAGGCCGCTCATCCCGGCTCCACCGGCTCCGACGATGTGAACCCGCTCGGTTCCCGTCAAGGCAAAGGGACGCTGGTCACCGGCCATCAGCGGCCTCCATCAACCGTCGTGCAATCGTGTCGGCCGCATCGGGCCGGGCCGCTCGCCGGGCTCCGTCGGCCATCGAGGCGCGACGCGACGTATCGAACAGCAACTGCTGCAACTCGACCGAAACCCGATCGATCTCGGACTCCCCCATCACGACTACGCCCCCGACGGCCTGGAGGTGCGACGCATTGGCACCCTGGTGGCCGGCCGTGCCGGCGGCGTACGGAACGACGATCGCCGGCGTTGCCGTTGCGGCAAGCTCGCTGATCGTGAGTGCGCCGGAGCGCGAGAGCACGAGATCGGAGACGGCGTAGAAGTGCTCCATGTGGTCCTCGAACGCAACCGGCGTCCACGACTGGGGCGAACGAGCCGCGATCGGCGCCACGGTGTCGAAGTGGGCGCGGCCGGTGAGATGGACGATGGCCATCGACCCGGGATCAGCGTCGGCGGCAATCCGTTCGGCGACCGTGTTCAACACCCGAGCTCCGAGGCTCCCGCCGAGCACACCGAGCACCGGCACGCCCTCAGGAATCCCGTACCGCTCCAGCGCAGCGGGACGAAGTGCGTTGCGGTCGAACTTCTCGAATGCGGACCGCAAGGGGTTTCCGGTGACCTCCGCCCTCGGAAGCGTATCGGCCGCATCCGGGAACGCCACGAACGTGGCGTTCGCCCGCCTCGCAACGAGTCGGTTGGCCAGGCCGGGAACGGCGTTCTGCTCATGCACGAACAGCGCCGCGCCGGACCGCCGGGCGGCCATCGCCGCCGGGACCGAGACGTACCCTCCGAATACCGTCATCACCCGGCTCGAGCGACGGGCCAGCTCGACCCCGATCCGCTTGCGGGCCGCCAGGACCAAGCCGGGCAGACGCAGGTTGTCCACCGACAACGATCGACGCAGCCCGTGGATCTCGACGCCGACGAAGTCGAAGCCGGCGGCGGGCACCGTCCTGGCCTCCATCCGGTCGCCGCCGAAGAACACGATCTGGTCCTTGTTGACTCCGTGGCGGACGAGAGCGTCGGCGACGGCCAGCGCCGGGTAGACGTGGCCCCCCGTACCGGCCGCAGCGAAGGCGTACGTCATTGCGCCCCCAGCTTTCGAGCTGCGCCGGCGCGACCGGATCTCGCGATGTTGGCCAACACACCGACGACCGCGAGGTTGACGAGCATCGCCGATCCACCGGACGACACGAACGGCAACGGGACTCCGCTGATGGGGAGCACCCTGGTGACGCCGCCGATGTTGATGATCGCTTGGATCGAAAGCCACGACACGATGCCGACGGCCAGGAGACGGCCGAACATGTCCGGGGCGCGCATCGCTACGACCGTGCCCATCACTGCAAAGGTCATCAGGAGGGCAATCACGATCAGCGATCCGGCGAGCCCGGTCTCTTCTCCGATGATCGAGAAGATGAAGTCGGTGTGGGCGTTCGGGAGGAAGAACCATCGCGCCCGGCTCGCACCGAGACCGACGCCGAACAGACCGCCGGTACCGAGGGCCACGAGACTCTGGATCGCCTGAAGTCCGTTGCCGAGCGGATCGGCCTCCGGGTCGAGGAACGAGGTCACTCGCTCCCACTGATAGGGATTGGTTCTGGCGAGGACCCCGACCCCCATCGCGCCCATGGCGACGAAGGCGAGGACGTGCCGGATCGGAGTCATCGACGCCGCGAGGACGGCGAAGGTCGCCGAAGCGACGATGAGCGTCGTCCCCAGATCCGGCTGGAGCAGGAGGAGCCCAGCGACAACGCCGAGGGATCCCGCCACCGGCCAGAACACATGGGCGAACTGGTGGAGCCACTTCTCCTTGCGCGCCATGGCGTTCGCAACGAAGACGACCACGGCGAACTTGGCGAACTCGGATGGCTGCAGGCTGAACGAACCCAGATCGATCCACCGCCGCGCTCCGTTACGCACCTCGCCCATGCCGAGTGTGACCACGAGACCCCCGATCGCGAGCACGAGGATCGGGAGGGCGAGCCGGGCGTACCACCGGTACGGCACCCGCATCGTGACCAGGAAGACCACGAGGCCGCCACCGATGTACCCCGCCTGCCTCTTCACATAGTGGAGCTTGTCGCCGTTCTCGGCGAGGCCGATCACCGATGACGCCGACATCAGCGCTCCGAGGCCCACGATCAACAGGATCGCAACCGGCAGCAGAAGGAACACAGTGGTCCGCTCGTTGGCGGTGTGGGTGGCGATCGCCTCGCCCACTGATCGGGCTCTCGTGATCGGGGTGACTCGAGTAGCCATCACGCAGCTCCTGCCAGGTTGCGAACGGCTGCGGCGAATGCATCGCCACGTGCCGCATAGGACTCGTACATGTCGAAACTGGCGCAACCGGGTGCGAGCAACACGACGTCGCCCGGAGCGGCCAGCTCGGCGGCGACGGCGACGGCCTCCGTCATGTCGGCGGCTCGATGGAAACGCCCGCCCGTCACGACGCCTGCCAGTTCGTCGGCCGCTTCACCGATGCCAACCAGGTATCGCACGCCTTCGACCGAGGCGAGCGGGGAGAGGTCCAGGCCCTTGTTCCGTCCCCCGGCAATGAGCACCACCGATGGATACGAACGGGCGGACGCCACGGCCGCATGGGGATTCGTGGCCTTGGAGTCGTCGACGAAGTCGACCCCACGCCAACTCGCGACCACGGTTCGGCGATGCGCTCCCGGTACGAACCCTTCGACCACTGCAGCAATGGCATCGTCAGATGCGCCGGCTCGGCGAGCGAGCACGGCGGACAACGCAAGGTCGGCGAGAAACGCCGGACCGATCGGAGGTGCGGCGACGCGCAGATCTCCGAGGACCAGCATGCCGTCGTGGACGCCATAGCCGTCGGTGGTGAGCTCGCTGCCGGAAACGGCAATCCGCGACGACGAGCTGCCGGCAATCAACGATCGCGCCCCGCGGTCGTCGGCGTCGTAGGCGATGACGTCATCGGGAGTCATCCGTGCGTAGATCCGCGCCTTGGCGTCTGCGTACGCCGCCTCTGATGCGTGCCAATCGAGGTGATCGGGAGCGACATTGGTGATGGCGGCCGCACTCGGGTGGAACTCGTCGGCGAAACGGAGCTGGAACGACGACGCTTCGATGACGACCGTGTCCCAGTCCTCGTCGACGATTCCCGAGAGCGCCGTCCCGATGTTGCCGGCGGCGAGGGCCCGCTGCCCAGAAGCGATGAGCATCTCGGCCGCTGCCTCGGCAACCGTGGTTTTGCCGTTGGTCCCCGTGACGGCGACGTATGGAGCGTCGAGGTGCCGAACCGCGAACTCCATCTCGCTGATCAGGGGGATGCCCGACTGGATCGTGGCTTGAATCGGCGGGGCGTGTTCGGGGATCCCGGGACTGGTGACCACGAGGTCGGTCGCCCGAAGCTCGAGACCGGACCACGTGCCGGAATGCAATGTGAAGCCGTCGCCCCGAAGTCGAGACACTGCATGCGAGCTCTGGTCGTATACCGAGACTTGGTGACCGCGACTGCGGGCAAGGTGGGCTGCGGCGATGCCTGAGACGGCGGAGCCGAGGACGAGGATGTTCACGGCAGCACCCCCTCGTTGGCGACCGCCCAGTCGCCGTAGAAGATCCCAACCCCGACGGCGACCATGATCCCGGAGATGATCCAGAATCGGATGATCACGGTCGTCTCGGGCCAACCGGCCATCTCGAAGTGATGGTGCACGGGCGCGATCCGGAAGATACGTTTGCCGAAGACCCGGAATGAGAAGACCTGGAGGATCACGGAAACGGTTTCGAGAACGTAGAGACCGCCGATGAGCACCAACAGGAGATGGGTGTTCGTGAGCAGCGCAAGGGCAGCGAGCGCTCCCCCAAGTGCCTGGGATCCAACGTCACCCATGAAGATCTGCGCCGGAGCGGCATTCCACCACAGGAACCCGCCCACGGCGCCGATGACCGCAGCGGCCACAACTGCAAGGTCGAGCGCACCCTCGACGCCGTAGAAGGCGCTTTCGCGGAACTGCCAGAAACCAATGAGCGCATACGCACCGAAGACGAGCGCTCCCGAACCGGCGACGAGGCCGTCGAGCCCATCCGTGAGATTCACGGCGTTCGCCGTGGCGGTGAGCATCAGGAGCACGAGGCCGGCGTACAACCACGGGCCGAGGTCCCAGCCGAGACCCCGCGTGAACGACAGTTCCGTCGAGACCCCGGCCGCCTGCGCGCCCCATGCGAAGACTCCCGCAATCACCAGTTGACCGAGGAACTTCCACCGTTTCGAAAGACCAAGGTTGCGTTTGCGGGCGTACTTGACGTAATCGTCGAGGAAGCCGATGAGCCCCATCCCCACGAGCGCCAGCAGTGCAAGCCAACCCTGAACGGAGATGTTGGTCACCCGCCATTCGAAGCCGGCACTGGGTGACCACAGCCGCAGGTGGGCGACGACGTAGGCGAGCACCACCGCCACCACCATGACAACGCCGCCCATGGTCGGCGTACCACGTTTGTGGCTGTGACCCTCGACTTCCTCCTGGATGAACTGCCCGATGCTGCGTTCCCGCAGGATCCGAATCGCCACCGGAGTCAGGAAGATCGTCAGCACCAGGGCGGTCGCGGCGGCGAACAGCAACGAGATCACGTTGTCGCCTCCTCCACCAGATCGAACGCCAGCCCTTCCAGCCCGACGGCACGCGAAGCCTTGACGAGTACGACATCGCCCTCTCGTACGAACCCGCGCAGCACCCGGGCGGCAGTCGCCGGGTCGGGGACACTGCGGGCGATGCGCCCGGCACCTCGAGCGATTCCCGGATCGTCACCGACGACGACCACTGCGGCGAACCCGAGTTCGGCGACGAGGCGGCCCATCCGAAGGTGCTCTGCCTCTTCGACCGTGCCGAGCTCGGCCATGAGGCCGAGCACTGCGACGTGTCGACCGGGCATCCTGGCAACGGTCCGGAGTGCCGCCTCGACCGAATCCGGATTCGCGTTGTACGCATCATTGACGACGGTCACGCTTCCGCGATGGATTTCCATCCGCCACGGAGAGCCCGTGGCCAGCGCCATGCCCGATGCTGCCGTCTCGATGTCGACACCGACGGCGAGAGCCGCAGCGATCGCAGCCGCTGCGTTCGCTGCCTGGTGTTCGCCGGCGATCGGAAGCTCGATGTCGGCCGTGTGGCCGTCGACGGCGACCGTGAAGCTGGGCAGCCCGGAATCGTCGAGGGCTACCTCGCCGTATCGAACGTCGGCGGCTGCGGTCTGGCCGAAGGTCACCGTGCGACCGGCGTGGGGACGGTCCAGCCGGGGCTCGTCGTCGGGGAGCACGGCGACTCCACGGCTCCCGAGACCTTCGACGAGCTCGAACTTGGCATCGGCGAGGATCGCCTCGGTGCCGAAGGTCTCGAGGTGCACGACCCCGAGGTTCGTCACGATGGCAACGTCCGGCCGGACGGCCGGCATCAACCAGGCAATGTGACCTTTGCCGCGTGAGCCGACCTCGACGACGAGGTAGGCGGCATCGACCGGGGCACCGAGGACCGTGAGCGGCACCCCGACTTCGTTGTTGAACGAGCGGACCGAAGCCGCCGCATCTGGAAGTGCGGCCGCAAGGAGATCCTTCGTCGACGTCTTGCCGCTGCTACCGGTGATCGCGATGACCGGCATGGTCAGCTCACCTCGCCGGCGCACTGCGAGGTCCCGCAACGCCACCAGCGTGTCGGCGACCTCAACCCGGGGCACCACGTCTTCGCACCGTCCTGTGGCCACGAGGACGGCCGCAGCGCCGGCGTCCACGGCGGCGGCCGCGTAGTCGTGGCCGTCGAAACGTTCACCGGCAACGGCGACGAACAGCGACTCGTGTGTGATCTCGCGCGAATCGGTGCCGACGCTCTCGATGCTGGTGTCAGCGGCGCCGACGAGTCGACCGCCCGTTGCCTTGGCAACGTCGGCCAACGTCCAGCCCAGCCCGAGCGTCACGACGGTGCTCCAGATTCGGGAGCTCCTTGGAGCGACCGCCACTCTTCTCGCACGACGGCGCGGTCGTCGAACGGCTCGACGTGGTCGGCGAACTCCTGGCCCTGTTCATGGCCCTTGCCGAGCACGAGCACGACGTCGCCTTCCCGCGCAGCGCCCAGCGCGGAGCTGATGGCGGTCCGCCGGTCGAGCTCGATCACGATGTGCTCGTCGGAGCCGGCGCCGGAGGCCACCTGTTCGACAATGGCCGCCGGATCCTCAGACCGAGGGTTGTCCGTCGTGATGATGGTGAGATCGGCCGCGGCAGCGGCTTCGCCCATGAGCGGTCGTTTCTCCCGATCGCGATCTCCGCCGGCTCCGATGACGACGATGACCCGGGCCGCCCCGAACGCTCGAGCCTCATCGATGACTTCGGAGATGGCGTCCGGAGAGTGGGCGTAATCGACAATCACGGTGAACGGCCCGGTCCCCGGAACGAGCTCCAGTCGCCCCGGAACGGGTGGGAGATCGTTGAGGCCGGCGGCGACATCCTCGAGCGGGATCCCGGCTTCCATTGCACACGCCGCCGCGATGAGCGCATTGGCGACATTGAATCGACCGGGCAACGGCATCGCAACGGACGCAGTGGACCCTCCGGCGGTGATATCGAAGTGGCTGGACACCGTGTCGACCCGAACGTTCGCACCCTGGACGTCGCAGCCGGGAGAGAAGCCAACGGTTCGAACCGGCGTCTCGATCTCGTCGACGAGTCGGCGGCCCCAGTCGTCCTCCACCCAGACGATCCCAACGCGGCTGCGGTTCGCAGAGAACAGCGATGCCTTGGCCCGGTAGTAGTCCTCCATGTCCACGTGGAAGTCGAGGTGATCGTGCGAGAGGTTCGTGAACGCGCTCACGGCAAAGGACACACCATCGACGCGACCCAATGCGAGGGCATGGGATGAGACTTCGAGCGCCGCGATATCGACGTGGCGATCGCGCATGGCCGCGAGGAGTCGCTGGAGATCGCTCGATTCGGGCGTCGTCCGGGTGACGGGAACCGGTGCGCCGTCGATCCGTGCGCCGGTGGTCCCCACGAGACCGGGCACCCGCCCTGCAGCCCGGGCGATCGATTCGAGCATGTACGTCACGGTCGTCTTTCCGTTGGTGCCGGTCACCCCGATAACGGTGAGTTCCGCCGAAGGGTGCCCGTGAACCTCGGCTGCAACGACGGGCAGGGCCCGGCGAGCGTTTTCGACGACGAGTTGGGGAACGTCGAGTTCGAGTGGACGCTCGACGACGAGCGCCACGGCACCGGCGGCAACGGCCGTCTCTGCGTAGTCGTGGCCGTCGACGACGGCCCCCGGAATCGCAACGAACAGTGAGCCTGGGCCGGCGGTACGGGAGTCGTGATGCACGTCGTCGACCACCACGACAGGACCGTGGTACGCAATGCCGAGGCGGTCGGCGAGCTCGTTGAGGGGAACATCAGGGGGCATCTGGGGGTACTCCAAGGTCGTGGAGGGCGGCTTCCATCACTGCGGCGAACACGGGGGCGGCGGACACGCCGCCGAATTTCAAGTCGTCGCCGTCCTCGTTCTCGCCGTGGGGCGAGTCGAGCACCACGGCGACGACGATCCGCGGGTCGCTGATCGGCGCCATCCCGATGAACGATGCGATCCGGTCGGTCTCGCTGTACGCACCCTGGTCGGGCAGGTACTTCTCGGTCGTTCCGGTCTTCCCGCCCACGGTGTATCCAGCGATGGCAGCACGCCATCCGGTTCCCTCTTCACTCACAACGACGCCCATCAGGAGTCGTTGGAGGATCTGAGCAGTGGCCTTGCTCAGGACCGGACGACTCACCGGTTCGTACTCGTCGACCGTCAGATCGTCGTGGATCACCGCATCGACCACGTGCGGCTCCATCCACACCCCGTCGTTGGCGATGGTGGCGAAGACACCTGCCATCTGGAGCGGGGTCACACCAACGCGGTAGCCGATCGCCGTGGAGGGTCCGCAGGTCGACACACACCAGTCGGTGGCATCTTCGAGGCTGCCGGCCGACTCAGCCGGAAACTCACCCGTGCTGGTGCCGAGTCCGAACGACGCGAGGTACTCGTGGTGCGTCTCGTTCCCGAGCAGCGACTGGATGAGGATCGTGCCCACATTCGACGATCGGGCAACGATCTCGCCCACGGACATGGCCAGGGTGTCCTCATGTCCGACGTCCTGATAGATCTTGGGCTCTGGTTCGAGCGGAATGACGTACTCCGGCGGTACATCGAAGACCGTCGACGGCTCGACGATTCCTTCCTCGATCGCAGCTGCGACGGTGACGACTTTCAGCGTCGACCCGGGCTCGTACACGTTCGCAACCGCACCGTTGCGGAAGATCCACGGCTGTGCATGCCGCCGGTTGTTGGGATCGAACGTGGGGGCGTTGGCCATCGCCAACACTCCGCCGGTCTGCACGTCGAGAACAACTACCGAACCCGACCGTGCACCGGTGTCGAGCAGTGCTTCCTCGAGCATCTTCTCGGCGGTGAACTGAATCTGCGAGTCGATCGTCAGCACGAGGTCGGATCCGTGAACGGCATCCTCGACCGTGTGGTGACCCTGCGGGATCGGGTTGCCGTATGGATCACGCTCGACGACCTGCCTGCCCGGGACACCGGCGAGCTCCTCGTCGTACCGGTACTCGAGCCCTTCGATGCCACGCCCTTCGTCGCCGCCGACAAAACCAACCAGCTGGCTGGCGAGTGAGGCGAACGGGTAGATGCGCTTCGGCTCGGTTGCGTAGAAGAGGCCCTTGATGTTGTTTGCCGTGACGTAGAGCTTGAAGCTCTCGGCCTCGTCGCCGGTCAGGCCGCGCTGGACGACGTAGTACCGCCGATCGCTCGCAAACGCGTCGATGAGCTCATCTTCGGTGCGGCTGACGAGCGGCGCGAGGAGTTGCGCTGTGGCGACGTCGTCGACGATGAGCGTCGGGTCGGCAATGACGGTGAGGGCATCGACGCTGGTCGCAATCGCTTGGTGGTCCCGGTCCAGGATCGAACCCCGGACCGCCACGAGTTCCTCCTGGCGGACGCGCTGTTCGAAACCGCGGTCGGCGTAGGCGTCGGCGTTCAGCGCTTGCACGTCGACGAGTCGGACTCCGATACCAAGCCAGACGAGAACGAAGAACGCGCCGACCAATGCCAGTCGCACGTCGGGCATGCGCCACCTCGGGCGCGCCACGTTATTGCTCCCTGAGGTCCGGAGAACCAAGACCTCGCGGGCCGCCAGCGTTCGGCCGTTGCACGATCCCTCCCTGGGCGTTCATCATCAGATCGGTCATGGCTGCGCGCTCAGCAGGTTGTCGAGCTGCGCGAGCCGTACCCCCGGATCGAGCCCCTCAGCCTCGATCGCGGGAACCTCCAGGGACACCAGTTCGGCGGGATACTGCAGACCGAGTTCTGCAGCCGCCTGGTCGATCCGCGCAGGATCGAGCAACTGTGCCACCTCAACCTCGAGCTCGAGGAACCGCGCCTCCTCTTCGGCGATTCGGCCCTCGAGCTCATCCAGTTCGAACGCGGTTCGATCGAGCGAGATCCGCGAGTAGATCATGCCGAAGAACGCCACGACGACCGTGAGCGTGAACACGATCCAGGGCCGCAGCTTCGGTTTGTGCAGCTGCAGCGCTACCGCTTCATCGAGTTCGATCGCAGCACGGCGGCGCAGCACGGCGGGATTGGAGGTCATGCTGCCTCCGGCCCGAAGTCGACGATCTCCACAGCTCGCAACAATGCGCTCCGTGCTCTGGGATTGTCTTCGATCTCGGCGGCCGACGGACGCACCGGCTTGCGGGTGAGGCGGCGAAGCTCGGCGACCTTGTCGCAGGTGCACACCGGGAAGTCGGGCGGGCATTCGCAACCGGCGGATCCCGCAGCGAACCGTCGCTTGACGATGCGGTCCTCGAGCGAGTGGTAGGCGATCACCACGATGCGACCTCCGGGCCGCGTCGCAACGATCGCAGCCTCGAGACCTCGTTCCAGTGCGTCGAGTTCGCCGTTGACCGCAATCCGGATGGCCTGGAAGACCCGGCGCGCCGGATGGCGTTGGCGGCGAGCAGGAGCCGGGACGGCGTCGGCGATGACCCCGGCGAGTTCGAGCGTGTCGCCGTGGGGCCGTGATCGAACGATGGCCTCGGCGATCCGCCGGGCGTACCGTTCCTCGCCAAATCGGCGGAAGATCCGAATGAGCTCACCAACAGTCGATTCGTTGACGAGGTCGCCAGCAGTGCGAGTGGCGTCCGGTCCCATGCGCATATCGAGCGGACCTGCTCGGTGATACGAGAAGCCGCGTTCGTCGACATCCAACTGGTGGGACGAAACGCCAAGGTCGAATAGCACTCCAGCCACACCGCGGCCGCCCACAGGGTCCTCGCCGCGTTCATGACTCGTCTCCGCGTGCCCCCTCAGGACCTGATCCAGGTCGGCGAAGTTGGCGGCCACGAAGTGGAGCCGGGGATCCGCCGGGACCTGTGCGGCCGCGTCGGGATCCCGGTCGAGTGCGAGCACGGTCCGGTCCGGAAACGCGTGCCGCAGGGCCCTCGTGTGCCCCCCGCCCCCGAAGGTTGCGTCCACGAGCAGGCCCGCCGGAGCCTCCCGGAACAGTTCGACGACTTCCGTCGCCATCACTGGCCGGTGGTAGCTCGAATCGTTCGACGAGGGTGGGCTCTGATCCATGGTCAGCCCCTCGGAGCGCTGGCGCCAACATGGAAGCGGGCGGAGTAAGGGGCCTTCCACTTGGCATCCGAGGGGCTGACCATAGGCCAGAACCATCCCTGGTCGAGTTCGATGGCACCAACGGTGCCGGGTTGAGCGTGACGACGACGGGTGCGCCGACACTCGATGAGAGGTCCGTAGTCCTGCCGGCGCGCTGCTCGAGCAGCGTGAGCAGTTGCTCGAGGTCGGCAACGACAGCTTCGAGGTGGTCGAGTTCGTCGGCCATGGCCGAGAGGTCCGGCAGTTCCGGGACCGGTTGCGGATCGTGAGCGAGCATCAGATTCCCTCACCATCGGAGAGCACTTCCTCGATCGTGGAGAAGTACTCGTCCGCCTCAGCAGCGATGCCTTCCCAAGCTGCGGTCGACCAGATCTCGATACGATCAGCCACGCCGACCACCGTCACGTCCGCCTCGAGCGAGGCGTAGACGCGTTGCTTCTCGGAGAGCTGGATCCGGCCTTGTTTGTCCGGGGACACCTCGCCCGCTCCTGCGAAGAAGGAGCGGGCGTAGTTCCTGGCCCGCCGATCGGTACGAGGGAGCCGACCCACCCGGTCGACTTCCTCCTCGAAACGTTCCTTGGTGAAGACGTAGAGACAGTGCTCCTGGCCGGGAGTCACGAACGCTCCGCCCTTCAAGAGGTCGCGGAACTTCTTGGGCAGCACGACGCGGCCCTTCTCGTCTAGCGAGTGTTGGTACTCCCCTAGGAACACGTTGCAGTGTCTCCGTCACTCGGTCATCTCCCACGGAGCCCCACTTTGCACCCTTTGCTACCACTTGTCAACCACCCAACCCACGAAGACCCACTCAATGGTCCGATCGACCTAGGAGTCTCTCGAGCAGATGGCATGAGGGATCGCCCCCGTCCACGGCCCTCAGCTCTATGGAACGGCCGCGAGCCCGAGTCGACATTGCTCGCGAAACGACCTAGGAGTCTCTCGAGCAGATGGCATGAGGGATCGCCCCCGTCCACGGCCCTCAGCTCTATGGAACGGCCGCGAGCCCGAGTCGACATTGCTCGCGAAACGACCGAGCGATACGGCTGGTCAGACGGAGAGGAAGCGAAGCTGCGTCAATCAGCCGGCGGAGGCGTCGGCGAGAGCTTGGGCGATCGTGTGAAGACCGATCTCGACGAGCCCCGGATTGGTCTGGCGGTAGTACGGGAACACCATCACCCCGAACGACAGCGCCCAGCCATGCGCCCGTCTCCAGGTGGCGTCGTCGACGTCGAGCGCCGTGCGGAAGTGATCCCGGCCCGTGCGGTCGAACAGGGTCCACGCGGCCGCCACGTCGTACGCCGGATCGCCGACACCGAGACAGCCGAAGTCGATGACTCCACTGATCCGACCGTTGGTCGCCAGCACGTTGCCCGGATGGAGATCACCGTGGATCCAGCGTCCGGGCCGATCCCACATTGGTGCCTCAATGGCGGTATCCCAGATGTACATCGCCAGGTCGGCATCCCAGATGTGCCCCTCGTACTCGGCATCGAGGAGCCCCGCCATGGAGACGACGCCTTCCCGCGTTCGCTTGTCTCTGCGGGCAAGGGGAACACCTCGCGACGCGTTGTGCCTCCCCGGCTCGGGACCGTCGCTTGCGTCGAGCGCCTGGAGGTGACGAATGAATGCGGCCAGGGCTTCGGCGGACCCCCGCTGATCCGTCAGGCGTACCGGATCGGCTTGATCGCCGTCGAGCCATCGCACCACCGACCACGACCACGGAAAGCCCTCGGCGGGCCCGCCAACGGCGAGTTGCTCTGGAACGTCGAGCGGCACACGTCCGGCGACAACGGGGAGCCAGGCCTGCTCTTTGGCGAGCTGCTCACTCGCCGAGGGAATCCGCGGCAGCCGCACGCACAGATCGGCGCCGAGGCGGTACAGGGCATTGTCCGTCCCGGCGGACGCCACCGGCTCCAGCGGGAGTTCCGCCCAGTGCGGGAACTGCCCTCCGAGGAGCCGCCGGACGAGTCCAGCGTCGATCGCCCACTCGTCGGCGTGCATTCTGGGCTGGGACATCGTGGTCTCTCGGAGGTTGGGCGGAGCGACGATCGTACGCCAATCGGGCCGGTCCGGGTTGCTCACGCCAGCCCCCGCAGCCGGCAAACGGTCACGTCACCGCCGGCGTGCGTCGTCGAGGACTCGGTCGACAGTTCTACGGGCGGTCGTCGCAAGGCCGGGGTTGGTCGTGCGGAAGTACGAGAAGACCATGACGCCGAACGACAACGCCCAGCCCTGACCCCTTCGCCACGTGGCCTCATCGACGTCGAGCGCGCTGCGGAATCGTTCTCGGCCGACGGCGCCGAACACGGTCCACGCCGGCAGGAGGTCGTATGCCGGGTCGCCGACCCCGAGGCACCCGAAGTCGATCACCCCACCGATCGGACCGTTGACCAGGAGGAGGTTGGATGTCTGGAGGTCGCCGTGGATCCACACACCCGGCCGATCCCACTCCGGTGCGGCCAGCGTGTCGTCCCACAGGCTGGCGGCGAGGCCCGTGTCGATCAATCCCTCCATTGCGCTGATCCCGGCTCGGGTGTCGCGATCCCAACGGGCGAGCGGAGCGCCGCGCGACACGTTGTGCCTCCCCGGCGCAGGTCCCCCGGCCGGATCGATGTCCTCGAGTTCACCGATGAACTCCGCCAGACGTTCCGCGGACTCGAGTTCCTCGAAGGGCTCTGTGCCTGAGAGCGGTTCGCCGTCGAGCCAGCGCAGGATCGACCATGGGTGAGGGAAGACATCGACCGGCTTGCCGACTGCGAGTTGGCGCGGAACGCTGAGGGTGGTTCGCCCGGCGAGCTCGGGCAGCCACGCCTGCTCCTTGGCGAGCTGCTCTGCCGCCCAGGGATTGCGGGGCAGCCGGACACAGAGCTCATCACCGAGCCGAAAGAGCACATTGGACGAGCCCGACGAAGCGAGCCGGTCGAGTCGACGATTGGCCCATTGTGGAAACTGCGTCGCAATCAGCGACTGCACCATCGAAGCTTCGACGGGCCAGTCGTCGGCATGCATCCTCGTGTGCGGCATCCTGTCCCCCGGCGTCGAACCGAGGCGACGCTAGTGACCGAAGCCCCTCACACGCGCCTCCGGTAGCCTCAAGGACATGTCTCGCTGGCTGGTCACGTACCGTCGCAAGGTCCGATACTCGGACACGGATGCCCAGGGCATCGTGTGGAACGCCAACTATGCCGGCTACTTCGATGATGCGTTGACCGACCTCTTCGATGAGCTGGGGCTGACTGCATCCGTGATGCAACTCGGTGGCTTCGAAGTCGTCACTGCGCATCTGGGGATCGACTTCAAGGCTCCGGCTCGACTCGGCGACGTGCTCCTCACCCGAGCGCGCCTCGGCCGGGTTGGACACAAGTCGGTCACCTTCGAGTTGGAGACGGTCATGGAGTCGAGCGGAGCGGTGGCCGTCACCGGCGAAGTCGTGTTCGTCACCGTCGACGGTTCGACGTTCCACTCGATCGAGGTCCCCGAGGCCGTGCTCGATGTCCTGGAGCAAGCCGTGGGTGAGCCCCTGCGCTGATACTCAGCGAGACGCTACGCTCCCCCGCCATGAGTCTTCTCCCTCCACCCGTGGTCCTCATCGGCGTCGGCGAGATCGGCGGCGTTTTCGCCCGGGGGCTCCTGCGCCTGGGGAACCCGGTCGTCCCCGTTCGGCGCAGCGACGATCTCGATGCAATCGCGGCCGAGGTTCGGCGCCCGGCCCTCGCTCTCGTCACCGTCGGTGAGGCCGATCTGAATGCGGTGCTGACGGCGATGCCGGCCGTGTGGCGTGATCGGATCGGTTTGGTCCAGAACGAGTTGCTGCCGAACGATTGGGAGGCGCATGGCTACGACGGGCCCACGGTCGCGTCGGTCTGGTTCGAGAAGAAGCCCGGCCAGGACGTCAAGGTGATCGTCTCGACGCCGGTGTGGGGCCCCGCAGCCACCTTGCTCGTCGATGCGCTCGGCGCCATCGACATCGCTGCCCACGTGGTCGACGACCCATTGCAGATGCGCAGCGAGCTCGTCATCAAGAACCTCTACATCCTGACGTCCAACATCGGAGGTCTCGCCGTTGGTGGCGGCACCGTCGCCGAGTTGTGGGAAGAACACAGCGAAGTCGCCCAGGGCGTGGCTGCCGACGCCCTCGCCATCCAGGCCTCGATCGTCGGTGAGTCGCTCGACGGGCGTCCCCTGCTGCGGGCGATGGTCGACGCGTTCATGGCCGACCCCGACCACAAGGCCATGGGCCGCAGCGCTCCTGCGAGACTCGCCCGGGCGATCGCCCATGCCGACGAGGCCGGACTCGATGTCCCCACCCTCCGGAGGATCGATGCGCGTCAGTGAGCGGCGCCTTCGACGCCGATCACTGAGTAACGGGTAAACCGGCGCGCAAGATCAGCTGTTCGGGCAGAATCGGCGGCATGCGAATCGGTGCCCTGCTCATGCCGACCGACCCGTGGCCCGAGACGAAGGCCAAGGCTCAGGAGCTCGAAGCGGCCGGGTTCGACCACCTGTGGGTCTACGACCACATCAATTGGCGCCGCTACCGACACCGCCCCTGGTTCGGCGCAGTGCCGTGGCTCACGGGAGTCGCGGCGGCGACGAGCACGATCCGACTCGGAACGCTTGTCGCCAATCCGAACATCCGCCATCCGCTGACCTTCGCCAAGGATGTGATCACGCTGGATCACATCTCGGGTGGACGGGTCACGCTCGGCATCGGCGCCGGCGGGACGGGACACGACGCATCGATCATGGGACACGAGCCGCTGTCCCCCGGGCGTCGCGTCGATCGGCTCCAGGAGTTCTTGACGATGCTCGATGGCTTGCTGTGTGGCACCCTCGAATCCGCACGCGGTGGCTTCTACTCGGTTTCGGATGCCCAGATTCATCCGAAGTGCCTGCAGGAACCTCGCGTGCCGTTTGCGATAGCGGCCGGAGGCCCGAGAACGATCTCCCTCGCCGCTCGCTTCGGAGAGGCCTGGATCACCTGGGGCGACACCTCAGGCCGGGATCTCACCCCCGATGGGACCATCGCTGCGGTGCAGCGCCAACTCGAGCTGCTCGCCCGAGCGTGTGATGCGGCCGATCGCCGGATGGACGACCTCGACCGGATCTTCCTGATCGGGAACACCGAGGATCGGCCCCTCGTCAGCGCCGAAGCGTTCTTGGACTTTGCGCGCACCTATGCCGCAATGGGTTTCACCGACCTCGTGTTTCACCACCCACGCGTCGACGATGAGATCTGGAACGAGGATCCGTCGGTCGTCGACGACATCGCCGGTCTCATTCCAGAGTTGCACCGGTTGTGAGGAGGGTCGCTCAGCAGGCAGAACTCGCTGGTCAGTTGAACCGGCTGAGGTACGGAACCCAGGCCGGGTCCGGGTAGGCGCCGGTGGCAACCACGATCCAGGCTTGCTCTCGGGGCGCTTGGGGACGGCGCCGCAGCGTCATGCCGGCCTGCGTCGGCGTCCTCCCGCCCTTGCGGGTGTTGCAGCGACGACACGCGGCAACGACGTTCTCCCACGTGTGAACTCCACCCTGCGACTTCGGAATCACGTGATCGAGGTTCTCGGCAGAACCTGCGCAGTACTGGCAGCTGTGGCTGTCACGGAGGAACACCGTCTTGCGGTTCAGCGGAACACGGCGCGCGTAGGGAACCTTGACGTAGTTGCGCAAGCGAATCACCGAGGGCGAAGCAAACTCGAGCCGCTCCGAGTGCCAGACCTTGCCGTTGGTCTCGATCACATCCGCCCGGTCACGGAGGACGAGCACGATCGCCCGCCGTACCGGTACCACCGATAGCGGCTCGTAGCTTGCGTTGAGCACGAGGGCCCGAGCCATGGCCGGCAGCGTACCAGTGGTGTGAACTCGTCAACGCGCGCGCCGGCTGCCGGGAACCGCCGATGGTCTTGGGACCGTCGTACCGGCGAGACGCACAGTGGGAGGACACATGCGCTCGATTCCAACGACGAACCCAACCAACCTGACCAAACGACTCGTAGCCCTGCTCGCCGCCATCACGCTCGTCATCGTCGGGTGTGGAAGCGACGCCGGGGACGACGCCATGTTCGTAGAGATCGGGGGCTCGAACGGCGAAGCCTCGAGCCCATCAGCCGATCGTGACGCCCTGGGCGATGGTGGCGGGGGTGACGACGCCGCCGATCAACCACAACCGGAAGCGCTCGGGTCCGGCGGGATCGCTCCCCTAGCTCAACCCGCCAACTTCGGACGCGACATCATCTACACGGCCAACCTGACCGTGGCCGTCGATGATGTGGCGGCCGCCGGCACTGAGGCCACCCAGATCATCAACGGCCTCGGCGGTGCGTTGTTCGGTCAACAGACCGAAGGACTGCCGAATCCACGAAGCGTGCTCGTCTTCAAGGTGCAGCCCGACAACTTCCAGGAAGCGTTGGCCGCCCTCGGATCGATCGGCGAGGTCCGCACCCAGAACATCAGCGCCGACGACGTGACCGAGATCGTCGTGGACCTCGAGAGCCGGATTGCGACCGCACAGGCCAGTGTCGAGCGCCTGCGCGGTTTCCTGGAGAACGCCACGACGATCAAGGACATCGCCGAGATCGAAGGTCAGCTCGTCGAACGTGAGTCGATGCTGGAGTCGATGCGGGGTCAATTGCGTACGCTCGAGGATCGGGTGGCGTTGGCCACGATCACCCTGACGTTGACCGAAGCCTTTGCGGCCCCTCAGGTACGGCTGCTCACCTCGGCCTACTTCGGCGAGGACGACGGCCTCTCGTGCCCGGGCTCGGAGAACCTCACCGTCGACAAGGGTGATCCTGCATGGCTGTGCTTCGAGATCCGTAACGAAGGCGACACGGCGCTGACCGGCTTCACCCTGATCGACACAGTGCTGGATCTCGAGCTCGGTGACCTGACCGTCATCGACGGAGATCCCACCGAGGATCTGCAGCCGGGCCAGTCCGTGCTGCTCGCTACCTCGATCGACGTTGAACGACGCATCCGCACCCGCACGACGATCACTGCGATTCCGGTCAATCAAGACGGCACGCCGATCGAAGCGCGCAAGGTCTCGAGCACCGGCTCCGTCACGCTGCGCGCCGCCGAGGAAGAAGGGTTGCCCGGGTTCGACGACGGCGTCCGCGTCGCAACCGACATCCTCCAGTGGATCGGTGGCGTGGTTGTCCTGGCCGCCGGTTTGGCCGTGCCCTTCCTCTGGCTCATCCCGCTGGTTGCCCTCCTGTGGTGGTGGCGTCGACGTCGGCGGGCAGCTGACGAGGACGTCGTCGTAGTCGACGTCGACACGGCGGAGGCCGAGGACGATCTCGACGAGTACGACGAACTCGAC
The DNA here is from genome assembly GCA_030066755.1 of Acidimicrobiia bacterium. Taxonomy (GTDB): domain Bacteria; phylum Actinomycetota; class Acidimicrobiia; order Spongiisociales; family UBA5794; genus JASJAX01. Next base: position 32,060 of record JASJAX010000033.1, read on the forward strand.
GACGACCTGGACACGCCACTCGACTGAACGTGCACGAGCTGACGTTGCGAGACCGTCCGCATCGGCGGACGGTCTCGTAGTCTGGGTGGTATGCGGATCGCAGTCACCGGCGCAACGGGATACATCGGCGGTCGCCTCGTCACCAAGCTGCTCGACGAGGGACACGAGGTCGTGTGCCTCGCCCGCAACCCTGCCAAGCTCGCGGCTCGACCGTGGCACGACGCCGTCGAAGTCCGCCGTGCCGACGTGCTCGACCGTGCATCGCTCGACGCGGCGTTGGCGGGTTGCGAAGCCGCGTACTACCTCGTGCACTCGATGGGCAGCTCGACCGACTTCGAGGATGCCGACCGGACTGCCGCCGAGCACTTCGCCGCTGCGGCCGAGCACGCCGGCCTGCGGCGCATCGTGTACCTCGGCGGTCTCGGGAGCGAAGACGACCAGCTTTCGCCACATCTTTCGAGTCGCCATGAGGTCGGCCGGGTGCTGGCGTCAGGGGCCACCCCGGTGACCGAACTGAGGGCGGCCGTGATCATCGGTTCCGGATCGGTCTCGTTCGAGATGCTGCGGTATCTCACCGAAGTGCTGCCGATGATGGTGACCCCTTCGTGGGTTCAGACCCGGTGCCAGCCAATCGCCATCCGTGACGTGCTTTCGTACTTGGTCGCAGTGCTCGAGGACGACGACACCTCACACATCTACGAGATCGGCGGGCCGGATGTGCTCACCTACGCCGAGATGATGCAGGCGTACGCCGAGGTCGCCGGCCTCCCCCGTCGTTTGCTGATTCGGGTGCCCGTTTTGACCCCCCGGCTCTCGTCCCTGTGGATTGGACTCGTCACACCGCTTCCGTCGGGCGTCGCTCGTCCGCTCGTCGACTCGCTGCGCAACGAGGTCGTCGTGCGTGATGACGCAACCCTGCGTCGGTTCGATGTCGACCCCATTCCGTTCCGGATGGCGGTCGAGCTGGCCCTCGCCCGCAGCTCAGCGCTCGACGTCGAGACGCGCTGGTCCGATGCGAGCACGAGCCCCGCACAACCATTCGCCGGAGACCCCGAATGGGCGGGCGGCACGCTCTTCGTCGATCGACAGACAGTCGAAACGAGTGCCGAGCGTGACGACCTGTATTGGGCATTTGCTCGCATCGGCGGCTCGGTCGGCTACTACGTACACAACTGGGCATGGCGGCTGCGTGGACTCCTCGACAGCCTCGTCGGTGGCGTTGGACTCCGGAGAGGGCGCCGTCACCCCGAGCTCGTCGCGTTGCACGACACGATCGACTTCTGGCGGGTCGCCGCCGTCGAGCCGGGCACCCGGTTGCAGTTGTCGGCGGAGATGAAGCTTCCCGGCGATGCCTGGCTCGAGTGGAACATCGACGAGTCGGACGCTGGCCGACGCCTCGTCCAGACGGCCTACTTCCGGCCCCGCGGTCTGTTCGGACGGCTCTACTGGTACGCCATGCTCCCGTTCCATGTCTTCATCTTCCGGCAGATGGCAGAGCGGATCGCCGGCGCTGCTGCGTCGAGGGCACCGACCACGGCCTGATCTCGCCTTCGCAGAACGGCTCGCCGCATTGCCCTCGCGCGACCCTCCATGACTAAGCGTCGTTACGACGCACCCATGCCCGTACCATCCGCCTATGTGGAAACGACGGCGGCGTGAGCCGAGTCGCGCCGAGCTCATCGCTCGCAAGCACGACCTCGAAGGCCAGATCGCCGGAGTTCGAGCGGACATCCGGCGCCGCCGCAATCGGGGGCTCGACGCTGCCGACCTGGAGGCCAAGCTGTCGCGCATGCGGTCCGAGCACTACGAGACAAGGCTTCGGATCGATCAGACGGACGCCTGAGGATCCCAAGGCTCGGTCCGATGTGGCACGGCCTGCTACCCGCCGGGCTCGGAGAAGTGCATCCAGTCCTTGAGCGAGTTCCAGTCGCCGCCCCAGCTCCACCCCACCGATCGGAACGCCTCCACCACGATGTCGTCGGGTCCGATCATGCCGGGCCGCAAATCGTCTCGGTCGAGGTAGGCCGAGGCGAGCTCGGGCAGAACCAGGTCACCCTTCAGGTACGGGTTGTGGAACGGGTTGATGTCGATGGCAAGGCCGAACGCGTGCCACGACCACCGATCCGAGCCGACCGCCGGCCGACACACAAACGACGTCGTGTCATTCCAGTCACCGGTCGGGTGAGCGTCGATCTCCTCCTTCGTGATCACCCGCATTTGCTCGATCGGGAACTGTGCAGCGTGGAGTCTGCGAAAGACCTCAACGACGTCGTCGCCCACTGCCGCGTTCACGATGATCTCGCCCGTGTGGTACTCCTCGTCGAAGCCCCAATGGCTCACCGTGATGTAGACGAGATCGTCGACGGCGACGGGGCACTCCGGTACCCAGCTCGAGCGAGCCAACACCTCATCGGGTACGGGTCCCGAGGTCGAGACGAACTCGTCGGTATCGGGGGGCGGCAGCAGGTCCACGGTCTCCAGCCGTCGATCAGCGAGCTCCGGCGGCGTCGGCTGCACCTCGCCGTGCTCATCGGGACGCAGCGGCAACGGTCGCGTCCCGAGCCACGCAGGGCGGGCATACGGCGACACGGTGGTGGTGGTCTCGAGCACCGTTGTGGTCGTTCCGACGGTCGTCTGCGGGACTGCAGTCGTTGCAGGCGTCGAGGTCGATGTCGGCGGAACTGTGGTTGCCGCCGGTGCCGATGTTTGCGGCAGGGAGTCGTCCGACGTCGCACCGCTACAGCCGGCTACCGCCAGCGACACGACCAAGAGGACGATCCGAAGTCTCACCACGTCACCGTACCGCTCGCACGTCCCATTGCCCTGCAACGAACCGCGGAAGGGCGAGGTTCCCCGCCCACATCGCCAATGACGTGTCATGATGGATGGCGGAGGCAATCGGATGACACGTGCGCGCATGCTGACCATCGCGCTCGTACTCGCCGTCATTGCGACGGCGTGTTCGAGTACCACGACCTCAACGTCCGCCACGCCCTCGTCGGCAGTAGCAACGACAGAAGTGGCGACCGAAGGACCCGCAAGTTCGAGCCCGGCTTCTGCTCCGGATCTCGGTGGCCTCCCGTTCGACGAGTTTCTCGAAGCGTCGTTTGCTCGACTGCTCGTGCGCAACCCCGAGAATCTGACGTCACTCGGCGTCGCCGCCGACTATGGCCTCGGCAACGACCGACTGAATGACTGGTCGCCAGCCTTCCTCGAGGAAACCCAGGCGCTCGAACGTTCGATCCTCGAGCAGCTTCGTACGTATGACCGATCCGTGCTCCCGACCGGGGACCAAGTGTCGTACGACGTCTACGAGTGGTACCTCGATCAGCAAGTCCGCGGCCACCCGTTTGCCTATCACGAGTACCCGGTGCACCACTTCGTCAACAGCTACAACTTCAATCTGATCCTCTTCCTCACGGAGGAGCATCCCCTCGCCACCGTTGCAGACGCCGATGACTACATCACCCGACTCGAGGCGATCCGACCACAGGTGAACGGACTGCTCGAGCGGCTGCGGATCAGCGACGAGATGGGCATCGCCCCACCGGCTCTGATCGTCAATTGGGCGATTGGGACCCTTCGCGAGGATCTCGGTGGAACCACGACAGCGACGGACGTGCGCACGGACCGGTTGGCGCTGTTCACGGCGTTCGAGGAACGCCTCGACGGTGTTGCCGGTCTCGATGAGGCGATGCGCGCCGACCTGCTCGATCGAGCCACCCGGGTGCTCGCCGAATCCTTCGTTCCGGCGTGGATCTCCCTGATCGACCATCTGCGTGACATCCTGCCTCGCTCCGGCGACGACCCCGGTGTCTGGCGACTCCCCGACGGCGACGACTTCTACGCCTGGCTCCTGCGTGACCACACCTCTACGGCCATGACACCCGACGAAGTCCACCAACTTGGTCAGCGTGAGGTGGGGCGGGTCGAGATGGAGCTACGGGCTGCCTTCGATCGCCTCGGCTACCCCTCGGACCGATCGATCGGCGAGCTCCGGCAGCGAGCCCGCCGCGAGGCCGGGTCCCTCGACGGCACCGGCAGTGGGGGGCGCGATCGGGTTGTCGCCACGTACGAAGGACTGATCGCTCAGGCCGAGGTCACTCTTCGGGACTCCTTCGGACTCTGGCCATCGGCGGACGTTGGGATCGTTGCGGAGCCGGCGGGGCGTGGTGGCTACTACGTGTCTGGGTCGGTCGACGGGTCCCGGCCAGGGGCGTTCCACGCTGGGGTTGGCGGCAACATCTCCCTGCTGACGATGCCGACCATCACGTACCACGAAGCCGTGCCCGGGCATCACACCCAGATCGCGATCGCACAGGAACTCGACCTTCCGACCTTCCGCCGCTTCATCCAATACAACGGATTCGCAGAGGGCTGGGCGCTGTATGCCGAACGGCTTGCCGCCGAAACCGGCCTCTACACCAATGACGGCTACGGCGACATCGGGCGCCTCGAGCTCGAACTCCTCCGAGCCGTGCGCCTCGTCGTCGACACTGGCATCCACTCGCTCGGCTGGTCACATCGCGAAGCGAAGGACTACATGGACGCCAGAATCAGCGGCTGGTCTCACGAGGTCGAGCGCTACATGGTGCTACCGGGTCAGGCGACCGGCTACATGATCGGAATGCTCGAGATCCTCGACCTCCGCGACGATGCGGCGGCGTCGGGAATCACCGACCTCGCGGAGTTCCACGACCTCGTGCTCGGCGGCGGGAGTATGCCCCTCGAAGTGTTGGAGACGACGGTCGCCGGTTCACTCGGTGGCGGTTGATGCCTCGTCGACCGGCTGCGGTTCGTCCTCGCCCAGCATGCCTTTCTGACGCATGCCGGCAACGACCTTGTCTCCGAGCTCGTCGACCTTCTCGGACGGCATCTTGGCGTCGAGCTTGGTGTGGAGCTTCTCGCGCACCTGGGACTC